>CAXUEE010000120.1:0-11421 GCA_964249905.1 uncultured Acidobacteriaceae bacterium
GCAATGGAGCGAAGAAAGACCCGGAGTGGAACTCGCGGGACAAGCCCATGGAGGTGCGCGAGAAGTGGGTCGAGATGATGAACGCGGCCATGGAACGGCACGGCCATATTCAGGATCCGGCGCAGCGCCTGGATGCGCGTTCCTGGGCCGATCAGGGCCGCCCCGATCTGGCCGAGCTGCGGGAGGAGAAAACGCTTCGTGGCAATGGCCCCGAGGCGATGGAGCGGCACCGGGAGATCGATGGGCTCAGGGAGCAGCGGGCTGAGCTGCCCGCGCCGCACCTGAGCGCGGACAAGGTGATCGAACTTTGGGAACGAGGAGCGGAGCAGCAGATTGCTCAGGTGCAAGAGCGCGAGGCCCGAGAGCTGAGCCGTCTGGACAAGCTCATCGCCGCTGCCAGGGAGTTTGCCCACGAGGTCAAAGACCGTACTGTCGCCTTTGCGAAAGACATCAAGGAGCGGGCCGGTTCCCTGTTCAGCAATGCGCCCCAGGAGGAGCAGGCCAAGGCCGCTCCAGAGAAGGACCAGGCGCAGGAGCAGGCACGACCGCCTACGCCGGAGATGCAGGCGAGGCTCGATGAACTGTTGGGCGGGTTTCATCGCAGGATGGAGGCGCAGCAGTCCGTCGAGGAGGAGGCCCGCTTCCAGACCTGGACCGTGTTCGCCCTCATCCTGGCTCTGGGCTTTGCTCTGGGAGCCTCCGGGACGTACTTCTTCTTTACCCGGCAAGTGTCAGCGTTGAACACTCGTTTCGACCAGCTACAACAACAGGTAATCGCGCCCGCACCGGCTTCAACGGACACCCAGGCCCCGCCATCGCAGACCAGGAAGAAGCATGGGCAGCACTAGCAAAGGCTATGGATTTGCCGCGCAAGCGCTTGGAACGCGGATAAAGCCCGCGTCCCACAAACCCACAGCCTCGACGGCGGAAGAACCGGATTTCGGGAACAAACCTGTTCCCGCGCTGCTAAATGATCGTCCCGGTCGTTACACGGTTGAGGTCAAGGTAATCGATATCTTTGGGAATGACACGATGACGCTCGTGCCGGTGAATGTCGGCTGATGCCCTCCCTTTTTGAGTGCTACCGGCAATCTTTTCGCGGATCGATCAACCGCCGCGTCGGGCGCGAACCGGCGGAAACATTGCAGAAGTTGGCCAGGGTGGCTACGCTTAAGAACCGGCTCGGCCTTACAGCCGATGGCTGTCGAAGGAACAAACGCTGTGGCGACCAAGGCCCTTATAAAACCCGCACTGCTCGTCTGGACGCGGAACCGCGCCAAGGTGACGGTTGCGGATGCAGCCAAAGCAGCAAACGTCACGGCCGGAAATATCGAGGCGTGGGAAGCCGGGGATACCGCGCCGTCGCTTAATCAGCTGCGCTGTCTCGCGGCAAAATATCATTTTCCCCTCGCCGTCTTCTACCTGCCGGAGCCCCCGGCCGACTTCGCGCCGCTGCGGGATTTCCGCCGGCTGCCGGATTCGGGCGACCCCAGCATCACGGCCAATCTAGCCTTTCACATACGCGCCGCCTATGAGCGACGGGAAGTGGCTCTGGAACTGCAAGACGATCTGCGCGAAGAGCCGCGCGGCTTTTGGCTGAAAGCGAAGCTGGGCGACGATCCCGAAGCCCTTGGTATTGCGATCCGCAACTTCCTAGGCGTCGATGACAAAGCGCAGAAGAAGGCGGCGCGGGCCGGCCGCGTGTTCGATTTCTGGCGGCGCAAGCTGGAAGAAAACGACGTGATGGTCTTTGTCATCAGCGGGCCGCATAACAGCGTCGAGCTGGAAGAAATGCGCGGCTTCGCCATCGCGAAAGAAACGCTACCGGTCGTCGTCGTCAACGGCCGGGACTATAGCCCGGGCGGCAAGTGCTTCACGCTCTTGCATGAGCTGACGCACATCATCCTCGGCGAAAGCGCGATCTCGAACGGCAACAGCGGTAACCCCGGCACGACGGCCGAAGAGCAGCGCATCGAGCGCTTCTGCGATCAGGTGGCGGCGGCGGCGTTGATGCCGCGCGGTCTAGTGCTGTCATTCCCCAAAGTCGCGGCGGCGGGCGAACGCAAATGGAGCGATGATGATCTACGGATCATCGCGCAGGATATCGGCGTCAGCCGCGAAGCTCTGCTGCTGCGCTTCGTCACCCTGAAGCGCGCGACGTGGGATTTCTACAACACTCAACGCGCGAGGTTCTTGGATGAGTACCGGCAAGCGGCGGCCGAAAAGGCCCTCGGCGAAAAGAAGGCAGTCACAATCAAGCGTTCGGTCATGCTGATGAGCTGGAACGGTCGCGGCTATACGCGGCTTGTTCTGCGCAGCTATTACGACCAACGCATCACGCTCAACGATGTGTCGAGCTATCTCGGCGCGAAGGTGAAACATATCCCCGCGCTGGAACGGGCCGCCTTTCAACGGGTGGACGCCTAGCGCCCGATGACCTATTGCATCGATACCAGTTCCCTGATCGCCGCATGGCAGGAGCGCTACACCATCGAAAATTTCCCAGGCTTTTGGGCGAAGATGGATGCGCTGATCGAAGCCGGCCGCCTGATCGCGCCGGTCGATGTGCTGCACGAAACAAAGAAGCGCTCCGACGAGCTGCACACCTGGCTCAAGGCCCGCCGGGCGATGTTCCGCGAACTCGATGACCCCGTGCAGATCGAGGCGGCGCAGGTCCTCACGCAATTTCCACGCCTGGTCGGCGAACGCAAGCTGCGCACCTCGGCCGATCCGTTCGTCATTGCACTGGCGCGGGTCGAAGGGCTTCAGCTGGTGACGGATGAAAAGCCGACCGGCAACGTGCTGCGGCCGAACATCCCGGATGTCTGCAATGAACTGGGCATGACCGCGATCGGCGTCCTCGATCTCATCAAGCGGGAAAAATGGGTGGTTGGCTAGACCTCCAGACGCTTATTCAAGTTAGGAAATCAGAACTCTTGGCAAATCCCTAGCTGCTCTGTCTCAAACGAAATTGACCAATAAGATGTGGTCGCGCTGCCAGTAATTTTTCGAGATGACTATCCGGCCACATGTGGATATGCAAGGCGCGGTCGGCTTGGTTATGCTGCTCAACAAGAGAGATCGCATCCACTGTGAAGCGCCCTGTCGTCGCAATGATTAGCTCATCGACACGCGGCGGCTGCCAAAGCTCCATCTGACTCCGCACATCGCTCACATCGCCAGGACCGACGCTTTTGGACAGCCAGTGCTTGCACTGAATAATGACCCGATGCCGTCGCACGCCGCCCAATAGATCACTGTCTAACCGAGAAACAGACAGGTCGCGGCCTTTGTCGGCGGCATGCGTATTCTGCAACCACTGAGCATTCTCGTATCCGGGCGTGTCACTGATGAGGAAGAACATAAGCCGCTCGAACTGATCGTCGGTAAGAGCCGACCAATTGAGCTGCGATGTAACGTGACCTTGCGGCCGCGCCGCAACTATGTCATCGAGATCATCAACGCCAACAGGAATCGGATCGTGCTCGCCATAAGCGCCACGCTGAAGGCCAGCCTTAACGGCCGGCCAGTCCATTTTAATGATGTCAGACAAGTCGCCGAACATACCAAAATGAAGGTGCCTTTGCAGGTCGTACCACCGGGGAGGCTTCGGGTTGCTGCCGAGAAGCGTTTCTATTTCCTGCACAGCGTCATTTAGCTGCGACCAGGGCGGCCCGGTAACATGAGCATTAATCACCGAATCCTCTAGTGTCGGCGCAAGTAAGGCAATAAATTCATCAACCTCGCCGATAAGCGCTAGAAGTCGGCCACGCACCAGCTCACGTCGCTTCGCATTTAAGAGAAAGCGATACTCTCGAAGCTTCTTGCCAGGACTCCCGATCTCGTTCTCGACATATATCTGCGCATCAACCTCACCCAATTCATGTGCGTCAAGTCGCATTTGCCCAATACTGTCGAAGTCCAACAGATGGCAGTCGGCTCGAACACCACTGATTGCCGGCAAGGCCGGCAATATGCCGTTGAAAGCTTGGCACAATTCGTCATATTCAGGCGGTGCACCAAACGAGATCCCGCTCGGGATGAGCGCAGAAATCTTTCCCCAAAGCGTTTCGAGCTTTTCAAGGTTGGCTTCTGCAGCTTCGAACTTCTGCAAGGCCGCTTCTAATGTAGACATGGAATGACGATAACGCGGATTTTAGGAGTGGTCATCTGACTGCAGCCTACATACGATAAAGGACGTTATCATATGTAAATATGAAAGGTGAGGTGGCGCTTTGAGCTCAAGGGAAATCTCGGCAGAGATTGATGGGATTGTGATCGCAAAGGTGAATTGGGCGCATTTCTACCAGGGCGAGCCGGAGACGGTGACTCGCTTTGAAGATGGGGAAAACTTCGAGCGCTTCAATTTCAAAAGAATGATCGATGGGTGCTTTTACGGCTCAATCCCGAGGAACGCGCCGGAAAGAAATGGGAAGTGGCTTGTAGTTTTCATCGCTAGAGACGCTGACAAGCAACACTATGCCGTTGGTTGGTACGAGAGCGCTAGTTTCAAAAAAGGCGATAGACCTGAATACGATCTAGGCCAGGACATGCCCCCGACCAAAGACGGGAGGAGGTTTTCGTACAGCCTTTGCGCGAAGACAGCCTACCTTCTGCCTCCAGGAATCCGCCACTACTTTAAAGCTCCCTTGATGGAGCATTTTGGGAGCGCTACGTACATCTATGCAACAGGCTCAAAGGACGACAGCGAAGCCTGGCGGCAAGAATTCGTTCAGTTTGCTAATCGAGTGCAGTCTCAAACAATTGATGCTGATTCCTTATGACTAGCCAGCCCAAACAAGAGTTGTCAGACTTTGGGGCGGCCAAAAAGCTTTCACTAGCGGCCGCACGGAGCCCTGATCTACTGCCTGCGCTCTTCCAAGCTATGCCCAGGCGGGGAGAACGCTTCTGGGATTTCTTCACCGTTAACATCCGCAACTCGAACACCCGCCGCGCGTACTTCAAAGCCGTCCAGGGTTTCTCCGGCTGGTGTGAGGAGAGATGCCTAGGGGAGCTGGCCGGGGTGACGCCGATGCACGTCGCGGCCTACGTCGAGCAGCTCGGCCGCACGCACTCGAAGCCGACCGTCAAACAGCACCTAGCCGCGATCCGGATGCTGTTCGATTGGCTGGTGACCGGGCACATCATGGAGACCAACCCGGCCCATGCGGTACGGGGACCGAAGCACAGCGTACGCAAGGGCAAGACCTCTGTCCTCTCAGCCGACGAGATGCGGGAGCTGCTCGCCGCGATCGACACCACTTCCCTGCTCGGGCTTCGCGACCGGGCCCTGATCGCCCTTATGGGATACACCTTCGCCCGCGTCGGCGCGGCTACCGGAATGAAGGTCGAAGACTTCTATGTGCAGAAGCGCCGCGGCTGGGTGCGGCTCCACGAGAAGGGCGGCAAGGTGACCGAGCTTCCCTGCCATCACAATCTGGACCAGTATTTAGAGGAGTGGATCTCCGCGTCAGGGCTCGCCAGCGAACCCGAGGCCCCGCTCTTCCCTACCCTGCGTTATGGCCGGCTGACCGATCGCACTCCCCTGCCCCAGGCCAACGTTCACATGATGATTCAGCGGCGGGCGCGAGCTGCAGGACTCAAAACCAAGATCAGCGCCCACAGCTTCCGCGCGACTGGAATCACTACCTACCTGCAGAACGGCGGCAAGCTGGAGATCGCTCAGCAGATGGCCGGTCATGAGTCAGCGCGGACCACGGGGCTTTACGATCGGCGCAGCGATGAGGTCGCGCTCGATGAAGTGGAGCGGATTGCGTACTGAAGAGCGCTGAAGCCTGTAATGGCTTGCAGAGTTTCAGAGCATAGACTCATACCGAAGGCCAGGAGGGACGTCGTGTTCTATCTGAGCTTTATATTTGCTCTACTCGTGTCGATTGCCACTACATGGTTTTGCGTGATCTCGGGGGCTGGGACCTTGCTTGATCTGCTCGCGGTGCTTTCCGCATTCCTGTTACTGATCGGCACCCTCATCAGTACCTCCGCCTTGAAGCGTGGAAGTGTGCTCTCGATCGTTGGGATTATCGCGTGCGGGATCGTGCTGTTGTGGAGCATAGCGGAGCTTGTTCACGCCATCCCGTTTCGACAGCAACCAGGGCAGATATCAATGCTCTACGTTCCCGCCATATTCCTCGTACTACTTGTGCTGCACCTGGTCTCAATCCTAGGCAGGCTAAGAGAGGCGCAAAATGTGAATCTTATGGCCGAGTTGAGAAAGCACAAATAGCCCCTAAAATCGGATTGTCGGCTACCTTGGGCCGTTCAGAGCAGGAGACTAGATTCCGGGCCGTATCAATCTTTCGGCCTCCGTAGAAAGAATGTAACAGGCCCTTCGGGGCTTTCAGGGAGGGAACGATGCTAGACGTTTATGGATGGTCTGCTGAAGTGGGCTGTGCACCTTGTTTCGCTGGTAATCCGCTTCCAAGCGGACTGGGCTTGCAAACGATAGTGATATCTCTCAGGTGCTCGTCGCAGTGTTGAGGATCATCGGGGCGGCTGTGATAGCTGATTTGAAGATGTTGGTTGTCCAGCCATTCCAGTTTCGGATCATCGAACCAGCTCGGCCCTTGATGCCAAAAGACCACCGTGTGCCGACAACAGGCGGGCCGCTTCAACGTAACTTCTGTGTAGTCACGTCCTAGGAACCCAGCTTCATAGCTGAGACGTGCTTCTTCGCCCCCGGCTGACCGAACTGTCCTCGTCTGGGCCGGGGGACCGCTGTTTCCCAAAGCCAGTCCGAAAAGGATGGCTGGTAGCGCGATAACAAGCGGGGCTAGACAGACAACGCCAAGCACGCGAGAAGTGATCAACTTCCATCGTGTCCGCAGCCGGGGTGCCCATATCAAGAGGATCGCGAGAGCGATGTATAGAAGAACTCCAAGTGCTGTGGCAAACAACGGCAGTAAATTCCTGAGATGGAGCCAAAGATCAGGCCAGCAGGGCACTCCTGTTAATCCTCACTTTTAAAGTGAGTGTAACGTTCCGCCATTTTGATTAGTTCTCCTCGAAATCACGCGCTTGGGGGTATCTGGCACGATACGACGGAGAGAAAAAGCTCCTTTGCGCGGGGATGGGCGAGCGGTATACTCATCGCATCGTTGCAGGGTATAGGTGTATACACGTATGGTTATTATCGCGGTCATAGCTGAAAAGGGTGGAGCGGGCAAAACCACGCTGTCTCTCGATCTAGCCGTTACAGCGGTGCATAAGGGGCACAAGGCCGCGATTCTTGACGTGGACCCACAGGCTACCGCGTCCAAGTGGACCGACCGGCGCACCGAGGAGCTTCCGTGGGTCGTGCCTACACATGCTGTCAGGTTGGGTGCAGCCATCGAGCAAGCGAAGGCTCAGGGGGTTGATTTCATCGTGATTGATACTCCCCCGCACTCGTCCACCGATGCAGCCGAGGCAGCACGTCGCGCCGATGTGGTGGTTAGCCCAGTGGAGCCTCATCTGTTCGGCCTTGAGACCGTTTCCAAGCTGGCCGACCTATTGCGCGTTGCTGGTGATCCTCCATCGTTCTTTGTAGTCAACAAGGCACCGACCCAAGGCACCGAGGGCGCGAACGCCGTTGAATACATCAAGCAGCAGGGGTTTAAAGTCTGCCCGACCGTGATCCACTTGAGGGCTGCTCACCGCCACGCAAGCAACATAGGAAAGACCGCAGCGGAATACGAGGCCGACAGCAAAGCCGCGCAGGAAACACTACAGCTATACGTGTATACACTCAAGCTTGTAAGCACTCAGAGGAAAATAGATGCCAAAGCCGAATCCGCTCTCGCAGGGGCTTGAACAGCAACAGGCTCCGTCCCGTGTCACTTCGGAGCCTATGAAGCTCATAAAGTCTTCTGGCCGGCCGTCACGCAATGGCCGCGTCTTAGTCGGCGGACATTTCGCGCCCGAGGTCCAAACCGCCTTGAAGATAGTGGCCGCCCAGGAGCGGACGACAGTGCAGGCGTTACTGGCCGAGGGGATCAATACGATTTTCGCCAGTCGTGGAAAGCCGGAAATCGCAGAGTTCACTGCAGGGAACTAAGCTACTCCTATACGTGTATACGCGTAAGCCGAGGAAATCAGTACCGATGAGCCGAAACAATCCAGACGACGAGCTGCAGCCCCTAACGGCGTTCCTGCCGGGGCTTGACCTTGGAGCCGGGCTCAGAGCCTCGGACAAGAAGGCCGGGGCAGGGAAGCGTCCCAGGGCGACCATTACACCTATCGAGCGACGGTTGATCGAGGCGGCGGCGGCAGACCAGGCCGATCAGTCCATCCTCTATCAGCACACCGTGTTCTGTCAGACGGGAATGCCTTACCGCGATCCAGGGGAAGACGTTCGAGTATGGGACCGTTCCAACGGCCATGCAGCATTACGGATCACCGCAGGGTCTTATATGAGTCCCGCGACATCGAGTTTTGTAGACGTTGGCTTGCCCTTCGGTCCTAAGCCGCGCTTGATCCTTGCCCACCTAAACACCGAAGCCCTGATTACCGGAAAGCCGGAGATCGAGACTGAGCGGACCCTCACAGCCTTTGTGTCGAACGGCTTAGGACTGGCGAACTCGGGCCGGAATATGAACGTCATTAAGGAGCAGCTCACCCGCCTCGCTGCGTGTTCCGTACGGCTTGGCATGGTGAAGGACGGCCAGGCCGTGACGGTGAAGTCAGACGTTATCTCGACGTTCAGCGTGTGGCTCGAAAAAGACGTGCGGCAGCGGGTCCTATGGCCGTCCATCATCCAGCTAGACCCCAAATACTTCGAGAGCTTGCAGCGTCATGCAGTGCCGCTCGATGCACACCACCTGGCGGCGCTCTCTCATTCGGCTATGGCGCTGGACGTGTATTCATGGCTGTCGCAGCGGTTGCACCGCATCGATCAGCACAAAGCTGCTTTCGTGCCATGGGTCTCCGTCTCGCAGCAGTTCGGCATGGGGTACGACGAGATCCGCATGTTCCGCCGCGCATTCAAGGTGGCGCTTAGCCAGGTTCAGGCGGTCTACCGTGAGGCGCGGGTGAAGCCGGGCACTGGTGGCCTAACCCTGTGGCACAGCCCCCCACCGGTCAAGCGCAAGCTCTTTCCGACCTTCATGGGCAAGCCGCAGAAATAAGTTCGGACGTTCGGCGGCGTTTGATGTGGGAAAGCCTGTGATTTGTGCAACTTATCCACGATCACTTTGTCACGCTATTCACGATCACTTTGTCACGGTTGACCTAAAAAACAAGCTCAAAACCACGATCACTTTGTCACACAAGCCTATAGCTCTTAAAAGCCCTATATATAAACCGGTAGTAGTCCTTCAAGATCTGTGGACAATCCAAACGACAGCAAGCGGAGCACGTCCTTCGGACGTGAACTGAGGGCCTAGCGGCCCATTTCCTTGGAGCTGCGCCCCAAACCCCGCAGAGGCAACAACAAAAAGCAAAACCTTCCTAATAAGGGATGGGGACGGTTGGCCGTTGTGGCTAGCGATTAAACGCTTTGCCAATAGAGCAGAGAGGCACCTAGGACGAACCGATGAGGCTTCAAACAAGCATTTCACCCAAAACCTCCAACAATCCGTCCCTACGAGTTCTGAGCTTTTAGTTCAGGCAGATTGTGCCGGCGCGCCGGCGCGAGAGGAGTGTCATGCGATTCGGCTACGTTCTCGAACTGGTCGATCTGAACCTCGCCCTCGGGAAAGATGGCTTTTACCTGCAACTGGCCGCCCATCGCCTGGATGAAATTACGCAGCGTCGAGACGTACATGTCCGCCCGCTTTTCCATCTTCGACACCGCGCCCTGGTTGATCTGCAGAACCTTGGCCAGGTTGACCTGGGTCAGGCTCCGGGCTTCCCGGAGCTGGTGCAGAGTCATGACCGCGACCGCTTCCTTCACGCTCTGCTGAAGCCGTTCCTCGGCCTCGGGCGAAAGCGGCTTGCGAATGTCTTTCCATTTGTGGGCCATCGGGTTCACTCTCCAATCTCGATCAGGTGCTGGGCATAGATCGCTTCCGCTCGGCGGATCGCGTCAACGTACCAGTTGGCATCCCCGGTTTTGTCGCCACCCAGAATCAGGTAGGCGTTCCGGCGAGGGTCGAAAGCAAACAGGATGCGATACGGTTTGCCCTGATGCTGCACCCGAAGCTCTTTCATGTTCGGGTACTTCGACCCAATCAGCGTATCCACGTAAGGCCGGCCCAGGGTCGGACCGTAGTGCTCCAGCTTCGCGACCGCTCCGTTCACACTCTCCAACTCCGGCTCATCCAGGGATTGGTACCAGACCAGAAACTCGTCGCTGACCTCTACTTCCCAATCCATTCCCAAAGTATGTGCCACGAGTGATATTCCGTCAAGGTGATATCGGTGACCTATGTAGAACCTAATCCAAGCGCATTATGTAATCGTTCGATTACTATTAGAGGCGGCAGAGCACCGGTCACTTGCTGACATGTGCGGAGAACGATCATGAGTAAACGCATCAAGGTGGCCGATCTACCCGAGTTCGACACAGCCCATTATCTTGACAGTGAAACCTCCATCGCCGCCTACCTGACCTCCATTCTGGAGGCGAACGATGCATCCTTGCTGGCCTCGGCGCTGGGCGATATTGCCCGCGCTCGTGGCATGACCGAAATCGCCAAGACAGCCGGGATCACACGGGAAGCATTGTACAAAGCTCTGCGTCCAGACAGCGCTCCCCGATTCGATACTGTGAGCCGGGTGTGCGCCGCCCTTGGCGTGCGTCTCGTGGCCCAGCCTGTCCATCCCACGCCAGAGACAGTTTGAAGCTTTAAATCATGTCGCCGATTGCTCCGTCGTCGGAGCTGTGCGGAAAGTGGGCGGCGCGGAGCGGCGTCCAAGGCGACTACCGGTCGCCGTCTTTTCCATAGCTCACTCTTAGTGATGAGCAAAATCGATGACCACCGCACCTAACCAAAGACCAAACGTCACTATCCAAAATCGGCCACTTCTCCAGTCATGCCGCTTCAAAAGAAGCACTCCCCAGATGCAGTTCAGTAGAGAGAAGACAGCGTAGATCGGGAACACCGAGGTAGCCCAAACGAAAGGCTCGCCCGTTGTCGAGTTCAATCCGAGTGCACGTTCCTCTGGAATGGCCCAAGCACGAGAAGCCAGAACGAGGTAGGTGGCCGTACCAACGCCATTGCATGTGAGTAGGCTTAAATTAAACGCCTGAGATAGCGTCCCTCTCTCCAAGCTGGAGCCCATAGCTTTAGTCCTGTTCCTGATCGCTACTGGGTTTCTTCACTACGAGGGTTAGCCCGAAGAGTGAGGCCTTGAGTCGTTCGGGCGAATCGGAATAGAACTCTTCGAGCAGCGCCTTGAACTTGCCAGCCGAAACCTCTGAAATCTGGCACTGATGGATCATGGCCACGCCGATGAGGATCTTGGCGTGGTTCTCGCGTCTCT
>CAXUEE010000121.1:0-396 GCA_964249905.1 uncultured Acidobacteriaceae bacterium
CCGGATCGCACCTCTTCCTCCGGCCCGGGACCTTGTACGAGGCATCTGCGGCCTGGATCTCCCGGTCCTTGTGCAACCCTTTCGGGGCTTTTTTTGATGTACCGGAGATCTTCGCCTGAACCCGTTGCATCGCGTCCACGTCCTTTGTAAGATACGCGCTTGCACCACGAGAGATTTGACCTTGACCAGTGCCGTTACGCAGCAACTTCGTTCCCGCATCAGCAAGGTGTGCGCCGCTGTTCTCGGAAGCACGGTCGCCGAGATGATCGAGAGGGCGTCGAGCGTCGTCAAGGAGACGCCTTTCCTCGAGTTCCGCCTGGACTACCTCCAGAAACCCGCCCAGGCTATGCCCAGGTTGCAGGCTTTTCTGCAAGAGAACACGGCGGCTACGGTGAT
>CAXUEE010000121.1:406-11358 GCA_964249905.1 uncultured Acidobacteriaceae bacterium
CCGTTTCGAGGGCTCCGTGGCTGCCGAGCTCGACGTCCTGCTCAAGGCTGCCCAGGCCGGCTGCCACATGGTCGATCTCGAGCTCGAGTCAGCCGAGGCGCTCAAAAAAGGGGAACTGGCCAAGCTGCGCGAGACTGGCACGGGGCTGATCGTCTCGCACCATGACTTCGGGCAGACCGGGGACCTGGATGCGATCCGCACGCGCATGGAGCCGTTTCAGCCGGACTTCATGAAGATCGTTCCCACGGCGAAGACGCTGGTCGACAACGTGACCCTGATGCGGTTTCTCGAGCGGGTAAGCGACCAGGCGCACGTGGTCGGGTTGTGCATGGGCGATGCGGGCGTCCTTTCACGCGTGCTCGGGCTGCGGGCCGGCTCGGAATTTACCTTTGCCGCCGCGGCAGCCGGAGAAGAGACCGGACCTGGACAGATGGCGGCACGAACGCTGGTTGAGACCTATCGGGTCGAAGAGGTGGACGCGGCGACCAAGGTGTACGGTGTCGCGGGCGATCCCGTGGGCAAGTCGCTTTCGCCTGTGATGATGAACACGGCCTTCCGGCGGGAAACGGTGAACGCGGTCTACCTGGCTTTGCAAACAGGCAGCGTCGAGGACCTGGTCGCGCTGGTGGCGCAGATCCCGATCGGGGGTGTCTCCGTCACGATGCCCCACAAGCAGGCCATCCTTCCGCATCTGGAGCACATGGACCCGCTTTCGAAGAAGATCGGCGCGGCGAATACGATCCTGCGGGGCCAGGATGGCAAGCTGTACGGCTTCAATACCGACGTTGCCGGCATAGTGGTGCCGCTTGAAAAGCGGATGTCCCTGCACGGGGCTAAGATCCTGGTCCTGGGGGCAGGCGGCTCGGCAAGAGCGGCCGTTTTCGGCCTGCGCGAAAAGGGTGCGGATGTCTTTCTCCTCAACCGGACCGCGGAGACAGGCGCAAAGCTGGCCAAACAGTCCGGGGCGAAGGCGATCAAGCGCGAGGCCATCGCCAAGACCTCCTTCGATGTGATCCTGAACGCGACGCCGGTGGGCATGGCCGGGCAGAATGGAGCACCGATCCTCACCGCGGAGGAGCTGAGGACGAAGAACGTGTTCGACCTGGTGTACAACCCCATGGACACGCCGCTGATCCGGCTGGCGCGCCAGCAAGACATCCCGGTCATCCTGGGCGTGGAGATGTTTGTGCAGCAAGGCGCGCGGCAGTTCGAAATCTGGACGGGCAAGCCGGCGCCGGAAGAAGAGATGCTGCGGGTCGTCGTGCATGCGCTGCGTCAACAGGTGGAGGCGTCCGCAGGAGCAGTGGCGTCGCCGACGCTGCAGACTGAGGTCGCTGCGCCGGTGACCAAGAAGGCCAGGGCGAGCAAGATCTCCTGAGCTGCCGCCCTGGAACTCCCTCCGGACCCTCGCCCCCCACTTGACAAACCCAACCCGCCACGACCCCTCTTTTCTGAGGCGGCCGTTTCCCCGCTGTACCTTTCGGTACCCCGTCCATCGACCGAGGTCCAGACCTAACTTCAATCGTATGAATATTTTGCACACAGAAGTATAGGGTGGGGGAGTACCGTCATCCGTTCGCTTTGCAGGGGGGTCTAAGATAAGGATGGAGACCTCATGAAGCGCATCCGCTACACAAAATTTACCGGCGATCTCAGCTCCTCGGTCGACCTAGACGACCTCATGCAGGCGCTCTCGGATTTCCTGCTCGACTCCGGCTTCCAGGACCCCATGTCGCGCTTCCAGTCCCTCGACGGCGATCAGACCATGGACAATCTGCGCGAAGCGATCCGCCAGGCTCTAGACTCCGGCGACCTCTTCGACGAGGAGACCCAGGAGAAGTATGAGGCGCTCGACGAAGAGCAGGTGGACGAGCTGATCGACCAGATCATCCAGAAGATGCAGGAACAGAACATGATCAACGCCGAGCAGCCGCAGCAGGGCCAGGGCGAGCAGTCCGGCGAAGGTGAGAACGCCCGCTTCGAGGTCACCGATAAGGGCATGGACTTCCTCGGCTACAAGGCCCTCCGCGAGCTCCTCGGCCCGCTCGGCAAATCCTCCCTCGGCCGCCACGACACCCGTCACGAGGCGTCCGGCGTCGAGACCAACGGCTCCTCCAAGCCCTATGAGTTCGGCGACACGCTCAATCTCGACATCACCGCCACCCTCTCGAACGTCTTCGCCCGCGAAGGCACGGACTTCAACCAGCACAACGGCAAGCTCAACCTGGAGTACTCCGACCTGCAGGTCCAGCAGGCCGACTACCAGAGTTCCTGCGCGACGGTGGTCCTGCTTGACTGCTCGCACTCCATGATCTTGTACGGCGAGGACCGCTTTACGCCGGCCAAGCGGGTGGCGATGGCGCTCTCGCACCTCATCCGCACGCAGTACCCCGGCGACACCATCGACCTCGTCCTCTTCCACGACACCGCCGAGCACATCCCGATCGGCCAGCTCCCCCGCGTCAAGGTAGGCCCGCACTACACCAACACCCGCGAAGGCCTTCGCGTCGCCCAGCGCATTCTTGCCCGTTCGAATAAGGACATGCGCCAGATCGTCATGATTACTGACGGCAAACCCTCCGCGCTTACGCTCCCCGACGGCCGCATCTACAAGAACGCCTTCGGCCTCGACCCGCTGGTCATCTCGGAGACTCTGGAAGAGGTTAGCCGCTGCAAGCGTTCCAACATCATGATCAACACGTTCATGCTCGCGTCCGACTTCCAGCTCGTCCAGTTCGTCCAGCAGGTCTCGCAGATGTGCCGCGGGAAGGCTTACTTCACCACTCCCGAGACCCTGGGCAGCTATCTCCTGATGGACTACATGCAGCGCCGGATGAAGACGATTCACTAGAGAAGGTGGCGCAGTCGCTCAGGAAGGATGTCGGCCTCTCTTCGTTCTCATCTTGCGTGGATCTGCGTTTGCGCCTGCGCCATTCGCCCATCCATCCCTCACCATCTCATGTGAGCTGCGGATATGGTCTGGTATACTCTGCGCTAAATACCCCCTGTAACCCGATCTGCGACTGACTCGCCTTCTCAAAGGAGAACACCATGCGTCTCGTTTGGCTCCCTGTCTTGGCGATGGTTACCACCGCATCAGCGGCGTTCGCACAAACAATGCAAAGCTCCGCGCCACCTCTAAGCAGCCCTGCGTCGCTTGCCAGGCTCAGCTCCCTGAAATCTGTTGCTCCTACCCTGAAGAATGTTCCTGCATCCCTTCAGGCCGGTCAGGCCGTCACTTCCGTGGCTGTTGCAACCGCTGCCGGCACCGATGTTCCCGGAATCGGTTATACCCAGCAGCGCTTCAGCGACAACGACATCAAGGCCGACGCCGTTATCTATCCCTTTTCAAACGCCGGAAATAGTGGCGACATTATCCGCATCGGAGGCGGTCAGACAGACACCGTTTACACTATCTACACCGGCGTCAATCCTTCTTACTTCGGCACCGGCCCTTACAACACCATACCTATCTCACCTAACTACAACACCTGCTTTTCGTTTATGCCGACGACCGCCTGGAAGTGGGACATAGCCGCCAACAATGCAGGTACGGACAGCACCGTTCCAGGTTCAGGCAACATCCTCAACGCCGGTACAGCTATCGTCGGACTTATGTACAAAGCCTGCAACGCCGGTTCCGGCTGGATGATCTACCCTCCGCCCGTTCTGCACGGTTCCACCGGTGGAGCGCAAACGATCGCTCTGATTGACCCTCCCTATTCCTGTGCCACAGCAGTGGCCATCGTCCCCGGCGCTCTTCCCGGCATGCTCGCGCTTGCAAATAGTCCAAATGGCACCGATTTTCTAGCAGTGACTGTGCCCAATACCGTGACCGTGCAAATTTGTAATGGATTCACCAATCCCGCCACTCCAGACGCGAGATGGATTAGCGTAAACGTGCTGCCTTAGAGCGGTCTCATCAAGGTGCGCCTGCTCATTCCGCAACACTATAGTGTTGTCTCTCTACGGAACGCAACCTCCACCGGGTCAGGCTACCCACATTCTTACTGAGGAAGGCATCATGAATCTGCGCAGAGCCCTCACCTTCGCTGCCTCAATCGCCCTGCTGCCCGCCGCGGTCTCGACCTTCGCCAACGCCTCTCCGTTCTCCTCGGTCGTGGTCTACGGCGACAGTCTTTCCGACAACGGCAATCTGTTTGCTCTCAGCGGATACCCGCCCCCGCCGTACTACATGGGCCGTCTCTCGAACGGTCCCGTCGCGGTCGAGCAGCTCGCTGCCAATCTCGGCGTTCCGCTCCATGACTTTGCTTACATCGGCGCGACCACAGGTGTCGGCAACTACTCCGACGGCGGCACACAAACCACCCTCGGGTATGCCGGCCTGCCCGGACTTGAGGGCGAAGTGGCCCTCTCCGCCCCACTCCTTGCCTCACCCCTGGTCTCGAGCAGCCTGTTCGTCGTCTGGGGCGGAGCCAATGACTTCATCACCGGCGGATCGCCTCTGACCGCAGCCTCCAACATTGACGCAATCGTCACCACGCTTGAAGGGGACGGCGCCACCCACATTCTTGTGCCAGGCGTCCCCAACCTCGGCCTTACTCCGGAGTTCTACGGTTCCGCTGTCGCCACAGCCTACAGCATCGCCTTCAACACGACGCTCCAGGCCACGCTCCCCCAAGGCGCAACTTACGTGGACACCTTCAACCTGCTCGCAAACGTGGAGGCCAACCCATCCGCCTACGGGTTCACCAACGTCACCACTCCCTGCTTCACCGGAACGTCCCTCTGCTCGAACCCCAATAGCTATCTTTTCTTCGACGGCTTCCACCCCACCACGGCCGCCGACAGCCTTGTCGCCGCGCGCTTCCAGGCAGCTGCTACCGGCGTGACTCCCGAACCGTCCTCCCTGGTGCTCCTTGGCAGCGGCGCGGCGGCCCTGTCTCTCTTCTTCCGCCGCAAGAGAGTCTCCGCATAGATCGTTTTCTTCCGAAGAACCATCGACGGCAGGCAACAACCACTCTTTCGAGGCATCATGCTGGACGTAGATCGTTTTTGCAAGGCTAGACCAGTGCTCTATCATCTGGCTGCGGAAGAGGCGTGGCCGGGAGTTCAGCGGCACGGCGTGCTCAGCTCGAACGCGATCTATCGCACATGCGGAGTGGACGATCCGCTTAGGCGGCAAATCGAGACTGATCGTCTTGGGGCGTCGTACCGGCTCGAGTCGCAAGAGCATGGCGTCTTTACCTTGCGCGACCGGACCACGCTCAGTCACCGTGGGTTGGAGAAGGCACTCAGCGGATCCTGCAGCCCGGACCAATGGATCAATCTGCTCAATCGGCGCGTGTACTTCTTTGCCCAGAAGACTTCGCTCGAAAACCTCCGGAAGGCTCCGTACAACCGTGATTTGAGTCACATCGTCCTTGAGGTCGACACCCGCAAGCTGTTTGAGCTTCACACGGGATCGATCGAAGTCGCGGAGATCAACACCGGGTATACGAAACGCAGCCCAGCCAAACGAAGCCCAGCTAGCTTTCAGTCCGTCCAGAACTATATGAGGACAGCAGCAAGGAAGATCGTCGAAGTCACAGTTCTCGACGCCGTTCCAGAGCTTCTTCCGCTGCTGCGGCGCGCCGTGCGTCGGAAACCCTGCGGCGCCGAAGAGCTTTTGTACTCCACCTAGAGCGAATCAGCTCGTGGTGTAGAGAACATGCAGCGACAAAGGCAGAAGCAGATCCCTTACGGGATGACAAAAAGATAAACTCCACAGCAATCGCTTATCAGCTCTAGCCTCCGCCATTCCGTCATTTGGTTCTCGTCGCCGTGCGGGCAGACCACTGCCGGCGAGACGACCCGCGACCGCGAATCCGCAAAAATAAGTTTCCTCATTTCCCTTCCGTGTGCTTTCATGGTCAGCATCGCTATGATTGCACAATCGTTTGCCTACTCAGCTTCCAGTGTTTCGTCCGCCCAGTCCGCGCCTGCCCGGCTCCATTCCCTGGATGTTTTTCGCGGCCTTACCGTCGCCGCCATGATCCTGGTGACCGACCCCGGTACGTACGACTTCGTCTACCCACCCCTGCGCCATGCCCTGTGGAACGGCGCCACCTGTACCGACATGATCTTTCCCGCTTTTCAGTTCATGGTCGGTGTCGCCATTCCACTCGCACTCGAAGGACGCCTGGCCCGCGGTGCCGCCACGGCGCCACTGATCCGCCGCATTCTTTTCCGCTCACTGCTCCTGATCCTGGTCGGCATCTTCATCAATGCCGCCCCGGACTTTGTCTGGCATACGCTCCGCCTGCCCGGCATTCTTCAGCGCATCGGTGTCTGCTACGCTTGCTCGAGTCTGCTGTATCTCGCCCTCCGCGGCCGTTCCGACGCGGGACGCCGCGCATCCCTGGCCGTGACCCTCACCGGGGTTGCCGCCGCTCTTTGGATCGCGTACGGACTTGCCCTCAGGTTCATCCCAGTGCCCGGCATCGGCGCCGGCCACCTTGATCCGTACGGCAATCTTCCGGCTTGGATCGACCGCGCGGTGTTCGGCATACCGCACCTTTGGGCCTTTGGCCTGGCTCCCGGCCGGGGGGTTACCTACGATCCGGAGGGGCTGCTCTCGACGATTCCAGCGATTGGGTCCACCCTGATCGGCGTTGCGACCGGACTTGTGCTCCGCGGGCCCGGGTCTGGAACCCGCAAAGCCCTGACGATCGCCGCTGCCGGCATGGTCTCGCTAGTGCTCAGCGTTCTGCTTTCGCCGCTCCTGCCGATCAACAAACGCATTTGGACACCCACCTTCGCCCTGCTCTCGAGCGGCGTATGTTTGTGCCTGTTCAGCTGTTTGTACGCGCTCATCGACCTTCGCCTTTCCGGCAGTTCCAGCCGCTGGACGTTTCCCGCAGTCCTCTTCGGCACCAACGCCCTGCTCGCGTTTATCTTGTCCAGCCTCCTGACGACTAGTCTCGACCATGTTCATGCCGGCCCTGATTCACTTACGCTCCATACCTGGGGCTACCACTGTTTCACTCCCTGGCTCAGCCCCATGCACGCATCGCTCGCCTATGCCGTCACGATCGTTCTGCTCAATCTCGCACTCCTTTATCCCTTTTATCGGCGGCGTTTGTTTCTCCGTCTGTGACAACTCTGTATTCTTGATGCGCCGTTCGATGCGCACCCCGGACGGAGGCGTATGGAACCAAAGGGCCGGCTGTCGCGTAGAAAGACTGAGCCGTTGCCGGGGACCCGCTGCCCTCGCCGAGCCAGCGTTATGCCGCACCCACAAAGGAGCCTCGATGATTCTTCGAACCTACCTTGCCAGCTTCTTCGCCGTCGTTCCGCTTGCCATCGCGGCGCACAGCCAGGACTTCGACCGCACGCTCAGCGTAGGCGGTTCCGCCGACCTTTACGTCTCCGAAGGGTCCGGACGCATTCACGTCGTTCCCGGGCCGGACACGAGCATCCACGTCAAAGCGCATGTGCACGCGGGCTCGAACGCGGGCGGCGATGTGGACGAACGCATCCGCCAGATCTCGCGCAATCCGCCCATCCAGCAGAGCGGCGCCACCGTCCGTATCGGGGACATGAGCGCCGAAGATCGCCGCCTCTACAACAACATTTCGATCGACTACGAGATTTCCGCGCCACGGTCAGTTGCGCTGAATCTTCACACCGGCTCCGGCGACATCGAGGTCGACAATCTGGGACGCTTTCTCAAGGCCGACACCGGCTCCGGCGCGGTGCGCGCCCACGGCGTTGCCGGACCCGCCGACCTGCACACCGGCTCCGGCGATATCGAGCTGCAGCAGGCGGCGTCCGGGGAGGTCCGGGCCCAGACCGGCTCCGGGTCCATCCGCATCAACGGACTTTCCGGCGCGCTCGACGCTCACACCGGCTCCGGAGACATTGAAGCCAACGGCCGCATCACCGGCAACTCCAAGCTGCAGAGCGGTTCAGGGTCCATCCGCGCCCATCTTGGCCGTGACGCCCACCTCAACGTCGACGCGTCCACCGGCTCCGGCTCCATTCGGGTCGTAGGCCTCGGCACCTCGGACCGGCACCATCTGAGCGCGCCACTCAATGGCGGCGGTGCCGCTCTCGAAGCCCGCACCGGCTCGGGTGACATCGAGATTGACTGAATCTTCCTACCGTTTGCCCTGCAGCCAGTCCGCATACGAGATCCGCGGGACCGTGACAAACGCGTCCCGCGTTTTCACGTACGCGCCCAGGCCGTTCATCCGGCCTACCGCGTGCAACTCTTCCGATTTGATGTACGGTCCGGCCGGATCCACAAACGTGTCTTCGACGTACATCGCCCCAACCCGGCCCAGGATGATGCGCGAGCGGCCGATCTCGAGCGTGGTGTGTTCGACACACTCGAGCGCCGCGTGTGCCTCGTGGATGCGTGGAACCCCGACCTGGCTGGACGGCACCGTGGTCAGACCGGCCATCTCGAGCTCGTTCACCTCTGCCGGGAAGTCCGTGGCACACACGTTCATCGGCTGGAGCAAGTCCTCGGTCACAACGTTGACCACAAACTCGCCGCCGCGCCGGATGTTCCGTGCCGTGTCTTTGGGGACGAAGCCGGCGCCCGGCCTGTCCGTGACGCCCAAACCGACGATCGGCGGATCGGTACAAAGATAGTTGTACGCACTGAATGGCGCGGCATTCAGCCGGCCTTCTTCGTTGAGACTTGTGACCAGGGCAATGGGCCTCGGGGCGACCAGGCCGATCAGCAGGTTGTAGATCGTACGAGGCTTGGTTCCGGCTACTTCAAAGATCATGTTTTTCTCTTCCCGTACTCCACCAGCAGACGTTTGATCGCATCCCGAACCTGTGGCCACGCCTTCGACTCCGGGTCGACCACATCGAAGTGATCCGCGTCCGCAATCCGCGCAAACGCCACTGTCTCGCCCATTCGATGCCCGCGATCGGTCCAGCGGACCGGCAGCTGCGGGGGAATCTGCTCATCCCTGCTTCCCTGCAGCAGGATCTGCGGCACATTCAAGGGCAAGAGATCCCCCGGGTTGCCTGCCCGATAGCGCTC
Source organism: uncultured Acidobacteriaceae bacterium (assembly GCA_964249905.1). Classification (GTDB taxonomy): domain Bacteria; phylum Acidobacteriota; class Terriglobia; order Terriglobales; family Acidobacteriaceae; genus Edaphobacter. Next base: position 9,411 of record CAXUEE010000121.1, read on the forward strand.
CGGAGCCGCCGCCGGAGACGCCCCCATGAACTCCAGCACCTCTTGCTTGGCAGGCGCAAAGACCCCCTGCGCCAGATCCATGATCAACCGCAGGTCGACAACCGCTGCCAGTCCCACCACCCCGGCAATCTCAATCATCCTCTTCGGAGGCTGCAGCGGTCCCCGCTCCGGCAGATGTCTTCGGCCCGCCAGCCAGAACGCGAGGTGCCCGCCTGCGGAGTGCCCAGCGAGGACCAAACGGCCAAGATCGAGCGGATAGATGCCGGCTAACACGGCAAGGAAGCCAAAGCCGAAAGCGGCATCTTCAAACGTTCCCGGCCAGCCGCCCCCGGCGTTGCCCAGCCGCCGATATTCCAGCGACCAGCAGGCGATCCCTTCCTTCTTCATCGCCGCACACAGGTGGCTGGCATAGTTGAGCGAAAACTCCGAACGCCACCACCCTCCATGCAGGAAGACTACGACCGGAGCTTTTGCGCCCGGAGCAAGGGCGGGCAGCCACAGGTCTCCGAACTGCGACGGCTCCGCCCCATAGGGCAGCCGATGATCGGCCTTTGGGGGTGTGCGATCCAGAACGCTACGCGACATCTCCGGCTCGCGCGGATTCCCGGGTCAACGCGGCGCCGCGGGATTCTCCGCCGCCGCAGGCTCGAGCGGCAGGGTGATGATGACCTCGCCCGGGCGCGTATAGTGCAGCTCCTCGCGAGCCTGATGCTCGATGGCTCCCGGATCCGACTCGAGCCGTTCCACATGCCCTTTCAGGGACTCGTTTTCGCGGCTCAGCACCTGCAGCTGTTCGGTCAGCGAGCGCTCGCGCTCGCGTTTCCCTTCGTATACCGTGAGTCCGTTCGGACCGAAGACTACGTGATAGCCCAGCCCCGTCGCGAGCGCAATCGCGAGCACTGTGGCCAGCCGCCGGCGCTGCCCATACAGGCGGCCGCGCCATACCAGCATCCGGGAAGAGGTCCTGTATCCGCTCATCGCTCTAGTTAAGGGTGCAAGGGCTTCGCCGTCAAGCGCAGAGTCCGGGGAGGCTTCTCTGCGCATTCCGCGGAACCACACTCGTTACCCCGAAGCGTTCTCGTCGGTTGCGTAGAACTGGCTCGCCGGCTTGCGCACACATGCCGCCGCGGCCTTGGTATGCTGGACTCATCGTGCCGTTTGAAAGGATGTGCCCCGATGCACACAGCCGAGCCACATCGCACCACCGTCTCCGTCCCTGCTTCGTCGCTTTTGCCGCGGGTCGAAACGCTTCCCGGCCGGATGTTGCTTGCCGTCAGCGCCAGCGCCTTGGTCGCGCTCTGCGCTCATGCCTCCGTGCGCATTCCGTTTACGCCCGTGCCCTTTACCCTGAGTGATTTTGCCGTCATCCTGGTCGGTCTCACCCTCGCTCCGGGAACCGCGTTCGCTGCCATGATGCTTTACCTGCTCGAAGGAGCGCTTGGCCTGCCGGTCTTTGCTCCCGGCGGCCCTGGAGGCGTGGCCCAGCTGTTTGGCGTCACCGGAGGCTTTCTCTTTGCGTATCCGCTGGCGGCCGTCGCCACAGCCTGGATACGCCGCCGGCTCCGTGCCAGTGCAGGCGCCAACCTGCTGGCCTCTGCGGCCGGAAGCGCGCTCCTGATGACAGCGGGCGTGGTATGGCTTGGCTCGCTTCTGCACCTCGCTCCGCGTACCGCCTTGCAATTTGGGCTTCTGCCCTTTGTGCCCGGACAGATCGTCAAGGTCCTTGCTGCCGCCGGTATCTTCACGTCCCTGCGTCGCTGGCGCCGCGCTTGAACGCCTCCTCGCGCCGCCAATCCCTGCTCGCCCCTGGCTGCGTCCGGTTGCGCCGGCTTTGTGTCTCCCTTTGCTTGCACCGGCTTTCTCGAAGGACAGCAACAGCATGACCCCTGAAACACAAGAGATTCAGGTCGCTCATAGTCCCGACTCTGACGACGCCTTTATGTTCTAC
>CAXUEE010000122.1:0-295 GCA_964249905.1 uncultured Acidobacteriaceae bacterium
GGAGGCGTTTGCCTGGGGCGCGGACAACGTGGCCGACCTGGCGACGATTCCGCAGCTGGGGGCCGATGGAGCGTTCGCAAATACAACCTACTTTGCCGATGGAGCCCATCCGACCGATACGGGGGAGCTGCTGGTCGACGCGGTAATGAGCAACGCGGTCAACGAGCTGCTTGGGGCGACCGAGACGAGTCGTCACACAACGGCGGCGGCGAGCTATGCGGAGCTTGGGGGCGATCGCTTCCTCGATCTGACCGGGACGGCGGCGCAGGCGATTACGCTGCCGGATTGCACGGGG
>CAXUEE010000122.1:305-5667 GCA_964249905.1 uncultured Acidobacteriaceae bacterium
GTGGTGAACCTGGGAACGGCGGCGAGCACGGTGGCTCCGATCAGCGGACAGACGCTGACCGGGTCGGGTGCTCTCGCGGTTGGGGGGCGCGCGATGTTTGTGCCGGTGCCGGGTGCGCTAACGACCAGTGGATGCCGCTGGGAGAGAACGCAATAAAGGGAAGGAACAGGAGAGAAAGCGGAAGGGGGAGCAGAAGGGTTTCAGCCTGTCTGCTCCTCGCTTTTGCGCTGGAGTTCCGGTGAATGACGAGGATGGATTAGCAGAATTGGGCCGCAAGCTGGAGGAGCGCGAGTTCGGGATCTTTTATGCAAAACACCTGCTGCAGGTAAGAGATCGCCGGGGGCTGTTGACCTCTCTGAAAGCAAACCCGGTGCAGCGAGCTTTTGAGGCCCGGCGGGGACGCGAGAATATCGTGCTGAAGGCCCGGCAGATGGGTTTGACGACGTGGGTGGCGGGACAGTTCTTCCTGAAGACGATCTTCGGTCGAGGTGTGCTGACCGTGCAGGTGGCGCATACGCGAGAAGCCGCGGAGGGGATCTTCGCGATTGTGCAAAGGATGTGGGAGAACCTGCCTGAGACTTTGCAGGAGGGTTCGCTGCGGCTCTCGACGGCCACTGCGGGACGGATGGTGTTCGGCGAGATCGACAGTGAGTTTCGCGTGATCAGCGCCGGCGAGGAAAATGCGGGGCGCGGGTTGACGATTCAGAACCTGCACCTGAGCGAGATCGGACGCTGGCCGGGAGACGCGGCAGCGACGCTGGCGGGACTGCGGGCGGCGCTGGCTCCCGGGGGTGAGTTGACCATGGAGAGCACGCCTTGCGGAGCGTACGGATGTTTTTACGAACAGTGGATGCAGGCGGAAGAGAGCGGGGTCGTCCGGCACTTCTTCCCCTGGTGGATGGAGCCGGCGTATACCGGCACGGCGGCGAGTGGATGGAGCGCGGAGGAGCGCCGGCTGGTGGAGGCGCATGGGCTGACGGCTGAGCAGATCGGGTTTCGCCGCGGGCTGGAGAGAAGTTTCCGCGGGCTGCGGTCGCAGGAGTTCGCTGAAGACGCGGTGAGCTGTTTCAAGGCGACGGGCGAATGCTGCTTTGAGGTGGAGGCGATCGAGCAGCGAATGCTCCAGGCGCCGGAACCGGTGGAGCGGAGACGCGGAGGCGCTTTGCTGGTTTGGTTTCCGGCGCTGCGGGGGAAAGAATACCTGGTGGCTGCCGACACAGCCGGGGGAGGCGCGGAAGGAGATTACGCGGCGGTGCAGGTGATTGAGTTGGCGACCGGCCTGCAGTGCGCGGAGCTGCGGGAAAAGATCGGGCCGCTCGAACTGGCGCGCGTGGCGGCTTTGCTGGCGCGTGAGTATGGCGGGGCGATGCTGGCGGTCGAACGCAACAACCATGGGGCAGGCGTCTTGGCGTATCTGGACGCGGTGGAGCGATACAGCCGGGTCTATGAGCAGCACGGGGTGGCCGGCTGGCTCACCTCGGCGGGGAGCAAGCCGGGGATGGTGAGCCGGATGGGCGCGCTCTTGGCGGACGCGGCGGAGCTGTTTATGAGCCGCCGCCTGCTTGAGGAGTGCAGGACGTTTGTGACGGGAGCGGGAGGACGGACCGGGGCGGCGCAGGGCGCGCATGATGACTGCTTTATGGCGATGGCGGTGGCCCAGGCGGTGCGAGCGGAGCGGCTGGAACGGCGCTAGGCGACGTGCGATAAGGTGGAGAGGCGGAGGACGAGCTGATGGCGGTGCTGGCCGTGCAGGCAATACGACGGATGCGGGGCGGCGCGCAAAGCCAGTTGATGCTGGGAGCGGACGGAAAGCTTTGGGTGGTCAAGTTCCAAAACAATCCGCAGCATCGGCGGGTGCTGGCCAATGAGTTGATCGCGACGCGGCTGGCCGAGGCCGTGGGTTTGAGCGTACCGGCAACCGATGTGGTCGAGGTTACGAGCTGGCTGGTCGAGCATAGTCCGGAGATGCGGATCGACTTCGGCCTGGGACGGACCGAGCGCTGCGCCGCGGGGCTGCAGTTTGGCAGCCGGTTCGTGGGAGGATTGATCCCGGGGCAGGTGGTCGATTACCTGCCGGAACCGCAGCTGGACGAGGTGCGGAACCGGGCGGAGTTCGCGGGGATGCTGGTCCTGGACAAGTGGACGGGCAACTGCAACGGACGCCAGGCGGTGTTTGAGCGGAAAGCGCGGGAAAGGAAGTACCGCGCGGTATTCATCGATCAGGGCTTCTGCTTCAATGCGGGCGCCTGGACGTTTCCGGATTCGCCGCTGCGCGGGGTGTATCCGCGCAACCGGGTGTACCTGGAGGTGCGGGGTTGGGAAAGCTTCGAGCCCTGGCTGAGCCGGGTGGAAGCGATCGCGCCGGGCAAGCTTTGGGAGATTGCCGAGTGCGTGCCGCCGGAGTGGTATGGCGGCAATCCAGGCGAGATCGAGCAGCTGGTCGAAACGATGCTCGAGCGCCGTGGCAAGGTACGGGAGCTGATCGAGGAGTTTAGGGACTCGATCCGTGAGCCTTTCCCGATGTGGAACAAAGGGAGAATGATTTCGGGGCGGAAGCAGTTCCCGGTGGAGAGGGAAGGGCCTAGATTGATCATGTAGGGTGGAAGAAGCGGAGCGCGGCGGCGCGGCAAGCTTTCCGCAAGACCGCGGAGAAAGGGTGTTTTGTGCAGGAGCGGGTGCCATGTGAGTTCTTCCTCTTCCGGTATGTGCCGGACGTGGTGAAGGGTGAGTTTGTGAACATCGGCGTGCTGCTGCGCGAGACGGCAGACAGGGGAGCGCGGGTGTCCGAGGTCCGGTTTACGCGCGACTGGAGCCGGATGCGGTGTCTCGATGCGGATGCGGACGTCGCTCTTCTGGAGGGACTGGAGCAGGAGATCGCGGAGCGGCTGCGGGGCGGGGTGAGTGCGCGGGACCCGAAGGCGGTGCTCGAAACGCTCGAGGACTCGCTTTCGAACTCGATTCAGATGACGGAAGGGAAGGCGACGCTGGCGGAAAACGCGGCGACAGAGATCGAGCAGTTGATGCGGCTGTATGTGGAGCCGCTGCGGGTGCCGCGCACGAGAGAAAAGAGCGGACGGGCGCGGCTGCAGGCGTCGCTCCGGACGGAGTTCGAACGCGCCGGCGTGTGGGGCTTTTTGCGGAAGAAGATTGCCGCTTCAGCCTATACGCGGGCCGGAGATCCCTTGAAGATCGACTGCGGCTACCGGCCGAACGGCACGGTGAAGATGTTTCATGCGGTGTCGCTGGCAGGAGATGTGGAGTCTGCCAAGGGTCTGGCCTTCTCGGCCTCGCAGTTGCGCGCAGGCGTGGAACGCGTGGAGGGAGCGCAGCTGGAGCTGACGGCGCTGGTGGAGCCGCTGCGGACGGTCGAAGCAAGGGACGGTGAAGCCGGGGAGCGGTACCGGTTTGGAGTGGAAACGATGGAACACCAGGAGATCCGTGTGGTGACCTTGAGTGATCTGGGGCGGGTTGCGCAAACGGCCAAGCGGGAGTTGGGTTTGTAAGCTCGTTTATTTAGGCAGGAATTCTCCGGCGGAGCGCTGGAATCAGGACAGACGACAGGTTTTTTGAGGGGCGCAGCCAAAGGGCTGCGCCCCTGATCGGTTTTAGGGGAGAAAAGCACGGAGGTGCTATGGGAATCGGAGAGCGCGTAAAGGATGCATGGAGCTCGCTGCGAGGGTTGGATGTGGCCGCGAAGGCGACTGCTCCCGTAGGCGGGCGCAAGACACTGGCGATGCCGTCCATTTTGACGCCGTACCGGCCGGTGAGCCTGCCGACGATGCCGAAGCCGACCGCAAGCAATCTGCGCAAATTTGCGGAGACCCCGGTGGCGCGGCGGGCGATCAACATCGTTAAGAACCGGATTGCGAGCATGGACTGGCAGATCCGGGTGCGGCGCGGCTACGCGGCAGGAGAGGTTCAGGACGCGGAGGCGAAGATGCATGCGCTGCGCCGGGCGCTCGAGGAGCCGAACGCCGGGGACAGCTTCCGGACCCTGTGGGAGCAGGTGATCGAGGACACCCTGGTGGGCGGCTTCGGCGCGGCGGAGATGCGGGCGACGGGCGATCCGGAGCAGCCGTTCGAGCTTTTCGCGGTCGATGGAGCCATGATCCAGGTGGACCCGAAGTGGAACGGCAGCCCGGAGATGCCGCGCTATGGGTTCGTGACCGGGCAGATGGGGGATGCTTCGATTACGCCGCTTAAGGATGACGAGCTGATGTATGTGCGGCTGAATCCGCGCACCTACACGGCGTTCGGGTTAGGGCGCGTGGAGGTGGCGTTTGAATCGATCGGGCAGTTTCTGAGCGCCAACCGGTATGCGGGACGCCTGGCCTCGAACTCGGTGGTGCAGTATGCACTGTGGCTGGATGAGGCGACGCCGGAGCAGCATGACCGCCTGATCCGGTGGTGGCAGGACGAAATCGAAGGCACAGGCCGGGTGCCGGTGCTGAGCTCGGAGAAGAAGCCGGAGGTCTTGCAGTTCTCGGGCGGCACGGACGCCGAGCTGCGGCTGCAGTGGCAGGAGTTTCTGATCCGCATGATTGCGAACGCCTTCGATCTGCCGCCGATGCTGCTGGGCCTTGAGAACGATGTGAACCAGTCGACCGCCGGGCAGCTGGCGGACGAGGCATTCCAGAGCTCGATCGTGCCGGTGGCCAAGCTGATCGCGGAGCACATTACGCGCGATATTTTTGCCAAGCTGCTGGGCTGGCGGGAGTTTGAGTTCATCTTCAACGATCTCGAAACACGCGACGAGCAGGAAGAGGTCGCCATGCAGGTCCAGCTGCTGAACGCGGGCGTGCTGAGCGTGGCGGAAGTACGCGCGATGCGAGGGCTGCCGCCGGCGCCGGCTGCCGGGGAGGCCGTTTGCGACTAACGATCGACAATCTGGATGGGTTGGGTGCGGTCGATTACAGCGCCGCCATCGATGGCTCGGAGGCGCTTCTGATCCAGAGAACGTTGAACGCGCCTTCGCTCGCCAGGGGCCTGCTCTCTCTCAAGGGAACGAGCCTTGCTGTGCCGATCCGCCGAGGCCGCAGCGACCTCACCTCTGCTCCGGGCCGGGTGCTGTTTACGGGCTATCTGGCGACGGAGCCGGTGCCGGTGTATGCCGGCGCGGCAAGCGAAGGCTCGGTATACCGGCTCGCCTTCAGCGCGGTAAGCGATGAGTGGCTCTTGGACAAGCAGACCGGCGGAGCGCTGCTCGGGAGCGCTTCCGGCAGTCCCGCGGGGACAGCCTTAACGCAGCTCGCCGCGCGCGCGGGAGCAGGTACCTTGACGGCGACGGGCGTGACCAATAGCCGGGCAATCGGCGTGCTGGAGTCGCTCGCGGCCCTTGCCTGGTCCGGTCAGGCGGGCTTGC
>CAXUEE010000122.1:5677-6531 GCA_964249905.1 uncultured Acidobacteriaceae bacterium
GTACCGAGTCGTAAGCGGCGCCTTGCAGATGGTGCAGGGCGGCAGCGTCGTTCACGCATTCAGTGACGGCGATGGCTCGTTGAGTCTTGCGGGGCTGAAAACAGCGTCGGTGCGCGAGTTGGCGAACGACGTGACGGTGAGCGGCGCGATGGAGCCTTCGGTGTACTGGACGGAGGTGTTTCTGGGAGACGGAACGACGACCGTGTTCGACCTCCAGGGAGAGCCTGACGCGCCCGACGCCGGACATGAGACGCTGCTGGCGGATCCGTTCACCGGGACAAGCTTCGACCTGCAGCGCTGGGCGATCACCGATCCCGGCTCGCACCTGAGTGTGGGCGGCGGGAGCAGCAGCGGCGGCGGTCTGAGCCTGACCGGCGGAAACGGGGTGGATGGCGGTACGGTGTTGCAGGCGTGGGACGCAATCGAGGTGGGCGGAACGATCGTCGCGCAACTGAGCGGCGTCGTGCTGGGCGCGGCAAGCGCGGGCGTGATTTGCGGCATGTATAGCGGCTCTGTGCTGCAGAGCAACTGCTTCGCGGGATTCAACATACGGCAGTCTGGCGGGCAGACGGTGATGACATCCATGGTGAACGGGGTGGAGACCGGAACCAGCTTCACTCTCGTGAGCGGCCATAGCTACACGGTGCGGCTGCGAATGCACTCTGTAGAGATGCTGCGCGTGCAGCAGAATTATTACGCGATGGTGGATGCAGCGGGCGGAGCGCAGGTGCAGAGCTTCGGGGGTGGCCTGGTAAGTGCTCCCGCGGCTGTGGTGTTTGAGGTTCGGGACGAAGGCACAAGCTCGAATACACCGATCACGGTGCTCTACGACGGGACGGTGAGCAGTGCCCCGG
>CAXUEE010000122.1:6541-11223 GCA_964249905.1 uncultured Acidobacteriaceae bacterium
CCCCGGGGCTGGCGAGCTTTGTTCTGGTGAACAGTGTGCAGCTGTTCGGGTCGATTGAAGATGTGCTCCTCACCCGCACCGGATCGGCCTGGGTGCGGAGCTTCAATGCGACCACCGGCACGCCGTTCTCGCGCCTGGTTGGCAAGGCCAGCCAAGGTGCGGACTGTAGCGTGACGTCTTCTGCTACCGGAAAGGTTACATTCTTTGCCGGACGCGCGCCGGCCGCGGGAGAATATGTAACCGTTTCGTATCGCGGGCGCAGGCGGGCGATCGCCAGGCTGGCAAATGCAGCGAGTCTGGCGGCGGAAGCAGCCGGCGGAGCTGTAGGAACAGCGCGCTGGCTGGGCAAGGTGGTCAGTCCGGCGGCACGCTGCACGGCGGATTGCGAGAGCGCGGCGCAGGCGGTGCTCAGCTTTTCCACCAATCGCGCCGCAGCCGTGGCCGGAAGCTACGCTGCTGTGAACCCCGCGGCGAGTGGAGACATCTGGCCCGGCGACGTCCTGGCTCTCACGAGCAACGGCAGCTTGACCAGCGTAGTCGTGCGAACCGTCGAGGTGCTGGAACAAGGGGCGTGTCCGGAAGCGCTGACCTACCGCATGGCGTTTGCGAACGACTGGGCGGAGGGTCTGGGGGTGAAGCTGTCGGAGGCGATCGCGGCCGATGCGCTGCTTCCGCAGACCGCGCTCGAGCTCGCTTCCGGGGCATCCGCGCCGGTGCTGGCGAACCTGCAGGGGATGACCTTTGTGGCGAGTAACACAGCCTTGACGGTGGACGCGGGAACGGCTCCGCCCGCGGGCGGAGGCTTTGAGGTGCGGCGCAGGGACGGCGGCTTCGGCGCGGGCAGCGGTAGCAGCGCCAGTGGAGATCTGGTGCTGCGAAGCCCGGTGCGGGGTTTTACCATTCCCCGGGCCGCAGTGCAGGAGGCGTTCTTTGTGCGGATGTACGATGCTTCGACTCCGCCGCTCTACTCGCGGGAGTCGAGCGCGATCTTTACGGACCTGCCCATTGGATGACAGCTGCTTCTGTAGAAGCTTGAGCAAATCAGAAAGTGAGGGGTGATGACGGAATTTGAGGGGCAAGTGCTGGCGGATTTACACGTTCTACGCAGCCAGATGGAACAGATCATGGGCATCGGGCAGCCAGGCAGGCTGCACCTGCTCGAAAGCCGCGTAAGCAAAAACGAGCAAGGCGTACAGCGGGTAAAGGGCTTCGTTGCGGCATGCAGCTTTGGATTGACCTTGCTGCATTTGGCCGTGAGCTACATGGGTGGAAAGCATAACTAAAGCAAATTTCCTGATGCTGTGCCGTCCTAAGCGGGCGTGCAGTGCCGTTTTCCTTTGGAAGAAAACGGCGTCCGGAGTCTTGACTTGGTGAACAAGTTCAGGAGATTTCGCCCTAAAAATGGAGGCATGATGGAGTTTCTTAAGCTGTTTCTGCGCGGAGTGGCGCTGCTGCCGGGCCTGGTTCAGGGCGTGGAGGCGATGTACGGAGCCAAGACCGGGCAGCAGAAGCGGGAGGCGGCGATCGCGCTGGTGGGATCCACCATCGGGATGGCGGAGGCGGTCGGAGCCAAGACGATTGTGGATCCGGCCAAGTTCAGCGAGGCGCTCGGCGTGATTGTGGATGGCGTGGTGGCTTGCCTGAATGCGAGCCTCTGGCACAAGAGCTGAGCCGGGCCGCCCGTATAATCGGGGCCTATGGTTCAGGTCCTAAAGGCGGCGCTGGTGGGCGTAGTGATGGGAAGCCGGAGCGACTTTGCGGTGATGCGGGCGGCCGTTGGTATTCTGCGGGAGTTTGGCGTCCCCTATGAGGCGCGGGTGGTGAGCGCCCATCGCACACCGCAGGAGATGGTGAAGTACGCGGAAAGCGCCGCGGCCCGCCGGCTGCGCTGCATCATCGCAGGGGCCGGCGGCGCGGCGCACCTGCCGGGCATGATCGCGGCGCTGACCGTGGTTCCGGTGCTCGGGGTGCCGGTGGCCGCCACGGCGCTGCAAGGATTCGACGCGCTCCTGAGTATCGTGCAGATGCCCCGCGGTGTGCCGGTGGGAACGCTGGCGATCGGGGCTGCGGGCGCGGCGAACGCGGCGCTGCTTGCGGTCGCGATGCTGGCGACGACGGACCCGGAGCTGCAGGAAAAGCTGCGGGCGCGGCGACCTGCGGCGCGCGACCAGGGGTTGGCGGAAACGCTTGACGACGAAGAGGTGTCTGCTTGAGCGCGCTTTTGCCGGGGGCGACCATTGGAATCTTCGGGGGCGGCCAGCTGGGGCGCATGATGGCCATGGCGGCGCGCGGCATGGGCTACCGCATCCTGGTGCTGGACCCGGATCCGGGCTGCCCGGCACGCTTCGTAGTCGATGGCTGCATCGAGGCCGGATGGGACGATAGCCGGGGCGCTGCCATGCTGGCGCGCGGATGTGACGTCGTGACGCTGGAGATTGAGCAGATCGGTGCGCACAGCATGGCGGCGGCGGCGACCTTCTGCCCCGTGCGACCGGCAGGCGCGCTGCTAGCGGTGATTCAGGACCGCATCGAGCAGAAGGATTGGTTGCGCAAACACGGATTTCCAGTGGGAGAGTACAGGGCCGTGCGGACGCTCGATGAGCTGGGCGAGGCCATTGCGGCCTTAGGCGGACGCTGCTTCTGCAAGAGCGCGACGGGCGGCTATGACGGACGCGGCCAGGGCAAGGTTGGGTTCGGTCCAGAAGCCGCAAGTGAGGCGGAGGTACGCGGGGCATGGGAGGCGCTCGGCGAAGGCCCGGGCGTGGTGGAGAAGGCCGTCGAGCTCGAGCGGGAGATCAGCGTCCTTGTGGCCCGGAGTCCGCGCGGCGAGGTCAAGGTGTACCCGGCGGCGTGGAACCACCATGAGAACCAGATTCTGGACTGGAGCGTGATCCCGGCGGCGATCCCTCAGGAGATGGAGGCGAAGGCGCGACAGATTGCCGAAGCCATTGCCGATACCTTTGGGCTTGAGGGCTTGCTGGCGGTGGAGATGTTTGTGACCGTTGAGGGTGAGCTGCTGGTCAACGAGCTGGCCCCCCGGCCGCATAACAGTTACCACGAAAGCGAACGGGCGTGCGTGACGAGCCAGTTTGAGCAGGCGATTCGAGCGGTGTGCGACCTGCCTCTGGGCGATGTGGAGGTGGTGCAGCCGGCGGCAATCGCGAATCTGTTAGGTGACTTGTGGTTGCATCCCGACGGTTCGGCGCGGGAGGTCTGCTTCGAGAAAGCGCTGGCCATTCCTGGAGTGCGGCTGCATCTGTATGAGAAGTTAAAGCCGCGCAAAGGCCGCAAAATGGGGCATTTAAGTGCTGTAGGTGCGACAGTGCATGAGGCAGTGCAACGAGTGCTGCGTGCGAAAGCGGAGCTATAGCTGACACGTCCGACAGGCGTGGCACCCTCTTCTTTCTACTGAGCGCAAAACAGGATGCAGGCGTCCGTCTTCAGGGGCGACGAGTGATAAGCAGGGCGGTGGAGTCGTAGTCGCCGTTCAGCGGAAGAAGAACGCCGGCGCCCATCAGAAGGGCTCCGGAGGCCTCGGCAGGACCAGTGTATTTGGCAGAGTCGAGCGGCGTCAGGGTGTAGGTAGCGGCGGGGTCAAGGCTTTCCAAGTGCAGCCGGGGAAGCGACATGCCGTAGCGCTGGGAATGGAGATAGCGGAAGACCACGGCCTGCGCGCCGTCCGGGGAGATGTATTCGACGGCCGAGGTTTCACCCTGAGACTGGCTTTGCAGGCGGTACTCTGCGCCATGCTGGACGGTGGTGCGAACAGATTTATAGAAGGCGACCAGACGCGTGGCGAGCGTGATGTCTTCGGGCGTGAACTTGTTGAGGTTGTTGCCGATGCCGAGCGCACCCTGCATCGCGACCAGAAAGCGGAACTGGAGCGGCACGTTGCGGTGGTCGAGGAAGTTGGGTACGTCGGTGACCCAGGCGGCCATAGTTTCGGGCGTGTAGGCGTGGGTAAAGCCTTCCTCGATGGAGAGGCGGTCGAGCGCGTCGGTGTTGTCGGAGGGCCAGACCTCGTCGGTGTAGCGAAGGATGCCGAGGTCGGTGCGGCCGCCGCCGGAGGCGCAGGATTCGATCTCGAGCTTCGGGTGGCGGTGACGCAGTTCGGCAAGGATGCTGTAGAGGTTTTGGTAGTACCGGACGTAGATCTCTTTTTGCGCGACGAGGTCTGGGCGCGCGGAGGTGGAACCGGGCACCTCGGGCCAGCCGGGTTCGGACCAGTTGCGGTTGTAGTCCCACTTGAGGAAGGCGATGTCGTTGTCTGTTACGAGCTTGTCGAGAAAGCCGAGAACGTAGTCCTTTACCTCGGGACGGGCGAGGTTGAGGTCGAGCTGGTTGCGGAACTCCGTACGCTGGCGCCCGGGAAAGTTCATGATCCAGTCGGGATGGGCGCGGTAGAGGTCGGAGTCGGGGTTGACCATCTCGGGCTCAACCCAGAGGCCGAAATCCATGCCGCGGGAGTGGACATGGTCGATCAGCGGCTTGAGGCCGTGCGGAAACTGCTGCGGGGTGACGTGCCAGTCGCCGAGGCCAGCGTGGTCGGGGTTGCGTGCGCCGAACCAGCCGTCGTCCATGACGAAGCGTTCGACGCCGAGCGCGGCGGCCTTGTCGGCGAGGGCGATCTGGCCGGGTTCGTCGACCGAGAACTCGGTTGCCTCCCAGGAGTTGTAGATAAC
>CAXUEE010000123.1:0-1549 GCA_964249905.1 uncultured Acidobacteriaceae bacterium
AGAACAGGCGCAGGACGAGGCTGAAGGGCCGGCGGCACCCTCGACGCCCGGCGGATTCGGGCAGGTACTCGACGCGCCCGAGCCGGGAAGCGAAGAGGACAAAACGTCAGCCGAACAGGAGCGCGACTGGTCAATCGCGGTCGAGCAGGCCTCAAACGTCGCGCAGCGCGCCGGCAGACTACCGGGCGGTGTGGCGCGTTCGATCGAGCAAGCCAAGGCCGCGGGCGTCGACTGGCGCGAGCTGCTGCGGCGCACCTGGAGCGATCTCTGCCCGGCTGACTACAGCTGGACGCCTCCCAACCGGCGGCACGTCTGGTCCGGGCTTTACCTGCCCGGGCTGACAAGCGAAGGCGTGGGCGAGGTCGCGATCGCAGTCGACTGCTCGGGCAGCGTCTGCTCCAGGCAGCTGGGACTCTTCGAAGCCGAGATCCGGTCGATCCTCGAAGCGCAGCGGCCGACCAGAGTGCACGTTCTCTACTTCGATACAGAAGTACAAAGGGCAGACGTGTACCAGGCAGGCGAGCCGGTCGCACTCACGCCGGCCGGAGGAGGCGGCACCGATTTCGTGCCGTGCTTCACCTGGCTGGAGAAGCACGGGGTCACGCCGCAGGCGTTCATCATTTTTACGGACCTGTGCGGCAGGTTTCCCGAACGCGCTCCCGGCTACCCGGTTCTTTGGGCCGCAACGTCCGCGCGAAGCACACCCTTTGGTACCGTCATTCCTATGCAGGCTGCCTGACGGCCTGCATAGGGCACCACGCCAAACAGCAGAACCGGGCCGTATGCTGGACCATCATCACGAGATGATCACAACACTCGGAGCAGCATGAGGACAGCGCAACAGTCTCTACTGGCGATCCATCCATCTCTATCGATCGGGTACTTCGGCCACCGCAGGAGTGGGAAAGCTCAGGTATATCGCCGTGCCAGGTTGAGCTCAGAAAGTGGTCCGCTGCTGGCGCCCCAGCTGGGCGTTCATTCGCACAGCTCGAGCGAGTTGGACTGGGGCTACGCAGGCAGCGGCCCGGATCAGCTCAGTCTCGCTATCCTCATCGACTACCTGGGCGACGTCACTGAGGCCGAAGACCTCTATCAGGATTTCAAGAGCATTGTTGTGGCCCATCTACCGGAAGAGGAGTGGACCTTGAGCAGCGAAGAGATCAGAGCAGCGCTCAAAGGTATCCGTGCGCAGCGCGCCTTGCGCTTTACAGTACCGTTCTAGAAGCAGACGCAAGCCCTACGACCCTGGCACCGCACTTAGCGGTGCACCGCAAGTGAGATCCACGCTCCTGATTTGACCCAGTACCGGCTTCGACTTAGGGTAGTCCTGCCACAGGACCACAGCGGCGCATTTCGCCACTACGCCCTCCCGTGCGCGGAGAAGGATCATGAGCGGAACAACCAGTATTGAGTGGACGGACGCAACCTGGAACCCGATCCGCGGCTGCTCGCGCGTCAGCGAGGGCTGCCGGAACTGCTATGCGGAGCGGATGGCGTTTCGCTTCAGCGGGGAAGGGCAGCCCTACGCGGGGCTCCTCAGGACCGACGC
>CAXUEE010000123.1:1559-2239 GCA_964249905.1 uncultured Acidobacteriaceae bacterium
CGTCAGCCAGCGTGGAACGGGCGGACGCAGCTGGTTGAGGCTCATCTGCTCGATCCACTCCGGTGGCGTCGACCGAGACGTATCTTTGTAAATTCGATGAGCGACCTGTTCCATGAGAGTGTTCCTCTTTTCTGGCTCGATCGAATCTTCGCCGTGATGTCCTGGGCCCGGCAGCACACCTTTCAGGTGCTCACAAAACGCCCGGCAAGGATGCAGCGCTACTCAAGCAACATGGCTGGCAGCCGCTGGCCCCTGACAAACGTCATGTTCGGAGTCAGCGTCGAGAACCAGGAGGCCGCCGACCAGCGCATCCCGCCCCTGCTTGACACGCCGGCGGCATGGCGGTTCCTCTCGGTCGAGCCTTTGCTCGGCGCAGTCAAGATCGAGAGACTCGCGGAGCTCGACTGGGTCATTGTCGGCGGCGAGAGTGGAGCAGGCGCGAGGCAGTGCGATCTCGGATGGATCCGGGATGTCGTCTTGCAATGCGAGCGCGCCGGTGTGCCCTGCTTCGTCAAGCAGCTTGGCGCCAGGCCGATGGAGACCCACGAAGTGCTTCAAAGGGAGCTTTTGCGACTGCCGGCCGTCGGCGACAGAAAAAGCGGCGACATGGAGCACTGGCCAGCAAGCTTGCGGGTGCGCAAGCTCCCGCAAGGAGTGGGCCTGCTCGGAAATTCCGTCAG
>CAXUEE010000123.1:2249-11037 GCA_964249905.1 uncultured Acidobacteriaceae bacterium
CCGGGGTGCTGAGCTCCATCACCGGTCGCTGAAGCTGCGCGCCTGGAGCCATTTTCATTGATCTCACGTTCGCTGCCTCCATGCCCACAGAAAGGATCGCGCCATGAGCTGGATTCCGACCTATACCGGAGGCGTCTTCTCCCTCACGGACCCTGACCCGGCCACCATTCAGATAGAGGACATTGCGCACCATCTTGCGTATCTGTGCCGTTTCGCGGGGGCCACCCGCCGCTTCTATTCCGTGGCACAGCACAGTGTCTTGGTAAGCCTATTTTGCCCGCCGGAGCACGCACGTGAGGGTCTCATGCACGATGCCTCGGAGGCGTACTGCCTGGACATGCCGCGGCCGCTCAAGTACCTGCCCGGAATGGAGCAGTATCGAGCCATCGAGCAGCGGATCTCAGATGCTGTCCGCATACGCTTCGGCCTCTTGCCGGTGCTTCCTGACAGCGTGAAACACGTGGACATGGCCCTTCTAATGACCGAACGACAGAAGCTCCTGGGACCGCAGCATGCGCCGTGGGATCGCGAAGTGGAGCCGCTCGAGGTCCCAGACTTCGAATCGTGGACTCCGGAGCGCGCCGAAAAGGAGTTCCTCAACCGTTTCTGGGAGCTTGAGGCCCGACCTGCCCAGCAACCGACAGGTACTCTCCTGCAGGGCGGAGATACGGCACATGCAGAACGGGCCTGGTGGTCTAGACCTGCACATCCCAGATAAGGCAGCAGCTTTCACCGGCTTAACCTCGTGGTCAATAGCGAGAACAACTAGCTAGGAAGTCGGCGGAGATGGGTGCGGTCTGAGAAGGCTGGAGACAGGCATCAGGAGAACTGAACAGCTTGGCACTGTGCTTGTAGTTGAAAGCTAATTACGTTTGCATGGCTAGCTCTTCCATGAGCACTTACTCCGGATTCCCTAAATCGCGATCAGCGGGTGCGGTCGACAGGTCACGGTGAAGCTTGATAATCAGATTTATAGTCCTTAATTCCTTTTCTCAAAACAGACACTTGAAATTGTTATGTCGACGAACCGTCTTACCGTTGAGCTGAGATACAAAGCCGGGAAAGTGGTTGCCAAGACTTACGAGTCGCGCCTGCAACAAGACGTGTCTGTAGATCGAGCGCAGGAATGAGCGTTTCTGTCGGCGATCGAGTGCAGCTAACCGCGCCGTCGGCAGAGAAGAAGCTCGCGACTCGCAAACTGGGGAGGGTCGAGAGCATTACTAAGGGCCGGATGTCGCTTAAGCTCGACGACAGCCGCACCGTTCAAATTGACTCAGCAAAGCATTCGCACCTGGATTGTGGTTATGCCGTGAGCAGCCATTCGGCCCAGGGCCAGACTGCCGATCGCGACTGATTCATGTCGATACGACCTTGGAGCCAAGAATCTGCTCGACAACCGCATGACCTGCGTTGCCGTCTTGCGTGGCGAGCACGATGCGTCGATCCTAATCAATAATCGCGAGGAGCTCGGTGCGGCGCTCGATCGCGATGCGTCGCACCGCAGTGCGCATGCGCCTGAGCAAAGATCTGTTTCACAGCAGGAACTCTGCCATAAGATCGAGCACTTGCAAGTTTTTGGGTTCGTACGCTAAGCGACGGAGTCTGCCGGCAGAGCTATCACTTAAGCTAAATCCCTAATACCCTCAGCAGCACAGGAACTCATAGTCCCGGCATGAGTGTGCTTGAGAGGCTAAAGTTGTGTCTAATGAAGTGGAGTAACAAAACTACAGATTTCCTTTGCAGTGGTGTAAGGGAAAGCGTAGATTGATCCCGTTTGTCGGAGGGCAATACGGATGCGGCTTCTCCTGAACACAGCAGCGGCACTTTGCGCGACTATCCTGACGTCGCTCTACGCTTTTGCGGCACCGCATACGGTAAGCCGACCGCATCATGATCCGAGCACTCCGCAGTGGTCTGAGGGCGCACTCTGGCGCTCAGATCGGGGTTTTGACTCCTATCTTCGATTGAAGAACGTCCTCCTCAACCAGCCCCTGACTGTCACCCCGGTCCTTTACATGGCTGACGGCTATGAGGTCGACCTGGCGCCGCTCACGCTTGACCCGGCCGGAGTTGCCTCCATCAATATTCCTATGGCATTGCGCCAAGCCGGTTCAGCAGCCGGCACGCACAGCTCCGCCTACGGTATGGCCGGTGTTAAGTACCAGTGGAGCTGGTCCGCCGTGCTTGCTACCGTGCAGAACATTGATGAAGTCGAAAGCATAACCTTTCACAGCTCCCTTGCTGCCGATGCTGAGGCCGTCCACGATCCATCCGCACCTAAAGCCGACCGCCTCATACAGGGTCTTTGGTGGGCGCCCGGTGCACTGGCCGCAGGCTTTGTCGCTCTTGAGAATACCGGTCAGGCCGCCGCTACTGCCCAGGTCGCCTTTACTGACGCGCAAGGTAGCCCACTTGCGCAAAAGTCCGTTCCGCTGGCGCCGCATGCAACCACACTTCTTTCACTCGAAGATATGCTCGCCAAGGTGAAGAGTCCTACTGCGACCGGCTCCATCAACATTACATACAACGGCGCAGCCCATGGCATTCTCGCGTACGAGGGTATTGAGGATCGTCAAGCGGGCTACTCTGCCAGCCCGAACCTTGTAGAGGTGAGCTCCGATACAGACATCGATCCGCCGCCGCCCGGGCTGGTGCAGCTCGCTGCGCCCGGCGTCATGGTTGGGGCACCGAAGCCGGACATGCTGTTTCCCGCTCAGACCGTCTTCCAGCCCTACGCCTACTTGCAGAACCGATCAACGCGGCAGCTCAGCGTTGATGTGTCCGCAATCCCGGTCCAGGGCGGCACACCCACAAAGCTTGGCACAGTAAACCTTGCGCCTAACGCGACTACGCAGATCGATTTACCAGGCATGATGAAGCGGGCGAACTTCAATCCAGCAAGCGAGTACGTCACGCTGTTGTTCTCATACCAGGGCGTGCCAAGCGACGTCCTAGCGGAAGCAGGCAGCACCGACCAGACTCGCAACTATGTTTTTGAGGTATCGCCGACCGCGGAGGCCGCGACCATCAGCAAGACTATCTGCTACTGGTTGATCGGCGGCGACACGGACACCATGATCTCAGTATGGAACTACACCGCCGCGCCCTCTGACGAGCTGCTCACGCTCTACTTCGCGCGCGGACAGTACAAGGTATTGCTGCATCTCGCCCCCGGTGAAACCCGGGTCTTCAACGTCAAAGCCATCCAGCGCGACCAGATCCCCGACGCCGACGGCCACGTCCTACCCACCACCATCACGGAAGGGAGCGCCCTGCTGTCAGTTGTAAAAGGCGAGACCGAGAAGATGCCTGTGGTGACGAGCGTAGCTACCTTCAACGTACGCAATGCAACATGCGGTCCTAGTTGTATCTCCTGTAACGGAATATCCGAGTTTGTTTTGTCTCCGGGTTCTGATGGGCTTGCGCCGGCGCAGATGGTTCAGTTTAGTGGGGTAGAGACTTACAATACCGGCTCCACTCAGAGCACGACGACAGGCGCATGGAGCAGCAGTTCGCAGTCCGTCGCAACGGTGAACGGTTCTGGTGCTACAACCGCCATTGCTTTAGGTCAGAGCACCATAGAGCTTGTGATCGATGATGTGCCTGTTGCAGCCAGCAGCGTTTGTGCAGCAGGTGGTAATAGCCCTAGTTGCCCTATGGCATTTCAAATGGGCGGGAGTGGTTCAGTACGAGTAACACCTTCAGTTAATATAAGCGGCCCTGCATCTGTCCCTTTAGCGGCTTCTGGCATCTCGGGTGCAATTAGAACCATCACTCTCACGGCCGCGGGAGCACCAGCAGGAGGCATATATACCTGGGCAGTCTCAAACCCAGCTACCGTTTCACTTTCAAGTACTTCTGGGCCTTCAGTGATAGTAGCTTCCCAGCTTCCTGGTCCGTCGAGTGTTTCCGTCACTTACGTGTTGAACGGACAGAGCGCCACCAGTGCTCAAACTGAAGTAGTACAACAACCAACCTCCTATCGCATATTCTCAGATACCGGCACTACACAGAATACAGACTGCGCTTCTCTTTACGACGTCAAGTACAATGGAGACCAGCGTTCGGTAGGCTATCAGCCAATTGATCAGTATGGCAATGTGATTCTGAACGCTGGTATGCCAGCAGTCGAGACCTTTTCAGACACAACTTCAACATGCAACATAACACCAACGGCCAAGAATGGCGTGACAGACTCTGGCTATTGGTACGACCAATTCCTACTATGTACCTCGAAATGTCTTCCTGCGAATGCCGCTGGCCAACCAACCGGCAGTTGTCAAATACAGACCACGCATACGTGGGCTATCAATGGTTTCCAGGTGTTTAATCACACCTTGACATATACATGTACGTCGATCATTCCTCAGTAAGGAACAACGATGATTGCGAGTGGTGTGCTGATCGTATCTTTATGGCTGCTTCAGTGGCTGCATTTGTCCGCAGCCCCATCAACCCCGGTTGAGGGTATAACGAGGATAAGTCAGAACGGCTTCAGGGGCAACAACGCAGATGCTATTGCTTATCTCGCGTCTACGTTTCATGTTCCTCTCTTTGCAGAGGTGATCTACCACAATGAGGAACAAACCGTAATTCCGATAGGGTCAATGTCTATGGAGGAAATGCTCAGTAGAATCACTCGGCAGGCTGGTGAACAGTGGGAAAGGCAAGGCAATAGCATACATATCTTCAATCCCAGTGTCGTCGCTTCTAAGAGAAATGCATTCGGAGTCCCTCTAAGTACCTATAAGGTGGGCCTGCTTCCCTCGCGCTTCGTCTTCTACACGCGGGTTCGAGTTGATAGCATCGGGGAGCGAAGCGAAGACCCGACCCTGCCTAACGGCATTGCCGTGAGTGGCGTTCTTCCCGTCGACTTAGACAGTGATGGTACTCGGTGTCTTGCGATGACGTTTGAAAACAAGAGTGCACGCGACATTATCCTTGCAGAGACAGTTCCAGCACGTCTGGCATCAATTGTGATTTTTCCAGAGAACTTTGACTCGGAAAAGTGGCACTGGGCTAGTGTGGAAATTAACTGGTTCTGGCTCTCAGTTGATAAACCATTTCAATCTCTGGCGATACAGGAAAGAGCGTTAGTGCCTTAGTCTGTACCGTTCACTTCTTATTTAAGCGCCGGCATCAACACACAGCAAGCGGTGTGGAGGACTGACGCCGTCAAAGGTCGAGAGCCGGGGAAGTAACTATGCCATCACTTTCACCACAGAGAGCTTGACAGTTGCATGAAGCGGTTTTCTTTGGCGCGGTTCTGATTAAGTTGCTTGTCCCTGACCTGGCTGCGATCCAAGTGTCATATGGCACGTCATCTCGTCGGCGGATTGAGCTCTATTTGTGGCAGTCTTGTTCGTGTTCGGGGTGTTCTGGGCAGTTTGCTTGCTTGTGTAGACGTGGTGTACCTACAGCAGCAATCTTTTGGGAGGAGGTCGACAATGGGATCGGTGAAAGAGGACTCCGACGACATACTTGCATCAGGTGAAGTTTGGACGGGATGGATCCTGCCGAAGCCCCTGTTCGTGTTGGTGCTCGATGTTCTTCTTGCGTTCTACGCGGTAGCACGGGGGGGTGGCGAAAATCTGTGTGTTTGTAGGCAGTGCTATCGGGCTGCTAGCCAACATGATTCCAATCTGGATTCGTCACAGGCGCTTGACTTGCGAACGGAACAAACCATAAACGTGTTTTTCTAGGTGTCCTCGCATTCTGGACATGGAACGATAAGCGCGAAGCCGGAGGCGGTGGCTCTATGGGTGCCGCGAACACCGCACAACGGGGAAGGGCCTCAGGCGACTGCTTGGGGGCTGGTGCGGCCGCTTTGTCCGGCTCGAGGGAGCCGATAGCGGCTTGGCAGGATGGATTGCGGTCTCGATGCACTACTCAGCCGCAAACGCGAAAGCTTTGCTGCGTTGGGCGGGCCTCTACCCGGACCAAAGTGCTACGCTCCGCCGACCCATACTTTCCAGAGCTTGAGTACCCTGGGGCGCTTTGGTAAAGGCGGGCGCAAAAAGTTGCGCCGCATTACGACTCTAAACAGAGAAGCCCGGCCCGCCGGCCGGGCTTCCGTGCGTCAGGGGAGGCACTTCGATGCGCACCATTCTGTCCTACGGCATGGGCGTCGAGTCCACGGCCATTCTTCTCCGCTGGATCCATGAGCCGCACATCCGGCCCTGCGCGCTTGACCAGCTGCTGATCATCACGGCCCAGACTGGTGACGAGTACCAGGACACATGCCGCGACGTGGAAGCCCACATTCTTCCGCTCATGCGAGAGCACGGCATCCGCTACGTGCAGTTGGCTCGCGCTGGGCACCGGGAGGCAGACGGCATCGTCGTCCTCGAAGACAGCCGCCGTCCGCAGCGGCTCCACATCGAAGGAGCCTACAAGCTGTCAGACGAGCTGCGCTCGGCCGGCACCGTACCGCAGTTTGGAGGGGAGCACCGGTGCTCGCTCAAGTTTAAGGTCTTCGTCATCGAACGCTGGCTTCGCGATCACTTCCCGCACTCGTCCTTACACGCCTTCGGCTACAGCAAAGACGAGCCGAAACGGGTACAGGGGAGCGATGCTGCGAACGGGAAGCGAATCGCGTTTGGCTTCAGCATTGATGAGCCGGCGCGCGCCACGAGAAGCGCGGCCTACAACACGCCAGAGCGGACAGGCTACTACCCACTCATCGAGTGGGGCTGGGGACGCGAGGAGTGCCTGGCCTACATCAGGGGCAGGATCGGATCCGGTGGGAGAAGAGCGCGTGCGTGTACTGCCCGTTCAACTCGCTCAAGGACGAGGCTCTCGCCCGACACCGCCGGCATCCGGCGCAGGTCGCAGAAGCGCTTGAGCTCGAGTTGGTGAGCCTGACCCTCAATCCTCGCGGAACCCTCTACAAAAAGGAGTCTCTGCTCGAGCTCACCGAGAGGAGCGGGAACGGGCCGGCTCTCAACGCTTTTGAGCGCAAGCTCCGAGACCAGCCGTGGCGTGTCTACCGGGTGCGGCGGCTCTACGCGGCCCGCAAGGATGACGCCGGCCGGGAGCTGCCCGATCGCAAGGGCATCGCCATCCGCGCAGTCGAGCACATGTCCGAACCTCTATCGCGAGACCAGGCTCGCGAGCTGCTCCGCATCAAGGCGCAGGCTGCCGGTACCGCACTCGAAGAGAAGCGCGGCATCGCGTACCTCTACCTCCAAAAGGGCGGGGCAAGCTATCCGACGCGCGAGGAGTACATCGTGGCCGGGCCGGCCGCGGTCGATGAGAAAGCGCGCTACGGGCTCAGTTGGTTCGAGGAGCAATGGAGCGCCCGCCAGGGCGAACTGTTCGGCTGAGTCGAGTTGGGAAGAGCCGATGCGGCGGCCCAGGCGGAGCCTCCCTTCAAGGTTTTGCTTTCAGCCAGAACAGAATCGCAGCCCAGGAGGTCCCCATGCTTGCACTTGATGGAGAGAACTGCCCGTTTTGCGGGGAGCCAGCTCTGGTCGACGTCCTTGAGTACTGGCCGGAGGAGATGAGCTTCGAGATCGAGACCTGCTGCGAGCAGATGCATAGCTTTGCGGTCGGGGAGCTCGGGGCGCTTGACGCGAGGGAGCTGGGCAAGCGCTTCACAGCCGCATCCGGCTTCTACGCCCGGCAGATCGTCACAGATGGTCCGACCTGGGCCGTCGACCCCGGACTTGAGCTTGCCGAGGTCGCCTGGGGTGAGGCCCGCGATTTCGTTCGCGCGCACCATCGGCACAATAGCGCCCCTCCGGGTTGGAAATTCGGCCAAGCCGTTTACCAGGCGGGGCTGCTGATCGGGGTCATGATGGCTGGCCGCCCAGTGGCCAGAGCTCTCGACCCTGACCGCTTTCTGGAGGTCACCCGGGTTTGCGTCCGGGACCTCGATCCCCCGCGGCTGGCCTGGAACGCCTGCTCCATGCTCTACGGCTATGCCTGCCGCGAAGCAGGCAAGCGCGGCTACGCAACTGTTATCTCGTACACCCGCCCAGGCGAATCGGGAGCGAGCCTGCGGGCTGCCGGCTTTGTGCCGGACGGGCCGACTTCCGGCGGAAGCTGGCACCGGGTGAGGCGCCCGCGTCCGAACGCTCCTAGGCAGTGTCCGAAATTGCGCTGGAGAAGGGAACTCAAACCGGACCCTCAAGAACCGCTGCAGCTCTGCCTGTTTTCCCGTCTGCTTTGAAAACCACCGGAGAGCATTCCGCCTAAAGTCTTCACGCAAAGGAACCGTCGTGCAAACAGAAGATGGGCAGCTCGCGCTTTTCGCTATAGGACGCGCCTGCTTCCCTGAACGCGTTGTCGTTTTCGCTTCGGGGGCAAACGCCGCGCGCGAGATCCGCGGCTTCGCGCTTGCGGGCCTGCCCGTAGGCATTTCGGCTCCGCGGGTAAGCGAGGAGGCAGTCCAGGAGCTGCTACGCTGCGGGCAGCCGGTGTTTGCCGATAGCGGCGCCTTCTCTGAGGTGACCATGACCGCACAAGGCCCGCGCGTAACCAAACCCATCTCACACCCAGGATGGCTGAAGCGCCTTGCCCTGTACGCGCGCCTCGCGGGCGCGCTCGGCAGCAGGCTCTCCGTCGTCGTGCCCGATCGCGTGGCAGACCAGCAAGAAACGCTCCTGCGGGTCCAGCTATACCGCGCTCAACTTGCTGGGATCGCAGCAGCTGGAGCACAGCTGCTAATGCCGGTCCAGCAAGGAGCACTTCCCGCGGCCGACTTCTTCAGCGCGGCCCTTCGCCTCGCTCAGATTCCTCTGGTGCCGGCTCTGCCGATGCAGAAGGCAGGCATGTCGGCGATCGC
>CAXUEE010000124.1:0-1598 GCA_964249905.1 uncultured Acidobacteriaceae bacterium
CTCCCACCGTCTCGCCTCGAACTTCCCCATCTGGCAACGCGGCTTCACCGACCACCTCATCCTCAACCGCGACCACTTCGAATCCCGCCGCACCTACATCCACCAAAACCCCATCCGAGCTCACCTCACCAAATCCGCCGACCAGTACCCTTACTCCTCCGCCTATTTCAAACTACCTATCCTGCAGCCGTGAAGATCCGGAAGAACACGCGTTCACGCACATTATGAGACACCCATCCCGGAAGCGAAGGGCGTGTGCCTACGCGAAGTAGGTGCCGCGGTTTGCTTTATTCTCTATCCAGACCACCTTGAGGATGTCCTATGCGATTTCACGAAAGTGCGCTACTTCTGGCGTTCGTCTGCTTCCCGTCCGCTGCGCTCCCGGCGCAACAAGGAGCCGCGCCAGCTTCCATGCTGGGCGGGCTGCACTGGCGTGAGGTGGGACCCATGCGCGGCGGCCGAACGTACGGCGTGAGCGGCAATGCAGCGGAGCCGGACACGTTCTATATGGGGTCCGTCGGCGGAGGCGTCTGGAAGACGGAGAATGCCGGCCGGACGTGGCTGCCGATCAGTGACACAGGAATCGGTGATACAGGCATTCCGATCGGGTCGATTGGCGCGATCGCCGTAGCACCCTCGGACCCGAAGATTGTGTACGTGGGCACGGGTGAGCCGGATATCCGCAGCCAGCACTCGTACGGGATCGGGATGTTCAAGTCGACCGATGCGGGGAAGACGTGGCGACCGATCGGTCTCGAAGCCACGCGGCAGATCGGGCGGATCGTGGTCGACCCGCGTGACCCGAACAAGGTCTATGTGGCGGCGCTGGGCCATGTCTACCGCGGCAATGCCGAGCGCGGGGTCTATCGCTCGACCGACGGCGGCGCGCACTGGACGAAAGTCCTCGCCAGCCAAGACGATCCGGAGAACGTGGGCGCGGTGGATCTGGCGATCGACCCGCAGCAGCCGGAAACGGTGTATGCGTCGCTCTGGGCCACGCGGCGTCCGCCATGGTCGGTGTATGCGCCCTCGAACATGCCCGGCGGCGGCTTGTATAAATCGACCGACAGCGGCGCGCACTGGACCAGGCTGGCGGGCGGGCTGCCGGACGACAACTTCGTCGGCAAGATCGGCATTGCGGTCGCGCCGAGCAATCCGAAGCGCCTGTGGGCGGTGGTGGACGATACCGGCGCGGCCATTGCGCGTCCGCTGCGCGCCGCGGAGGGTGCGCCGAAATCCGAGCCGCCGGCTAAGCCCCTGGGCGGCGTCTATCGCTCCGACGATGCCGGTGCAACCTGGACCCGGGTCAACGAGGAGCAGCGGCTGTGGGGACGCGGGTGGTACTTCGAGTCAGTGACGGTCGACCCCAAAAATCCCGACAAGCTGTACGTCATCAACACCGGCACCTTTGAAAGCGACGATGCCGGCAAGACGTTTTTCCCGATCAAAGGTGCGCCGGGCGGGGACGACTACCACCAGCTGTGGGTGAACCCGAACGACGGCAACCGCATGGTGCTCAGCAGCGATCAGGGCACGGTGGTCAGTGTCGACGGCGGCAAGAGCTGGAGCACGTGGTACAACCAGCCCACCGCGCAGAT
>CAXUEE010000124.1:1717-10643 GCA_964249905.1 uncultured Acidobacteriaceae bacterium
GACAATCGGTTCCCGTATACGCTCTACGGCGCGCAGCAGGATTCGGGCGGCGTGGCGGCGACGACCTGGTCGCACTCCGGCCTGCTCGACTTTCGCAACTGGTATCCCTCCTGCCTGGCGGGCGAAAGCATGACGGTGGTGCCGGACCCGAAAGACGCGAACTTCCTTTTTGGCGGCGGCGCACAACGCTGCGACCAGAACCTGAACGTGATGGCGCCGCTGGGCGGTACGCTGCCGGCCGCGGACCCGGGCGATCCGGAGCGCAAAACATGGTCGCTGCCGGAGGTCTTTTCGCCGGCCGATGAGGCACTCTACTTCAGCAACCAGTTTGTGTTCCGGACCCGCGACCGTGGACGCACGTGGGAGAAGATCAGCCCGGACCTGGCGCGCGTCCATCCGGAGGTGCCGAAGACGCTCGACCCGGTTACCGCGAAGGACATCGACCAGCCAATGACGGATCGGTTCGGAGTCGTCTATACGATTTCACCGTCGCCTCTCGATGCTAAGACGGTGTGGGTGGGCACCGACGACGGCCTGATCCACGTGACGACCAACGATGGAGCGGAGTGGCGCGATGTGACGCCGAAGCCGATGACGGCCTGGAGCAAGGTGTCGCAGGTGGAGGCCGGCCACTTCAATGTGGGCACCGCGTATGCGTCGGTCGACCGGCACCGCCTGGCCGACGATGAGCCGTACATCTACCGCACGCACGATGGCGGCAGGACCTGGAAGCGCGTGACGGCGGGCATCCCGGTGGGCGCGTTCGTCAACTCGGTCAAGGAAGATCCCAAGCAGAAGGGCCTGCTGTACGCGGCAACCGAGCTGCGGGTCTATGTGTCGTTCGACGATGGCGACCATTGGCGGTCGCTCGAGGAGAACATGCCGGTGACCTCGGTGCGCGACCTCCTGGTGCACGGCGATGACCTGGCCGTGGCGACCTATGGGCGCGGGTTCTGGGTGCTAGACCAGATGGCGCCGCTGCGGGAGATGGCGTCGAAAGAAAAGCAGATTGCCGCTGAGCGCGCGTATCTCTTTACGCCGGGCGAGACATATGCGGCGGTGATCGGCGGCCAGAACGGGACGCCGCTGCCGCACGAAGACGCACAGGAGCTGAATCCTCCGGCAGGGGTGCTGGCCTACTACTCGCTCAAATCCGACTCGAAGACGCCGCTTACCGTTGAACTTCTGGATGCCGGCGGACGGGTGCGGGCGTGCCTGGCAAGCGATGCGCCAGTAACGCCGATCGATACGGAGGCCATCATCGTCCAGCCAGTCTGGCTGCAGCCCACGCCGCCGCCGGCGACCACGGCGGGCATGCATCGCGTGGCGCTGAATGTGGAGGTGCCGCGCGGCTTTGGCGGGGGCGGAGGCGGTGGACGTCGCGGCCCGGCAGCCGTGCCACCGGCGGACGCATGTCATCCGGCGCAGCCCAAACCCACCGGCACCGACGTGGCACAGGCACGGGCAGGCCGGGAACGGGAGCGCGGGTTGGAGGCAGGGAGCTACACGGTTCGGCTCACGGTAGACGGCAAGAGCTATACGCAGCCGGCGACCGTGCTTCCGGACCCGCGCCATCTGCCGGCAAACGCTGAAGCTCCGGCGGATGGGGACGAGACCCACTGAGGCTTGGACCGAGGATGGCCCAGGTCTCAAAGGCGAGACCTGGGGTATCCGGAGTTGGTTTGTATTTTTAGTAAACTATACTGTACCGTTCAAAGAAGTAAACGCTGCTGTACTCTTTCCTGATTCTCAAGCCTGGGAAACACAGCGACAATAGCCTATGGCCCGACGCGGCGAACCATTGCGAGAGCACATTCTGTGGGCCGCCAAGGACGTTTTTCTCGAGATGGGATTCGAGCGCACGTCGATGGACGTGGTCTCGAGCCGCGCTAAGACCTCGAAGCGGTCCCTGTATGCCTACTTCGAAAGCAAGGAGAAGCTGTTCCTGGCGGTCATCGAGCTGGTGCGCGGGCTTTTCCTGGGCCGGCTGACGCTGCCTGGAGAGGATTCGGGGAAACCCGGAGAGGCGCTGGTCGTGTTTTGCGGACGGTATCTGGAGGCGCTTTTGTATGAGCCGCAGATCCGCATGATTCGCATCAGCATGGGCGAGGCGGATCGCTTTCCCGAGCAGGCTGCGCTCTACTACGACGTCCTGTTCACTCAGCCGCACGCCCGGCTCAGCGCTTATCTGCAGACGACCTTTGCCCTGTCCGAGCGCAGAAGTGCGGAGGCGGCGCATAAGCTTTTGGGGCAGATCCTATACCCGCGATTCCTGCGGGCTCTGCTCGGCGTGGAGCCGTTAATCAAGGACTTCAGCGGCGATGGGCTGGAGCCGGAGTTCGATCTTCAAGTAATTCGGGAGACGGTTGTGGATTGGGTCAGGTCGATGCAGAAGTCCCAAGGCCAGGACGACGCTGTTAGCCTTCTTCAGCCGGCTCGGGGCCTCGCGTTGGACCGGCCGGCGGTGAGAGCTTGACGGCTTTGCCGGTGCGGGCGGATTCGTAGATGGCGTCGGTGATGCGCTGGTCCTGCAGGCCTTCTTCGCCCGGGGTGTGCGGCTTCAGGTTGTTCTGGACGCAGAGGGCGAAGTGGTCCATCTCGGCGGCGAACTGGTCTTTTTCCTCAAGCTGCGGCTCGTGCGCGATCTCCTGTTTGAGGTCCTGGTTGTAGAGCGAGTACTTCATCTTGATGCCGTGATAGGCAAAGGCGGGGTTGAGCTCGGCCCAGGCATCTGCGCCTTCCACGCGCAGGAACTGCGATTTGTGCGCGTTGTAGGCAGAGTTGAAGGTGGCGGTAAAACCGGAGGGGAATCTGGCGATGACCTGGCAGCTGGCCTCGACCTCAGTGAAGCGCGGGTCATCTTTGGGCTGGTAGATCGCCGCCTGGACTTCGTTGGGCTCCTCGTCGGACAGGAAGCGCGCGGCGTTGAGGCAGTAGACGCCGACGTCGGGCATAGAGCCTCCGCCGGCGAGGGCGCGCTTCTGACGCCACTGATTGGGGTCGCCCTGATTTTGAGAGTTGGTGGAGACGAACTGCTTGAGCTTGCCGAGTTTGCCGGCGCGGATCATCTTGATAAGGGCGCGGTCGTAGGGCTCGTACTGGCTGCGGTAGGCGATCATCAGCTTGACGCCGGCCGCGTTGCAGGCGTCGATCATGCGCTGGCAGTCGCGGGTGGAGGTGGCCATGGGCTTTTCGCACAGGATGTGCTTGCCGGCCTTGGCGCCGCGGAGGGTGAACTCGGCGTGCATGCTGTTGGGCAGGACGATGTAGATGACCTGGACGGCGGGGTTCTGGGCGAGCTGGTCGTAGGTGGTGTAGTCGTAAAGGCCGGAGTCCGGGATGCCGTACTGGGCGGCGACTTTGCGCGCCTTGTCGCGGTCTCCGCTGACGAGCGCGACGGGCTTGCAGTATCTGCTCTTGCCCATGGCGGGCAGGATTTCGCCGAGGGTGAGGCGGCCGAGGCCGACGACGGCGAAACCGATGCGCTGGGACTGGTTCTCAAAGGGACCAGGGATCTTCTCCGGCTGCTCGGTGGAGGCGTGGTCTTGCGAGAGCTGGACGTCGTCCTCGTGGTTGGGCTTGGCCTGGGCGGACGCCTGCGGGCTGGCGGAAGGGGTGAGGCCTGCGACGGCGACCAGTGTGGACGCGCCGAGAAGAAAGCTGCGCCGGGAGGTTTCAGAGTCCATGCGCGGATGGATGCGGCGGGTCTTCGGACAGGATGCCCTCGGCCAAGTAGAGGGTGGCAAGGTCTAACGTCGTGCTCAAAACAATCGAAGCAGCAGAGGCACACCGCGGAAAGAAGGCGCCTTCTGCCGCGAGACAACCGGGTGCAATCTTTACTCGATCTTCAGGTCGATGGTGAAATCGTTTTTGCTGTCGAAGGAGCTGATGGATTTGTTTTTGCTTTTTTTGCCTTCGATTTTGGCCCAGAGCTGGTAGTCGGTGTTCTGCGAGAGCTGGACGAACCGGTAGGAACCGTCGTCGGTGCTGATGGCGCTGCGGACCGAGGAGCTGCGGCTGTCCTGGAGGTAGACGACTGCGCCTTTGATGGGAGCGCCGGCCTTGTCCTCAACGCGGCCGTGGACGATGCGCTGGACCGGCCCATGATCCTGGGCCACGAACGGAACCGGGCTGGAGGCGAGGGCCAACGATGGGACCGGCGCCAGGGACGCCCAGGTGCCGAAGAGGAGGAGGGCTGCTGCGAAGGTGGCCGCAAGCTTCATAGGCTGAGTATACGGTTGGGCGGAAGGCCGGTGCGGCAGGCAGTCGACTCAGGCGTCTTCATCTTCGTCCGCCTCGCGGGAGAGGTCTTCGTCGTCGTAGCCTTCGGCGTCCACGGGAACTACTTCGAGCGGCTCGAGGGAGACGATTTCGAGCTCAGTGCCGCACTCATCGCAGGTCAGGGTCTCGCCTTCGTCTACTTCATCGACGTCAATATTCAGCGGATTGTCACACTCGGGACAGATGTTCGGCATGGTTCTAGACCTCCACGTCCTCTAATTCTCGGCATAGGATGACGAAAGAACCGGAACCGTTTCAGTGCGGCTGAAAGATCTGGAGGCTTTCGTGATCTGGTGCTTTGCCTTGAGTGTAGCGTTTTGGCGGCGCGCATGACCGCTTCTCGCGGTCAGGGAGAGACGCGTGAGGTATGATCGGCTGAACATTCGACATCCGAGGCTATGCTGACACGATGACCGAGCGGCTCTGCTCCTTTTCGCGCCCTTTCCTTTTCTGCCTGTCGTTTTCGATGTTGCCGGTAACAGCGCGGGCGCAGGTTCCCGTGGCGCGAGCCGATCCGGCGATTGCGAAGGCAATTGCGGGAATCTCGCCGGGGAAGGTGCGCGAGGATATCGCGAAACTGGTGTCGTTCGGGAACCGTTCAACGCTTTCAAGTATGGATACGGATCTGCCGGCGGGGACGGGTGCGACGGCGGCGGCGGATTGGGTGTTCGGCGAGTTCGAGCGGATTTCGCAAGCCTGCGGGGGCTGCCTGGAGGTCAAGCGGGACGACTACGTGGAGCCCGCGAGTGCGGTGGCGGGATCACGGATCACGCGGGACACGCGGCTGCAGAACATCTATGCGGTGCTGCGGGGTACGGATCCGGCGCAGGCGGAGCGGCGGGTGCTGGTGACGGGACACTACGACTCGCGGAACTCGGACAATTTCAACACGCATGACCCGGCTCCGGGGGCGAACGACGATGCTTCGGGGGTGGCGGTGTCGCTTGAGGCGGCGCGGGTATTGTCGCAGCTGAAGTTTCCGGCGACGATCGTCTTCGTTGCG
Organism: uncultured Acidobacteriaceae bacterium; assembly: GCA_964249905.1. Classification (GTDB taxonomy): domain Bacteria; phylum Acidobacteriota; class Terriglobia; order Terriglobales; family Acidobacteriaceae; genus Edaphobacter. Next base: position 7,002 of record CAXUEE010000124.1, read on the forward strand.
GTCGCGGGCGAGGAGCAGGGGCTGAATGGGAGCCGGCACCTGGCGAAGCTGGCGCGGGCGGAAGGGTGGAGTCTGGAGGCGGTGCTGAACGACGACATCGTGGGCGGTGACACGACTCCGGGGCAGACGGGGCAGGACAAGTCAGCGGTGCGGGTGTTCTCCGAGGGCGTGCCCGGGCCGGCGACTGCGCCGGAGCTGCGCGTGCTGCAGACGTATGGGTACGAGTCGGATTCCGCTTCGCGGGAGCTGGCGCGGGCGATCGCGGAGGTGGACCGGACGTACTTCGCCGGGCATGGAAAAGGTATGGGCTTTCATCCGGTGCTGGAATTCCGGCGTGACCGGTTTGGGCGCGGCGGAGATCATACGTCGTTCAACGCGGAGGGGTTTGCGGCGGTGCGCTTTACGGAGTGGCAGGAGAACTTCGACCACCAGCACCAGACGCCGCGGACGGCCGAGGGAGTTCTGCAAAACGGGACCAAAGGCCAGATTGAGTACGGCGACTTCCTGAAGTATGTGGATACGGAGTATGTGGCGAACGTGGCACGGCTGAATGCGGCGTGCCTGGCGACCTTCGCTTCAGCGCCGGGCGAGCCGGTGGAGGTGCACATACCGGCGGGCTCGACGGACAACAATTCGGTGTTGACGTGGAAGGCGCCGGCGGGAGCTCCATCGGGAACGACCTATGAGGTCGTTTGGCGGCCGACGGCGGCTCCGGAGTGGACGGAGGTGCGTTCGGCAGGTGCGGCACTGACGTTGACGCTGCCGGTCTCGAAGGACGATGTGGTGTTTGGGGTGCGGAGCGTGGATGCGGCGGGGCATCGGAGTCCGGCGGTGGTGCCGACGCCGGCGGGGCGTCCCGCGGCTATGGGAACGCCGGCACCGGGAGTTGCACCGCAGTAACGTGTGGCGCCGGGGAAACGGGTTGGAGCCGCGGTGACGGGCTTATGATGGAAGAACGATGGCTCGCTCCGGTCCTACTTCGCTGACGCTTCCGCCCTTCGAAGGAGCGACGCGGCAGCTTGTTTTGTGGAATGTAGTTACGTTCTTCGCGTTTGTTCTTCTTGCGTTGATCTTTCCACGGCTGGCGGGACCGCTGAATGAGCATCTTTCGCTGGTTCCGGCGGAGATGTTTCGCGGGCAGATCTGGCAGCTGGTGACGTATGCGTTTATGCCGCTGGGCCTGCTGTCCATGCTGTTTGCGATGCTGACGCTCTGGTTTTGCGGGGCGATGCTGGAGGGGGCGTACGGCTCGCGGTGGCTCTATGAGCTGTACTTTGTGTCCATTGCAGGCGGCGCGCTAGTGGCTTCGGCGTTTACCTATACGCGGCTGTTCCACATGGATCCGGGTCTGGTGGTGGAGGTCGGGCCGTTTGCAGGCATCTTCGGGTTGCTGGTGGCGATTGCGACTTACTTCGGCGATCAGGAGTTTCTGCTCTTTTTTCTGCTGCGCCTGAAGGCGCGGTACATGGTGGCGATCTATATTCTGATCGAAGTAGCCTTGCTGCTGACGTCGGCGAACAAGTTCAGCGCGGCGGTGCAGCTTTCGGGGGCATTGTGCGCGTTCGTTTTCCTGCGTCTGGCTCCGCGGCGAGGGCTGGGCTTTCTGTTTACTGAGCGGCTGTACAGCCTGCGCAATGAGTATTATCGGGCCAAGCGGCGGCGCGCGGCGAAGAAGTTCCAGGTGTATATGCGCAAGCAGAATCGTGAGGTGCACTTCGACGCGAATGGGAAGTATGTGGATCCGGATGAGCGCGACCCGAGCGACAAGCGCTGGATGAACTAAGAGCGTTTAGCCGCCAGCAGGGGAGAGTTGTTCGCTTCTTTGGTGGAGATTCCTGTGCAGGCCGCGCCGATCACCTTCCCCGTGGTATCAAAGATTGGAGCATAGGCGTTGAGGAAGGGCAGGCCGAGAACATAGACGTAGCCGTAGGTGGATTCCCCCTTCAGGAGCTTCTGGGCGGCGCTTCCGCGCGGGTTGAGCTGCGTGCCCAGGGCCCGCTGCCCGTCGCTTCGGCGCACCGTGGTGGCAACGCGATAGAAGCTTGGCTGGAACTCTTCGGAGAGAACGAAGAGTGTGACAAACAGTCCTGTTGCGCGGCTGAGCGCGTCGATGCGGGTGGAGTCGAAGTTTGTGCTGACCCCACCAAAGCAGAGTTCCGGCAGAGGAGATCCGGCGTCCAGGGAGCCGCGCCGCGATGCGGCTCCCTGGCTTGCGCATGAGGCGAGCAGCTCTTCCAGGGCCTGCATGATGTGGGGCCGGAGCGTCTTCAGCTCGGCCAGGCCGGTCTGCTCGCTGCAGCGGACGGCACACTCCTGAAGCACGGCGCGCTGTTCGGCGAGGGCCAGTTGCTCGGACGGAGAGTTGGCCGGGAGCAATGAGCTGACCTGCTCGAGCTGCTGGCCAAGGTGCACGGAAAGGGTGACCATTTGCGTGTTTCGTTCCGCGGAGTCATCCGCCTCGAAGGTACATTGACGGGCGGCTTCCCGCATCAGGCGCGCTTCTTCAAAGCATTGGTCCGCAACCGCGGTCTGCGACATAAGGGAAGACCCGGCGCGCGCGGCAGACTCGGCGGCCCGCTGGAGAATGGCCTGACAGGAGTGCATCAGGCTGGCGGCATCTTTGCCAAGTCCCTGGCTTTCGAGGCTCCAGGCGTTGGTTTCACGCATGGATGCGGACGTGGCGTTACTTGATTGCCGCATTCCGCTGACGATGCAAAGGATCTCCTTGGTGGCGGCTTCAGTCCGGTCAGCGAGCACGCGCATCTCGCGGGCGACAACGTTGAAGCCTACGCCCTGGTTTCCGGCGCGGGAGGCTTCGATCGCGGCGTTGAGGGCCAAGAGGCTGGATTGATTGCCGATCTCCTGGATGGTGGCGACGAAGCGCTCGATCTCGTCGAAGCGAGTATTGAGCTCAGAAAAGTTTGCCTCGCTTCGCTTTACGCCTTCGTTGAGTTTTTCAACCACACTGGAGCGCTGTGCGGCGAGCTGCCCGCACTCTGTGATGACTTTCTGAGCCTCGTCGACGTGCGCACACGATTCCTGCGTGGCGACCCCCGTTTCCCCAGCCATACGCCGGAGCTCTTCGAGGTTTGTGTTCTGGTGCCGGAGACGGTCGAGGGCCGCCCTGCTTTGGAGAGCGAGCTGCATCGAGGCCGAGAAGGCGCCGGGACCTGCCGTGGCGATCTCCGTGGCGAGTTTTGCGAGCGAGGTGAAGGCCTCCGCGAAGAGGTGAGTGGGAGCTGCGGAGGAAGAGGAGGAGGAGGCTGAAGCCGAGTCGGTGCGCAGCTTACGCCTCCACCACGAGGCGCGCGGGTGGTTGCCGGTGGAACGATCGGCCGAAGACGGAGGCGGAGCTGCCTGGAGGGCAGTCTGCGGCAGGGGCGTAGACGGACGGTTCAGGTGAGCGCTGAAAGCTTGCATGACTCCTCCTACAGAGGAGTTATCGGCAGGGTTGGCGTTTCCATGAGGAATTTTTTTACGCTTGATTTCGGTCTTTGCTGACTCGGCCTGGCACAAGCAAAGCAGATTTCTCCGGAATGACAAGAGAACGCACAGGACACCCTGATTCCGGGCTTGTCTACGTCCTTCCGGCGATGCGGAGGCTGAGCTCGCGCAGTTGTTTGTCCGAGGCAGGGGTGGGGG
>CAXUEE010000124.1:10653-11008 GCA_964249905.1 uncultured Acidobacteriaceae bacterium
GTTTAGGTCTCTGAGTTGGAGTTCGGTGACGGGGGTGGGGGCGTCGCCCATGAGGTCGATGGCGCGAGCGGGTTTCGGGAAGGCGATGACTTCGCGGAGCGAGGAGGCTCCGGCGAGGATCATGACGATGCGGTCGAGGCCGAGGGCGATGCCGCCGTGGGGCGGGGTGCCGTAGTCGAGGGCGTCGAGGAAGAAGCCGAAGCGGGCTTTTTGTTCCTCCTCCGTCATGCCTAACGATCGGAAGATTTCGGCCTGGACGTCTTTGCGATGGATGCGGATAGAGCCGGAGCCAAGCTCGGTGCCGTTGAGGACGATGTCGTAGGCGAGGGCGCGGACGGAACCCTTGTCGTTGTAG
>CAXUEE010000125.1:0-3929 GCA_964249905.1 uncultured Acidobacteriaceae bacterium
CCGCTGTCCACGTCCACCACTCCCTCCGCGGCGAGGAGTCCGACGCCGACCAGGCCTTCGTCGAAGCCCTCTGCGAGCAACTCGCCATCCCCCTTCACACCTTCCGCGTCGACACCGAAGCCCGCACCCGCACTCATCGCGAGACTCTCGAAGAAGCCGCCCGCGTCCTCCGCTACGAGTGCTTCGCCAAACTCCTCGCCGAACACGCCGCCACCCACGTCCTCACCGCCCATACCCTGGATGACCAGGCCGAGACTGTCCTGATGAAGCTCCTCCGTGGCGCCTGGCTCGAGGGCCTGGCCGGCATCTCCCCGGTCCTGAAGCTGCCCGCGGGCCAAATCTTGCGGCCGCTGCTCAGCACCCGCCGCGACGACCTGCGCCGCTTCCTCACCGCCCGCAACCAGACCTGGCGCGAAGACTCCTCGAACGCCGACGAGCGCTTCACTCGCAACCGCCTCCGCCACTCCGTCTTCCCCATCCTGCGCCAGGAAAACCCGTCCATCGATCAGACCCTCGCCAATCTGGCCGAGATTGCTCGCGAAGAAGAGTCCCGCTGGACCGCGGAACTCGCCCGGATCGTGCCCCAGATCGTCCTGCCCGGAACGCCCGTGCGCGGCGGCGGACGCTCCAGCTCGACCACCCCCGGCGAGCAGACCCGCGCCCTCGAACTCGACCGTCTGCGCGCCCTCGACCCGGCCCTGCGCCGCAGAGTGGTGCGAGCCGCCGCCCGTCAACTTGGGATTCGCCTCAATTTCGAGGAGACCAACCGTGCGCTCGCCCTCGCCGGTTGTGCACCTTTCGGCCAGCCTACCCCGGCGAAACCTGGCACAAAGCTCCAGCTCGCCCACGGCCTCACCTTGGAACGCACCCTGCGCGAGCTCCGCTTTGTTGTCCTGCCCGCATCGAAGTCACACGACGGGAGAGGTCCAACGGGGGACACGGACTGCCTCTAAAGCGTGATCTTTCTTGCGCCGGAATCTTCTGTGGTAAGAGTAGAATCTAAGAATATAAATGTAGGCATACTACCGACCCGCACCAGGCCTGTGCTCCACTTCGTATCTTGCAGACGTCTAAAGGGGTAAGGCTGCTACTCCCCTGCTGTTCAGCAGCTACTACGAGGAAATCGCTTGAACTCTACAGTAAAACAACTTCTTCTCTGGGTTTCCCTGATCGCCGGGCTCTTCATCTTGTGGCAGTACGTCGCAAAGACCACCGGCGCAGGAAAAGACGAGACCGTCGCCTATTCGCAGTTTCAAAGCGATGTGGACGCCGGCAAAGTCGCCGATCTCAGTGTCAGCGGAACCGAAATCACCGCACACTATAAAGACAAGAAGGAACTTTTTCATACCATCATCCCGGCCAACTTCACGCCGGCGAACTATCCCGATCTCTATAAGTCTCTCCGCGAGCACGGCGTCACAATCTCGAACAAGGATCAGACGCCCAGCATCTGGATGAACGCCATCGTCTCCTTGCTGCCCGTTGCTCTCCTGCTTGGCCTGTTCCTATTCATGATGCGGCAGATGCAGTCCGGCGGAAACAAAGCCATGAGCTTCGGCAAGTCGCGCGCCCGCCTGCTCTCCATGCAGCAAAAGAAGATCACTTTCAAGGACGTCGCCGGCGTCGATGAGGCCAAGGAAGAGCTCAAGGAGATCATCGAATTCCTGCGCGAGGCCCAGAAGTTCCAACGCCTCGGCGGCCGTATTCCCAAGGGCGTCCTGCTCGTCGGACCTCCGGGAACTGGCAAAACTCTGCTCGCCCGCGCGGTCGCCGGCGAAGCCAACGTCCCTTTCTTCTCCATCTCCGGCTCGGACTTTGTTGAAATGTTCGTCGGCGTCGGCGCATCACGCGTCCGCGACCTCTTCGAACAAGGCAAGAAGAATGCTCCCTGCATCATCTTTATCGACGAGATCGACGCCGTTGGCCGTCACCGTGGCGCAGGCCTCGGCGGCGGACATGACGAGCGCGAGCAGACACTCAACCAGCTCCTAGTCGAAATGGACGGCTTTGAAGCCAACGACGGCGTCATCTTGATCGCCGCCACCAACCGTCCGGACGTGCTCGATCCAGCGCTGCTCCGTCCCGGCCGCTTCGATCGCCGCGTCATTGTCGACCGCCCCGACATCAAGGGCCGCGAGGAAGTTCTTCGCGTGCACTCGAAGAAAGTCCCGATGGCCGAGGACGTCAACCTCAACGTACTCGCCCGCGGCACACCGGGTTTCTCCGGTGCCGACCTGGCCAACATGGTCAACGAGGCTGCCCTCACCGCCGCCCGTTTCAACCGCAAGTCGGTCCACATGTTCGATTTTGAAACCGCCAAGGACAAGGTTCTGATGGGCGCGGAACGCAAGTCCATGCTCCTCTCGGACGAGGAAAAGCGTGTCACCGCCTATCACGAGGCCGGCCATGTCCTGGTAGCCGCGATGCGCTCCCACTCCGACCCGCTCCACAAGGTCACCATCATTCCCCGCGGGATGGCCCTCGGCGTCACCATGCACCTGCCCGAAGAGGACCGCCACACCGTCACCAAAGACTATCTCGAGACCCAGATGGCCGTCTTCATGGGCGGGCGTTGCGCAGAAGAGATCTTCCTCCACCAGATGACAACCGGCGCCGGCAATGACATCCAGCGCTCCACCGCCCTGGCCCGCGCCATGGTCTGCGAGTACGGCATGTCCACTCTCGGGCCGCTGACCTTCGGCAAGAAGGAGCAGGAAGTGTTTCTCGGCCGCGAGATCGGCCAGGCTCGCGACTTCTCCGACGACACCGCCAAGCAGATCGACGAGGAGGTGCGCAAGTTCGTCGACGCCGGTTATCAGTCCGCCTACTCGATCCTCGACGGCAACCACGACATCATGCATCGCATGTCGGAGGCTCTGCTCGAGCGCGAAACACTCGACGCCGCCGAGATCAAGTTGATCATCGAAGGCAAGCCGCTCCCCGAACTGCGCTCGCCCCTGTCCGCCGTCGACCCCGGCCCAGGCGGCGACGTGCAGAAAATCCTCAAACCCGAAAACGGTCGCAAGCCGGGCTTCAACGAAGGCCAGCCCAGCCCCGCATAAGTCTCATCCCGCTCAAGGACGAGGCGATCCACATCGGGTCGCCTCGTCTGCGTTAACAATCACCTGGGCCGAATGCGACAATCAGCATGTGCGTTACCCATCCCTTCTCGCCGCGCCGCTTCTGCTCCTCACCGGCTGCGGCTATCACACAGTCGGCTCCGCAACCCACCTCCCTCCCAACGTCCGTACCCTCGCCGTTCCCGCCTTCACCACCCGCGCCCAGGCTTTTCACACGGAGTTCGCCTTCACCCAGGCCGTCGTTCGTGAGTTGAACACCCGCACAAAGTACCAGATCCTCTCAGGTGACCACGACGCCGACGCCACCCTCCGCGGAACCATCCTCTCGGAGACCTCCGCCCCGCTTACCTACGATTCCTCCTCCGGCCAGACCTCCAGCTACCTCATTACCATCACCGCCAAGGTGGTCCTCACCGCCCGCGATGGCCACGTTCTCTACCAAAACGATGCCCTGCCCTTCCGGGAGCAGTTTCAATCCACCCAGGACGTCTCCGCCTTCATCCAGGAAGACGGCCCCGCCGTCCAGCGCCTCGCCCGCGACTTCGCCCAGGCCGTCGTCTCCGCCATGCTGGAGTCCTATTGATGCCCGCTGCCCCGCCCATCCGCAGCTTCGCCGCCTCCGACCGGTTCCTCGCCGAGCTCGGCACCCTCCAGATGCGGCCCGGCTACGTCCTCGTCGGCGACGAAGCCTTTCTCTATCAGCGCTGCCGCAACGGCGTCCTCGCCAAACTCGCCCCGCCCGACCAGCGCGAGTTCTGCCTCCACGATCTCGACCTCGCCGACAAAACCATCTTCGACATCCTCGACCGCGCTCAGACGCCGTCACTCATGGCACCCTTCCAGGTCTTC
>CAXUEE010000125.1:3990-10991 GCA_964249905.1 uncultured Acidobacteriaceae bacterium
GACCCTGCCGACGCCGTCCGCTGGCGCGCTGAGACCGCGCCCGCCCGCGGCGTCTGCATCACCCCGGACGCCGCACGCGAGCTCGTCGACGCCCTCGGCACGGACATGATGCTCATCGCCTCCGATTTCGAAAAGCTCTGCCTCTACAGCCAGGGCAAGCAGCTTCTCACACCCACTGAAGCACCCTCACCCTCCGCCCCCGAGATCACCCTCGGCGACGTCGAAACCATGGTCCTCGCCGCCAAGCAGCGCTCCCTTTACGAACTCACCGACGCCATCAGCCGCCGCGACCAGCCCCACGCCCTCGCCCTGCTGCATGGCCTGCTCAACGCCTCCGACGGCGGCGAGGACTCCGCCATCGGCCACCTCTACATGCTCGCCCGCACCTTCCGCCAGATGCTCATCCTCCTCGACAAGAACGTCCGAGACTCCCGCACTCTCTGGTCCGTGCTCTGGCCGGGCTTCCGCATGCCCTCCTTTGCCGCCGAAGACCTCATCCGCCAGGCCCGGCGCTACAAGTCCCGTTCCGAGCTCACCCGCGCCCTGCGCCTTATCGCCCGCGCTGACCTCACAATTCGCAGCTCGCCGCCAGACAAGCGCCTCGTTCTCGAGCGCCTGGTTCTCGCCCTCGCCACCGATACCACGCCCCGCGCTCTCGAATCTCGCAGCCAATTCGCCATGGAGCTGTAGCAACGGCTATCGCAGATTCATCCGCAGCACCCGCCCCACGCTCTCCAGGTAGAATGCATGCGCGACCACCCACGGCAGCGTGCACGCCAGCACCGCCATTCCCCCCGCCGCACACACCAGCAATCCGGTCCCTACATCCCCAAACACCCGCTTAACTACCCTCCGCGCCGGCCGCAGCCCCTCCTGCACCAGCATCGCCAGCAGCGGCAGCAGCGGCAGCCAATACCGCGGCTGCACCCCGTACACCACCCCGCCTCCCGGGGGCGTCCAGATGATGTACTCCGCAAACGTGATCCCCAGCAGCGGTGCAAGCGTTGCGACCGCCAGCAGGCCACGCCCTCGCCACGTCCGCAGCGGCCACGCCGGCGCAAACAGCAGCAGCACCACCCAGCACACAGCTACCGCCGCCCGCAGGATCACCGGCGCCAGCAGGTCGTTCCACCCCACCACATAAAGTCCCCTACGCACCAGATCCACCGCCGCCGCGCCTGTTCCTCTCACGACATACCACGTCCCCAGCAACGCATGCTCTCGCAGGAACCCATACTGCTCCTCCGGATCCGCCCCAATCCCCGTATCCAGCCCAAACGGCAGAACCATATGCCGCCATGCCGCGCTCACCCCCAGCACGCACGCAAACGCCACCGTCGGACCCATCCATCGCCTCCACCGAAATGCTCGCGCGCCTAACTCCGTCCGCTCCACCCCCGGCAGGAACAGCAGCAAACCCAATGCCAGATAGGGCGGCCGAGCCGTAGCGCACAGCGCAATCAGTACCGCCATCCACACCAGCTCTCCCCGCCTGAACTCCCGCTGTTCCACCAGCGCCCGCGACAGCAACGCCGCCACCAGACCCGCCACCGCCAGCAGCACCGGATCCTGCGCACAGGTCGCATGGAGAAACAGCACGCTCGGCAGCAGCAGATACGCAAACAGCAGCCAGCGCAAGCCGCCGCAGATCCGCAGCGCCGTCCATCCCAGCGCCACCGTCGCGAGCGCCTCCAGCAGACGCGCCAGCTGCAGACTACGAAAGATCGTCCAATCAGCCGCCTCACCCAGCCGCCATCCTACGATCGCTGGCAGGTACAGCACCGGAGGGTACATGGCCGTGTTTGGAAACGGCGCAAACGCTCGCACGTGCGCCCAGCGCATCTCCGCCAGACGCTCCTGGCGCCCTTCCGCAACCGGACCCCAGGCACGATTCAGAAAGTCTGGCGAGCGCCTCTCCGCCTCTTCCCGGATCACATCCATCCCATCCATCCCCTGCAGCGCATTCGCGTCGATGTCCGCCCCAGCCTCCTGTGGCGGGGTAACGCGCGCCATCCATTGCCCGTGACTCAGCGCAATCACCCGGGCCGCGTGGTGCGGTTCATCCGGCGTGAAAAATGGTGGAGTCATCACGCACAACGGGAGATTCACCACCAGCGCCAGCACCACGTACACACCAGGCAGCCACCGCTCCACCCGGCTAAGCCACAAAGCTGGACGCCCTACACCCATCTCTGCACCCTAAAACAAATTCCCGGCGCGTGTAGCCTCATGCAAAACAAACCATTCGCCGCTCCACCTACTCTGAACCGGGTAAATCTGGATGTCCACACGGCATCCAGAGAGATCTCGCTCCGCAGGTCCGTCCATGGCTGCCGCAATCCGCGCATTTATCGGTTACTTCTTCCTTGTCTTCATCGTCCGCATCGTCGGCCGGCGTCCCGGAAAGCAACTCACCCCCTTCGAGTTCGTCCTGATCTTCTTCATCGGCGGCCTTGCTCTGACCGCCATCGTCGGCGACGAAGCCTCGCTGACCAACGCCTTCATCCAGATCATCACCATCGCCCTCGGACACTATTCCATCGTCTGGCTGCGCACCCGCTCCCCCTGGATCGCCCGCCTCTTCGACGGCACCGCCCTCATCCTGCTCGAAGACAAGCAGTGGCGCTCCCACACGCTCAGCAGCATGGGTATCCAGGACGACGATGTCATGGCCATGGCCCGAGATAAAGGCGTCAAAACCCCTGACCGGATTGAATTGGCCGTTCTCGAACGCAGCGGCGAGATCAGCATCATTGAGGCAGAAGACCAATAGAGAGCAGCTCTGGAGGACACCATGCCCGAAATTGCCTTTTCCACACCCATTCAGCCGGACGACGTCACCAGAATCAACGACGAGGTTGCCGTCGGCGAAGACCTCCAATTCCAGCAAAAGTGGTGGCGCTTTGAGCGCGTCGCCTGGAGCTTCTTCGCGTTCCTCATCCTTCTCGATCTGGCCGGCCTCTTTGGTCGCGGCCCTCTCGCCCACCACCAACTCCACGCGCAGGACGGCAGCGCGGACATCAAATACGACCGCATCGCGCGCGCCGAATCCCCTTCCATCCTCGATGTGAACTTCGGCCAGTCCGCCATTCATGACGGCAAGATCAAGCTCTTCGTCAGCCAAAGTGTGGTCCAGGAACTTGGCAACCAGCGCGTCATTCCCTCGCCGGAAAGCACCGCGGTCGGCGGCGGCGGCCTGACCTACACCTTCGCCGCGAACACCCTTCCCGCTTCCATCCAGTTCGCCCTGCAGCCCTCGCAACCGGGCATCTTCCACTTCGTCATCCAGGTCATCGACGCGCAGCCAGTCAAGGGCACCGTCGTCGTCATGCCCTGAAGCTCATCCACCTTTTTTGCCCCGCTCTTTGTTGTCATCCCGTAGGGATCCGCTTCTGTCCTTGCCGTTGTTTGTTCTTCCTCTCAGCCAATCGGCTTCCAACCCTTGCTCCGGAGGCGCCATGTCCACCATCGTCCATGCCATCTGCGGCTACTTCTTCCTCATGCTCACCGTGCGCGTCCTCACCCGCCGCCCGGGGGCCCAGTTCACCCTCTTTGAGTTCGTGATCGTCTTCCTCATCGGCGGCGTCGTCATCCTCGCTACCGTCGGCCACGATCGCTCGGCCACCAACTGCGCCACCGCCATCCTCACCGTCGGGCTCATGCACCGTCTGGTCGCCTTCGTGAAGTCCAAGTCACCCACCGTTGGCGCCATCGTCGACGGCACACCGCTGGTCCTGGTGAAAGATGGCAACTGGCAGAATAAAATCATGCGCGGCATGCGCCTTGACCCCGAGGACGTCATGGCCGCGGCCCGCATCAAGGGTGTATCCTCCATCTTCCAAGTGAAGTACGCCATTCTGGAACGCAACGGCGCCATCAGCATCATTAAGGCCGACGAAGAGGAGTAGCCCGTGGCTGACGCAGCATCCGGCGCAACAGCATCCTTTCCCAGCCCCAATGCCGGCTCAAAGATCCGCACCGGCGTCCCGCAGCGCATGGACCGCCTGCCCTGGTCCTCTTGGCACACCCGCATCCTCGTCGCGCTCGGCACCTCCTGGATCCTCGACGGCCTCGAAGTGACGCTGGTCGGCTCGCTCTCCGGCATCCTCGAAAGCAAAAACGGCCTCTCCCTCACAGATCCGCAGATCACCGGAGCCGCCACCACCTATCTCGCCGGAGCCGTCCTCGGCGCGCTCTTCTTCGGCCGCCTCACCGACTCGCTCGGACGCAAGAAACTCTTCCTTGTCACCCTCGCCACCTACTCCATCGCCACCGTCTGCACCGCCTTCTCGCACACTCTCCTCTTCTTCTCCTTCTGCCGCTTCTTCACCGGCCTCGGCATCGGGGGCGAGTACGCCGCCATCAACTCCGCCGTCGACGAGCTCATCCCCGGCAAGGTCCGCGGCACCGTCGATCTCATCGTCAACTCCACCTTCTGGGTCGGCGCCGCCATCGGCTCCATCGCCTCGCTCGGCCTGCTCAGCGGCCGCTATCTTCCCCTGCACACCGGCTGGCGGTTCGCCTTCGGCATCGGAGGAAGCCTTGGCTTCCTCGTCCTCCTGCTCCGCCTCGGCGTACCCGAAAGCCCCCGCTGGCTCATGCTCCGCGGCCGCGAAGACGAAGCCGACAAGATCGTCGACGACATCGAAGCCAAAGTCTACAAGGGCGCCAAGCAACCGCCCATCCCGGAAGCCGACAAGCTCGAGATCACCCCCCGCGGCCACACCCCCTGGGGTGACATCTTCTCGAACATGTTCGGCGAAAGCCGCTCCCGCTCCATCCTCGGCCTCGTCCTCATGATCGGCCAGTCCTTCTTCTTCAACGCCATCTTTTTCAGCTACGCGCTCATTGCCAAGCAGTTCTACCACCTGCCCAACTCCAAGCTCCCGCTGGTCCTGCTCCCCTTCGCCATCGGCAGCTTTCTCGGCCCCATGCTCCTCGGCAAGCTCTTTGACACCCTCGGCCGCAAGCCCATGATTACCGCCACCTACGGCCTCGCCGGCGTCATGCTCCTCGCGACCGCAATCCCCTTCGCCCGCGGCGCGCTCAGCCTCAAGGCCATGGGCCTCTGCTTTTCCGTCATCTTCTTCGTCGCTTCGTCGGCAGCCTCAGCCGCCTATCTCACCGTAAGCGAAATCTTCCCACTCGAGATCCGCGCCTTCGCCATCGCCATCTTCTACTCGCTCGGCACCCTGATCGGCGGCGTAGGAGCCCCCCTCGTCTTCGGCATCCTCATCGCCTCCGGCTCGCGCGGCCACGTAGCTTGGGGCTACACCCTGGGCGGCATCCTCATGATCGCCGGTTCCCTCTGCGAAGCCCTCATCGGCGTAGAAGCCGCCGGCCAGTCCCTCGAATCCGTCTCGAAACCCCTCCAAAGCCGCTAGCTAGATTTTGCCTTAATTCAAATAGGTGCAATCATCTGCTATGCAAACGGAACGCCTTATCCGTACTGAATGCCTAAGGATCGAAGGCTTTCGAGAGCTACTGTTAGCTCGCCATTTGGCCGCCCTCACTTATACGAAACCTAGTGAAAGGGGCAAGTTTCTTTTTGCCTCGTTGCTGAAACTAAGAGCTCAGGCGAAAGCTGTTTCAATGCTCGCCGCAGACGCTTTAGTCGAAGAGGTTTTAGGTATAAGTAGAACCATGGCTGAAGTCGCCGTCAACGCCGCGTACCTCCAATTTGCGGAACCCGAGGAAATCGAACGGTTTAAGCATTTCGACACTCAAAACGTCTATAAACACGCTGAAGCTTAGGTCACGCACGAGTGTGGAGATTAGTTCAGAGCAGAGAGCAATCATCGAATTGGCCGTCTCCGATGCCCGAGAGGCAACAGGGCTAGATGATAAAGCCTTGACGTGGAGCAAACGAGCGGGGCTCATCCATCGCGGAGAACATGTAGACAAACACATGGGGGACACTTCCGTTTCCAACCTAGTCCTAACATCCTTCGCCTGGAGCCACCGCGCGGTTCATGGAACTCACACAGCCTTGGCCGTACTTCAAGGCTTTGGTAACAACCGCCGTTCCATTCACAGAAGAGCGGCAGGAGGAGTTGGCCGTTGCGCTAGGAACGGTTTCGTTCACGCTTTATATCTTTGGGCTTTTCTTCGATCGATTTCTTCGTCAAGGGAGGCAAGAAGAATTCGCAGAAGTAGGTCGACGTGTTGCGCCTGAATGACGGCCCTGTTCAGGGAAGCGGTGTCTAGGGTGGTCAAGCAGGTGTGTGATCAGCGCTTCTGCCATCTGGCTGGTCACCCATCCAATCACAATTCAGCTTGCTGATTGTTCCCTGCAGACTCAGGCCGGATCTTACAGTCAGTAAGCGTCGCCTCAAAGAGAAGCTAATCAGCCATACGCGCCTGCTGCGCAAGCAACCGCCGGTCCAATGCCTCCCGCAGCATCGTCTTGATCACAGCCTGACGACTGACATTCAGCGTCTCGGCCTCGCGGTCCAGCTCCTTGAGCATAGGTACGCTGAAATCTACATTCACCCGCTGGATAGCTGGCCTGACCACGGTAAACTGCCCCGTAAACTGCGCTGAGATGTCTTGCCCCCGATCCGCCAACTCGGCAATCTCCTCAGCGTCGACCGGCTTAGATGGTTTCGGCATAGGCTCTTCTCTCCTCCTTCGTTGCCTTCCATAGAGTTACAAGATGGTAGTACTCGCCTTCAACATCGTGGCGAACTTCATAGATCACACTGAATAGCGTACCGTTCACCCACCCGATAGCGCGGAACTGCTCAGGATCATCGGAGCGTCGGTCAACAATGTGTTCCGCTTCGAAGAGCGCCGGCACTTCTTCGAATCCGATACCACGTTTGGGATTCGCTTTGAGCCGCTTGCTCTTCTCGGGATCGAAGTGGAAACGCATGCGTATAACAGTTATACCTAGTTGAACAAAGCCCGTCCAGTAATGGTCCGCGTCACCAACGAGCTTCGACCGGATACCATCGACTGAACGGGAGTGCCTAAAGTCGCGCCTGCCTATACCCCCCATC
>CAXUEE010000126.1:0-440 GCA_964249905.1 uncultured Acidobacteriaceae bacterium
GATCGCTTCGGCTGGAGGAGTTTCGGGCATGCCTTCCCACCAGATGTCGCCGTTGGTAACGCCGTTCTCGGTGACGAGAGCAACGTTGGTGAAGATGGAGTTGGCGCGCAGCGTGGCCATGGCGTTCGGATTGGTGAGATCGCTCGTGCCGGGCGCGACGCCGAAGAAGCCGGTCTCGGGGTTGATGGCGCGCAGCTCGACCGGGCCGTCGGGTTTGGGCTGGCGCGGGAAAATCCAGGCAATGTCGTCGCCGACGGTCCAGACCTTCCAGCCGTCGAAGCCTGCGGGAGGAATCAGCATCGCGAAGTTGGTCTTACCGCAGGCGCTAGGAAAAGCGGCGGCGACGTACGTCTTTTCGGTTTTGCCGCGGCTGTCGGCCGGCGATTCTACGCCGACGATGAGCATGTGCTCGGCCATCCAGCCTTCGTCGCGGGCGATAT
>CAXUEE010000126.1:450-5816 GCA_964249905.1 uncultured Acidobacteriaceae bacterium
AGGTAATGCGCCTTGCCGGCCGGGCTGGTCAGCTTGAGGATCAGCATGTGCTCGGCCAGCCACCCCTCGTCCCTGGCCATCACCGAGGCGATGCGCAGCGCGTAGCACTTCTTGCCCAACAGGGCGTTGCCGCCGTAGCCCGAGCCGTAAGACCAGATTTCGCGGCTTTCCGGGAAGTGGACGATGTATTTGGTGTCGTTCTGAGGCCAGGAAACATCCTGCTCCCCGGGGGCGAGCGGAGCGCCGACGGAGTGGACGCAGGGAACCACACGCTTCGCGTCCTTTTCAATCTCTTTATAAACGGGCGTGCCGATGCGGGCCATGATGCGCATGTTGACGACGGCGTAGGCGGAATCGGTGAGCTGCACGCCGATCTGCGACATGGGTGAACCGATCGGCCCCATCGAGAAGGGCATCACGTACATGGTGCGTCCGCGCATCGAGCCGCGAAAGAGCGTTTTGAGCTTCTTCCGCATGATGAAAGGGTCTTCCCAGTTGTTGGTGGGACCGGCACTGTCCTTCGATAGCGAACAGATGAAGGTTCGATCTTCCACGCGCGCGACATCATTGGGGGAGCTCCGCGCATAAAAGCAGCCGGGCCATTTTGTCGGGGAAAGCCGAGTGAAGGTGCCTGCCTGGACCAGCTCTTCGCACAGCCAGATATTTTCTTCTTCAGAGCCATCGATCCAGTGGACGCGAGCCGGCTGACAGAGATCCGCCATCTTCTCAACCCACCGGATCAGGTGCTTGTTTGTGGTGGGCGGAGTAGCCGTGAAAGAGTCAGCAGGACTTGCAAGTTTAGCTGGCATGGGTGGGCACCTTGTTTCAAGTCTTGGCCAAGCAACGGTGCCTGTCAATTATTGTTTTGCAAAGAAGAACGCGCCAATCTGGGGTGTGAGGAAGGGTTAACTGGCAGAGGTCAGACCAAAGCGGTAGACTTCCGGGCAGAGGGGTTAGCATGTCTCGCTTGCTCGGCACCGCTGGTGTGTTGGTGGCTCTAGTTGCTTCGGCTGGGGCGCAGGGAGATCCGGTGCGCTCTTTCGACCCAGTCACTGCGGCCCAAAGGCCGGCGACGGCGAGGGTGCGCATCGACCTGATTGGAGATTCGACGCAGACCAATCATGCCGGTTATGGACGAGGGTTCTGTGCAAACTTCACCGCCCAGGTGGATTGCGTGAACCTGGCCAAAGGTGGCGCGAGTACGCGCACGTTTCGCGAGCAGGGGCTCTGGGATCGAGCGCTTTTGACAAAGCCGGACTACGTGGTCATTCAGTTCGGGCACAACGACCTGGTCACACCGGAGCATGCGGACCGGCAGGTTGCGCTGCCCGACTATGAGAACAACCTGCGCCGGTTCATTACGGAGGCGCGCAGGGCTGGAATCAAGCCGGTTCTTGTCACGCCGGTCACGCGCAGGTACTTCAGCACGGATGGCAAAATTCACTCCGATCTGACGGCGTACGCGGACGCGATGAAGAAGATCGCAAGCGAGATGCAGGTGCCGCTCATCGATCTGCATAGCGAAAGCATTGCGCTGCTGAACAAGGTCGGAGAGAGCGACGCGAACAAGCTGGCGATTACGAAAAAAGATGCGAATGGAACAACGATCTTCGACAAGACGCACCTCAACTGGGCGGGCAGTTACATCTTCGGCCGCATCGTGGCGAAGGATCTCGGCGAGGTTGTTCCGGAGCTGCAGGAATACGTGCTGCCGGAAGCGGCGAAACTTCCGCCTGAGGGCGTGAAGACAATGAAGGTTCTGGGTCCGGGACGGGAGGGCTTTGGGGCGCCGGTAAAGATCGTGCTGGTAGGCGACTCGACCGTGGCAACGGAAGGCGGCTGGGGGCCGGGTTTTTGTAAGGTGATGACGCCGAATGTGACGTGCGTCGATCTCGCGCTGAATGGCCGAAGCTCGAAGAGTTTCGTCGACGAAGGCGCGTGGAAGAAGGCGCTCGACGAGCATGGAGACTACTATCTGATCCAGTTCGGGCATAACGATCAGAAGCCCGATCCGGCGCGGCATACGGACGCGGAGGGGTCGTTCGAGATGTACTTGCAGCGGTATGCGGATGACGTGCGCTCGATTGGCGCTGTGCCGGTGCTGGTGACCTCGCTTTCGCGGCGGACGTTCCGGGAGGGCAAGGTGGTGGAAGACCTGAACGCGTATGCGGCGGCGACCAGGGAGGTCGGTGCTCGAAACGGGATTACGGTGATCGATCTGAATCGCCTGTCGACAGCACTGTTGGATCACATGACACAGGCAGAAGCAGATGCCTTCGACGCTCAAGGACACGCTGACGCAAAAGCCGAGAACAAGGTGCCGGCTCTGGACCGCACGCACTTGAATGCGCACGGACAGGACGTATTTGGGCGCATCGTAGCTGACCAGCTGGTGCGGACGGAGGTGGAACTGGGGCCGGATGTGGTTGGGGAAGCAGCAGGGAAGAGCGTGGCGCCGAGCTTCGCAAACAAAGCCGCCGCATCCGGCACAGTTCACGACTGATTTCTTTGCCCTCGGCAGATGGGTGGAGACGGCTGATTTATAGTTAAGGCTTGCCGAGCAGGGTACGCGCGCCGGCAAATCCGCAGCATCTAAGGTCGACTACCAGGCATGATTCGCATTCTGCAGCAGGATAACAAGCTCATCAAGGTCGTCTTCGGCATCATTATTGGTGTCGCGGTCATCACCATGGTGATTACGCTCGTCCCCGGCATCTTCGACAACGCGGGTGCGGGCGGAGACCCAACGACCTATGCAACCGTGCACGAGCCCGGCTTCTTTGGCCGGCTGGCGGGAGACACCCAGACCGTGACCCGCACCGACATCGCGCGCGCGGTGCAGCAGCAGACGCAAGGCCGCCAGGTGCCCGCCTTCTACATGCCTTACCTCGAGAGCCGGGCGGGCCAGCAGCTGGTGCAAGAGGCCATCCTCAAAATTGAAGGCGACCGCCGCGGGCTGCAGGTGTCGGATGAAGATCTGCTGGCCGTCATGCATGAAGGCCAGCTTGGCCAGATATTTTTCCCTGGCGGCAAGTTCATCGGCAACGAAGCCTACATGAATTTTGTCCAGACCAACATGGGCATGACCCGGGCGCAGTTTGAGGACTACCTCAAGAGCCGAATCGAGCTGAGCCGGCTGCAGGCCATGATGACCGGCGGCGCCACGGTCTCCGACAATGACGTGCGCAACTCGTACCGGGTCTCGGGTACCAAGGTCAAGTTCGACTACGCGGTCGTGTCTTCAGCAGACCTCGCGAAGACGATCAATCCCTCGGACTCGGATCTGCAGGCGTACTTTAAGCAGAGTGCAGCGCGGTACGCCACGGCCATTCCGGAGACGCGCAGGATTGAATATGTCTCGTTCGGGATCGACCAAATAACGGGTGGCAAGCCGCAGATATCCGATGGGGAGATGCAAGCCTACTACGACGCGCACAAGGCGCAGTACGACCTCAAAGAGCAGGTCAAGGCGCGGCACATCCTGATCTCGGTTCCGCAGGGGTCCGACGCAAAGACTGATGCGGCGGCCAAGAGCAAGGCGCAGGGCGTGCTCGACAAGATCAGGGCCGGCGGCAACTTCGCAGAGTTGGCCAAGGCAAATTCGGACGATCCGGGAAGCAAGGATTCAGGCGGCGAACTCGGGATGTTCACCCGCGGCAAAATGGTTCCCGCTTTTGAGAAGGCGGCGTTTGCCCTGCAAGCCGGGCAAACCTCGGATCTCGTCAAGACGGATTTCGGCTATCACATCATCCAGGTGGAACAGCACGATCAGGAACATCTCAGGCCGCTGAGCGAAGTCAAGGCGGAGATCGTTCCGGTGCTCGAGCAGCAGAAGCTGGGAGCCGCGGAGCAGAGCTTTGCCAATACCCTGGTAGCTGAGAGCAAGAAGGACGGTATAGACAAAACTGCTGCTGCGCACGGCTTGCATGCGATCACGACCGACTATGTGGGCAAGGACGGAACGGTCGCCGGCGTGTCTGATGCCACAGCTCTGCTGACCGGTGCGTTCGGGGCGACCAAGGAAGCTCCTCCGGCCTCAGCTTCGACCGGGGACGGCTATGCGGTTTACCAGGTGACCGACGTGCGCGCACCGCATGCGCCCACGTTCGACGCCTACAAGGAAACCTTGCTGACCGACTATCGCCAGCAGCAGGTTCCGCAGATGCTGGCCGCCAAACTGAACAAGCTGGATGCGCGGGCCAAGGAGTTGAATGACCTGCACAAAGCGGCTGCGGAGATGAATGTTCTGGTCAAGACCAGCGACCTGGTTGGCAGGGATGGCCAGGTGCCGGACGTGGGCGCGCTGACCGGAGAGACGGCTCAGGTCTTTTCCCTGGCGAAAGGAGCCATCTCGAGTCCCATCAACCTGGGTGCGACAGGGGTGGTTCTCTCCGTCATCGAGAAGCAGGAGCCAGCTACAGAGGACATCGCAAAAAACTTCAACAAGACGCGTGAGTCCATGCTGACCGAAAAGCGTCAGGAGATCTTCAACATTTACCTGGGAACGCTCGCGCAAAAGTACCAGAAGGCGGGAGCCATCCGGATCAAGGCAGCGGCTGCGCAGCCGGGCGGCCTGCCGGTTGGAAGCTAGCGTGGTGACTTTCGTGACACGCACGCGACACAAAGCTGGTCGGTAAAGGCGAAGCACTATGTTGGAAGAACGGGTGTCTGGAGTTCTGCTGCACGTTACTTCGCTGCCCTCCCATGGGGGAGTTGGCGACTTTGGCCCAGCGGCCCGGACATTCATCGATTTCCTGGCCGCCGGCAAGCAGCGCGTCTGGCAGGTACTGCCGCTCAGTCCGACAGGCTACGGGAGCTCGCCTTATTCGGCATTGTCGGCCTTCGCAGGCAATCCGATCCTGATCTCGCTTGAGATCCTGGCCGAACAGGGCTGGATTGCGACGGAACGTCTGAGAGAACTGCCGGGCGCAGAAGGACCGGCGGATTTCGGCCTCGTATGGAAGAAGAAGCTGCCGTTGGTCGAAGAAGCTGCGGCGAACTTCCTGGACAGCGCAAGCGGGGAGCAGCGCGTCCGCTTTCAGCGCTTCTGCACCGAGAACCTTTCGTGGCTGCCGGATTACGCGCTCTACACCGTCCTGCGCCGCATGTTCGGCTACGCCAGCTGGCATGAGTGGCCAGAAGAATATGCCCGCCGCAAGAGCGATGCGCTCTCGCGGCTGATGAACGAGAAGAGCCGCGAGCTGCTCATCGAACAGGCCGTGCAATTCTTCTTCAACGAGCAGTGGTTCGCCCTCCGCCAGTACTGCGCGGAACGCGATGTCCGGATCATGGGCGACGTGGCCATCTTCGTCAGCTACGACTCGGCCGATGTGTGGACGGTGCCGGATCTGTTTGAGCTCGACGAG
>CAXUEE010000126.1:5826-10920 GCA_964249905.1 uncultured Acidobacteriaceae bacterium
CCGGGGTGCCTCCTGACTACTTTTCCGCGACTGGGCAGCGCTGGGGCAATCCGCTTTACCGCTGGAGCGTGATGAAGGAGCGCGGCTTCGATTGGTGGGTGGCGCGGATCCGGCGCGCCTTGACGCTTTACGACGTTATCCGGCTGGACCACTTCCGCGGATTTGAAGCGTTCTGGTCTATCGCCGCCGAGGAGGAGACCGCGGTCAACGGGCAATGGGTGAAGGCACCCGGGCACGAGCTCTTTCAGCGGCTGAAGGAGGTCTTTGGCAATCTCCCGTTCGTTGCTGAAGACCTTGGCGTCATCACCAAGGAGGTGGACGAGCTGCGTGAGCACTACTGCATGCCCGGCATGCGCATCCTCCAGTTCGGCTTTACCGACCGGGGCAGCCATCTTTATCTGCCGCATCGCTGCGTGCCCAACACCGTCATCTATACGGGCACGCATGACAACAACACCACGCTCGGCTGGTGGATGGAGGACACATCGCCCCTAGAGCGCGCCAACGTCGAAGCCTACCTGCAGACGATGGAGCATCCCAAGCAGGTCGTCTGGGCGATGATCCGCCTTGCGGCTCGCTCGGTCGCCAGCATCTGCGTCTTTCCGCTTCAGGACATCCTGCATCTCGGCAGCGAGGCCCGGATGAATACGCCCGCGGCCGGGGAAGGGAACTGGACCTGGCGCTACCAGCCGGACGCGCTCCATCCGGATTTCGCGTCCAAGATGGCCCGGCTGATGGAGATGACCGACCGCGACGGCTATGAAGAACCGGTCGAGGGCGTCGACGCAGGCAAGCCAACCGATGAGGCCAGCCGCAGGATCATCCTCGGCAGCGAAGCCTAGCACGCATGCGGGTCCATACGCGGATGCACAAGCCTCTGTCCGCCAAAGCAAGTAGACTGAAGGTGCGGCCTAGAGTGTCTTCCCTGTAGGAGAAGCTCAAAAGCCAATTCTATGTCTGGAGCAAGAATGCCACTGTCCGGCGAAGCAATCCGCACCATGAACTACGTTGACGATATCTCGGTCACTCTGCGCCGCATCCTGACCACGCTGCCTTCGCTGACCGAGGAAGAGCGGCACCGGATCGCCGAGTACATTAAGAACTCCGAGCCGAATTACGAGACCGTCCTGAACTCCATTGAAAAGAAATAACGCGTGAGTCTCCAGGTTGCGGTCATCGGCGCCGGGGTGCAAGGTCGGGACTTCGCCTTATCGTGTGCGCTCGCCGGTTTCCCGGTCACGCTCGAAGACGTGATGCCGGCGCGGCTGCGGGATGCGAGCCGGGTCTTCGCGGAACTGGGACGCTCGGTCGCCCTGGTCACGACTGTGGAAGACGCAGTCCGCGATGCGGATCTGGTCCTTGATTTCGTTCCGGATGAGCTTGAGTCGAAGCTCGAGATCTGGAGCCTTATCGACCGGATGGCGCCCCCGAAGACCGTCATGTGCACCCCAAGCGAGGCGCTGAGCCTGACGGACCTTGCCTCCTGCACGTATCGCGGGGACCGCTGCGCCATGATCCGCGGCAGCCTAGCCGACACTGAACGCGGCGAACTGCTGTTGATCTCGGCCCGGGATACCTCGGAGACTACCCGGATGTGTTGCGAAGCGCTGTTTCGCGGTCTGGGTCGGCAGGTGAAGCGAACCGAGGACCCGGATCTACCGATGCTGCTGAAGAATATGAACGCTCAGCATTTGAGGTAGGGGCGGCGGAGACCTGAAGATAGGCGCCAGCCATAATCGTCAGTTCGGTCTGCATCTGCACCATGGTGTGTCGGGTGATGCTGCCTTCGAGCATCGTTCGGCTTACCCCCGCCATAGCGCTGAGCAAGGTAGCGGCAACCGGCTCCGGCTGCGGGATTGCGGGGCGGGCGGTCCTGAGCATGGCCGTCATCGCTTGGATGGCGCGGGCATGCCACTGCCCTCGGATGCGTTTGCCTTCGACGTCGTCGCTGACGGCGTAGAGGGCCACGCTCGCCTCGATGTTGTGGAATTTGGCTTGGACGAAGGCCGAGGTAAGGCTTTCGGCCATGGTGGCGAGCGGAGCGCCATAAGCCGCCGCACAGGCGCCCTCCATCGCCGCCGCGACATGATCCAGGTGATCGCGCAGAAGCGCCTGGAGCAGCGAGCTCTTATTGGGGAAGTACTGGTAAAGCGTGCCGACCGAAACGCCGGCGCGCGCGGCAATGCGTGTGGTGGTCAGCTTCGACTTGCCCTCCTTGAGTAAAACCTGAATGGTGGCTTCAAGGATGGCTTGGACACTGGCGTTGGAACGGGCCTGCGTAGGCGTCTTTCTTGGCTCAAACTTGATCGGGGCGGCTTTGTTCAAATGCGAACTCCAGACCTGAAGCTTGCTTCATCTTATCTCTAAGCAAGTGCAGAGGAGATGAGATGAGTACAGATAACCAGCTTGGCGGCAGCTTCACCTTTCCCGGAACGAGCCGGACGGTGAACCGCATGGGATACGGGGCGATGCAACTGGCAGGGCCGCATGTGTTCGGTCCGCCGAAGGACCGGAAGGCGGCCGTTGCGGTGCTGCGGGAGGCGGTGGCAAGCGGTGTCAACCACATCGACACCAGCGACTTCTACGGGCCGTACGTGACCAATCAGATCATCCGGGAGGCGCTTCATCCCTACCCGGAGAATCTCACCATCGTCACCAAGGTCGGCGCGCTCCGCGGCGAGGATGGCTCGTGGAACCGGGCAGACTCACCCGAACAACTGACGGCAGCGGTTGAGAGCAACCTGCGCCATCTTGGTCTGGACGCGCTTGATGTGGTGAACCTCCGCAGCATGCTGGGCCATCCCAAGATCGGGGAAGGCTCGCTTGAAGCGCAGGTCACCGCGCTGGCGGAGCTGCAGCGACGCGGCTTGATCAGGCACATTGGGTTGAGCAACGTGACTCGCACGCAGGTCGCGGATACGCGGAAGATCTGTGCGATCGTCTGCGTACAAAACCTGTACAACGTAGCGCATCGGGAAGATGATGCGCTGGTGGATGAGCTGGCAGCCGACGGAATCGCGTATGTGCCGTACTTCCCGCTGGGCGGGTTTTCGCCGCTACAATCGTCGATTTTGGACGAGACAGCCGCGGAACTGAAGACGACGCCCATGGAGGTGGCTCTCGCGTGGCTGCTGGAGCGCTCGCCGAACCTGCTCCTGATTCCGGGGACCTCGTCGGTGGGGCATCTGCGGGAGAATCTCGCGGCCGCCCACCTCAAACTGCCCGCAGAGATCGTGGAAAAGCTGAACGGCATCAGTCAGGCTGCAGCGTAGCCGCACAGTGCGAGTCGGAGAAGAGCTCCTGCTGGCCGGCACCAAGTCTGCCGGCGAGCAGGAGGCCGCCCTTAGCGACTGCTCTTAAGCGATCGCGGCGTTTACCAGAGCTTGCGCCTCTTCCTGAATTCGCTTCAAGTGCATATCCCCTTTAAAACTTTCGGCATAGATTTTGTAAACGTCTTCGGTGCCGGAGGGCCGGGCGGCGAACCAGCCTTCGGCGGTGGTGACTTTGAGGCCGCCGATGGGGGCGTGATTGCCGGGCGCTTCGGTAAGGGTGGAAGTGATAGGGTCTCCGGCCAGCGTAGTGGCGGTGACCTGCGCGGCGGAAAGTTTGCCGAGCTTAGCTTTTTGCTCCTTGGTCGCAGCGGCGTCGATGCGCTGGTAGACGGGGTCGCCGTACTTCCCTGTCAGCTCGCGGTAAAGCAGGCCGGGATCCTTGCCGGTGACGGCCGTCATCTCGGCGGCGAGCAGGCCGAGAATCAAGCCGTCCTTATCCGTGGTCCAAACCTCACCGTTGCGGCGTAAGAAGGTCGCACCGGCAGACTCTTCGCCGACGAAGCCCAGCGAGCCGTCGATCAGTCCGTCGACAAACCATTTGAAGCCGACCGGCACCTCCAGCATCGGGCGGTGCAGCCCTTTGGCAACGCGGTCGATCATGCTGGACGAGACCAGCGTTTTGCCGACGCCCACCGTCTCCGCCCAGCCCGGCCGGTGCGTGAACAGGTACTCAATCGAAACGGCGAGGTAGTGGTTCGGGTTCAGCAGGCCGGAGGAACGGGTGACGATGCCATGGCGGTCGTGGTCGGTGTCGCAGGCCCAGGACACATCAAACCGGTCCTTGTTCGCAATCATGGACGCCATGGCGAAGGGACTCGAGCAATCCATGCGGATTTTGCCGTCCCAGTCGCAGGTCATGAAGCGAAAGGTGGGGTCGACGTGCTGATTCAGGACCTCGACCGAGAGATTGTACTGGTCGACGATACGCGGCCAGTAGAAGACGCCGGCACCCCCGAGCGGGTCGACTGCCAGCTTGAGCGAGGAGTTCTGCAGCACGTCGAAATCGAGCACATGGCTGAGGTCGTCGACGTATTCCGTGAGGAAGTCGTGCCGATGCGTGCTCTGCGCGTTGAGGGCTTCCGTGTACGCCATCCGTTTGACCCCGGAGAGCTTGTTCTGTAGAAGCTCATTCGCACGAGTCTCGATCCATTTGGTTACAGCCGTATCGGCAGGCCCGCCGTTCGGAGGGTTGTACTTGAAACCGCCGTCCTCGGGCGGGTTATGCGAGGGGGTAATCACGATGCCGTCGGCCTGCGCGTCGCCGATTTTGTCCTGGTTGTAGCGGAGGATGGCGTGCGAAAGGGCGGGGGTGGGAGTGAACTGAAGAGCGGAGTCGACCATGAGGGTAACTCCGTTGGCGGCAAGCACCTCAAGAGCTGTGCGGAACGCAGGCTCCGAGAGAGCATGGGTATCCTGCGCAAGAAAAAGTGGGCCGGCAATCTTATTCAGTACGCGGTATTCAGCAATGCTTTGAGAAATCACAGCAATATGATCGTCATTAAAGCTGATGGCGAAGGAACTGCCACGGTGGCCGGAGGTGCCGAAGGAGACATGCTGCGCGGGGACGGCGGGATCCGGGTGCAGTGAATCATAAGCAGCAAGGAGGCGGCCGATGTTGACGAGGGAGTCTGGTGCGGGGAGTTGGCCGGGCTGGTTGGGCATGTAGGTGGAAAACCCTTTCTGTCGTATAGTGCAGATTTCGAAATGGAGAGCGGCTTACGAACTATTGCCAATGCTGGATTTCCGCACCGTGCATGCCGTA
>CAXUEE010000127.1:0-1298 GCA_964249905.1 uncultured Acidobacteriaceae bacterium
GCTTATACGGAGCCCCACCCGGCAGAAGCACTCCCACTTTCGCGCGCCCGCCTGCCACCGCAGCAGCAAGCTCCGTACATCCCCACCCCCGGATCCCTCATCCACCAGAAGTAGCTGCACCAGGAGAAAGCAAAGCCCCATGTCCGAACCGAATATCATCGCCAAAGCGGAGATCGCATCCGAAGAACCAAAGACCGAGCACGGCCACAAGGTGCCCTCAAGCGAGACCGAGATCAACCCGAAGCTCGCCTCTGACATCCATTACTGGACCAAGGAACTCGGCGTCACCGGCCAGATCCTCCATGAAGCGATCCGCACCCACGGCACGCACGTCGCGAAGGTCCGTGCCGCCCTCGCCAGCCACAGCGTCAATCTGACGTAGCCGCGAAGCTACTGCGCTTTGGGCGCATCCGGAGGCATCACCGCGCCCGCCTTGATCCACGTCTCCACCACGGCGATGTCCGCATCGGAAAGCTTGTCGCCTTTGGGGGGCATGTTCATCGGATCGTCTGCCGGCCCCTCATGCCGGATCAGCCTGACCATCCAGGATTTGCCCGGGTCGCCCGGTACCACGGCCGGCCCGTGATGGCCTCCCGCCAGCAGCGCCGCCCGCGTGTCCATGTTCAGTCCCCCACGATGGTTTGTACCTTCATGGCACCGGCCGCAGTTGGTGTCGAGAATCGGTTTGACCTTGGTCGTGTAGAACTCCGGCTTGCTCGCATCCTCGCGTGCACCCACCGCGCCTAAGTGCAAGGAGATGAGGCCGATAGCTGTAACTCCTAAACCTGCGATAAATCCGCGCATCCCTTCTCCTATTAGCCAAAATGTAAACAGAACCAGCCTCAATACTTTCACATTGCAGCGCTGCCAGCTACGGTAAAGGTGCTCTGGCGGACGCGCTCTCTTCACCCTATGCGCTCTCAAGCCATAAAACTTATACTCCTGGCCGGTCTGGGCTGTGTCCCAAGCGCGGCGTTCGGCCGCCCGCGGCTGCCGGCGTCTACGAATCATGCCTCGCTGGCGATGTCTCATCCGGCGGTACGTTCCGGAAAGAGAAGCTCCGCGGAAGGCCGGCCCGCTTCTCAGCGGAGGAGCAGCCGGCCTCCTGTTGTAGAGCGAGTCACCCATGCTCGCCAAGGGCCGTCATCCGCCGAAAGGATTCCGTCCCCCCGTGCCTCCAGGCGTCATAGCGGGTTGCGCATGCTCGCCGCAGCAGGCCGTACCCGGATTCCAGCGGTGAAAGCGGTGTGGCTGGGAGATCCGGCTCGCCGCGTCGCGCCCAGGCCGCAGGTGGAACC
>CAXUEE010000127.1:1308-6161 GCA_964249905.1 uncultured Acidobacteriaceae bacterium
GTGGAACCGGTCGTCCTCCCTTCGCCGGAAACAGACCTCTTCGCGTCGCACCGGGAAGGATTGCCGATGCTGCCGGCACTGAAGGGCTCGCACGAGATCCTGATCCGCCAGAACGTCATGGCCGATCAGGACGGCCTGACCCGGGTGCAGGATGACGCTGACCTGGAACGCATGCGCCTGAGCGGACAGCTGGTGCCGATCCCCGCCGGCGCGGGCATTCAGATTGACAGCCGTTTACCGGGCAACCGCCGCTACCTGCGGCCATGGACTGCGCAGTTCCTCAGCAACGCAGCCGCGGCGCATTACGCGATCTTTCACACCGCGCTCCAGGTTAACTCCGCGGTGCGAACGGTAGAGTTCCAACACCGTTTGCGGCACACCAACGGAAATGCTGCACCTGCGGACGGCGAGACAGCGTCGCCCCACCTCACCGGACAGGCAATCGATCTTGCCAAAAAGGGTCTCTCCCAGGCGGAGATCGCGTGGATGCGTGCCTATCTCACGCCTCTGATTCAGGACGGCAAACTGGACGTTGAAGAGGAGTTCCAGCAAGCCTGCTTCCACATCAGTATCTATCGGAGGTATGCGCCATCCGCCCTGCCCCGCTCAGTCGTGCAGGATCGGAGTTCCGCCGGCGCTGTCGCCGTCACTGCGGGAGCGAACATGCGCTGACGTGCCAAAGCGTCACAGCTTTTCACGCAAGCCGGAGTGCCATGACCGGAACGCAGCATCCAGAATGCGCTGGTTTACGACTCCGTCCGCGCCTGTCGGTGAAAAGCTCCCTTCGCCCCGAAACGCGCGGGTGAAGGCGTCGATCATGCGAACGTAGCCATCGTCATTCGTTACGGTATGCGTCTCAACCAGCTCTCCGCCTTTGCGCAGCGTAACGTCTACCGGCCGGTCCACAGTCAGCCCATTCTCCGCAATCAGCACGCCCTCGGAGCCAGTCACTTCCAGCAGCGTGCGGTACGGCGCGCGGGCAGACGCCGTCACATTCGCAAATACGCCGCCGTACATCTCCATCTGCATCGTAGCTGCAGCTTCGACCTCGCCCGAGCGCTCATCCTGGCTGGCGAGCACACTGATGCTCTTCACCTCGGCGCCTAGAACGAAGCGAAGCGCATCGATGCAGTGCACGCCAACATCGGCGATCGGTCCGCCGCAGGCCAGAGTTGGATCGGTAATCCAGGTGCGCGGAGCCAGCGTGCCCAGGTAGCTGTATTGCGCATGCGCCAGCTGCGGCTTGCCGATGCGGCCCTCGGCGATCGCCATACGCAGGTACTCAAGCGAGTGATTGAAGCGAAAGTTTTGCCCTACGCCGAAGAGCAGCCCGGCCTGCTGAGCCGCGGCTTCCATCTCGGCCGCCTGGCCGGCGTTCATCGCCAGCGGCTTCTCGCAGAGGACCGCCTTACCATGCTGAAACGCCAGCTTCACGTCGTCCAGATGCATGGCGTCCGGGCTGGTAATGAAGACGACGTCGATCTCCGGGGACGAACAAAGCTCCTCCGCGCTGGCGAAGGCGCGAAGGCCCTGCGCCTTTGCATCTGCCGCCGCCGCTTCTGGATTGCGCCTCCAGAAGCCGGCCAGTTCCGCCTCGCTGGAAAGCCCGAACGCCGGAACCAGCCGGCGCCTGGCATGGTGACCGAAACCGAGGATCGCGAACCGTGTCTTCGACATCGTTGCCTCACTGAACTTTTCCAGCGTCGTTAGAACGTCGTGCTTACCGTCAGCCGGAAGGTCTTGCGCGGCTCACGAAGAATATAGTCGGCGCCATAGAGCTGCAATGCCTGCTGGTAGGTAAACTGGCCCGCTCCGCTTGAGGGAAACAGATTCTGGAAGGTGGTCACTCCAGGTGTCCCCGTCAACGGCACCGCCAGCTGCTGCGGAAGATCCTTGTACAGCCGCAGCGGGTTGTACGCGTAGTACAACCGGAACGGCGCATTCACGATCGGCAGGATCACCTGCAGCTCCGCACCGTTCGACATGCGTGGAACGAAATTGGTTCCGGGAACCGTGCCGAGCAACTGGGCGAAGTTCACGTGCGTTCCGCCGAAGCAGGCTCCGTTGACGAATTGCGGACAGCCATAGGAAGGACTCTCGATCGTTGACAACCCGGCATCGCTCTGCCGCAGCTGTCCGGCCTGCAGATTGCCGGTCAGGCCGAAGTCCGTGAAGAACGCGAAGGTCACCTGGTTGACGATCGGGATGCGGTATTCGACGTTCGAGGTCAGCTGCGTATCTCCACCGATCGTGACCAGGCGATAGATGGGCAGCGGAATCTGCACGTTGCCGAGCGACGGATTGGTCGGGTCGCGCGGAATCGTGGATCCATCCGGGTTTGTCAGGTTGAACAGCACCCGATTCGGAATAAACACGTACGGCGACGAGGCGCGAATATCGAAGCCGCGCACATCCGACTCGCCACCGCCGTAGATACGATTGGTGGGCGGCGCCACTTCTCCGCCGAAGCCGGCCGCGTGCACCGCCTGCACGCGGAACCCAAGCACGTTGTGCCCTTCCCGATTCACCTTCAGACCCTTCATCGGGAAGTACTGGCGATAGGCAATCGCGGGTTGCGTGTACTTCACATTGCCGCCCGCGCCCGCAATCTGCACCTGCACGCTGAGGTCCTTGCCGTTGTGCGGACCGACGCCGCGGTCGAGCGACGAGAGCGTAAAGGTCGGCGTAAACACCGACGTGATGATGCCGCTCAGCTGGTTCTGCCCCGCCACGCCTGACCGGAAGGCCAGCGACTGGAAAACGTTGCGGGTGTTGTCGTTAAAGGTCGTTACAGCGGAACGCGATAGCGAGTAAGACGCTCCAACGCGGGCGACTCCCTTGTTATGAAAGAAGTGCCGCAGCGGCTCGGAGGCAGTCAGCGTCAGCCCGGTCGTCGTCGTGTTGTAGTTGGTGAACTGCGATTGCTGCGCCGAAGACAGATTGGCCGACGTGCTGCCCGTCGCCGACAAGGCCTTCGCCGG
Organism: uncultured Acidobacteriaceae bacterium; assembly: GCA_964249905.1. GTDB lineage: Bacteria > Acidobacteriota > Terriglobia > Terriglobales > Acidobacteriaceae > Edaphobacter. The sequence continues at coordinate 4,290 of CAXUEE010000127.1, forward strand.
GTTGTAGTCGAACTTGGTGGTGAACAGCTGGAAGCCGACTGCGATCGGCTTGTTGCGCAGATACGGCTCATTGAACCCCAGGCTCAGCCGGCGGGAAAGATCGCCGATGTTCGCTTCAACCGAGAGCGTCTCGCCCAGGCCCAGAAAGTTGTTCGTCTCGTAATTAAGGCCGATAAAAGTTCCGGACAGCCCCGAGATACCGCCGTTCAAGCCGATGGAGTTCTTGCCCTTCTCCTTCAGTTTGACCAGGAGATCGACCGTGCCATCGTCTGTATTCTGGCGGGTTTCGACATCCTGTTCGGCCTTGAGCGGCTCGAAGTAGCTCAGCTGATTCAGCCGCAGCAGTGACAAGTCCACCAGCTGCGAGTTGTACACCGAGCCTTCGTCCACCAGCAGCTCGCGCCGAATCACTTTATCGCGCGTAATCGTGTTACCCGTAAACTCGATCCGTGAAATATAGAACGGCTTGCCTTCATCGATATCGATATCGAGATAGATCAGCTTCTTGGCTTCATCAAAGCGCGGCACCGGAGAGCCGACAAAGTTGATGTACCCCAGCGCGCCGTACGCCTTGCGCAGTTGCTCCAGTCCCTTGCCGAACGCGGTCCGGTTGAAGTAATCGCCATCTTTGATCGCAAACTGCGCGCGCAGCACTCGCAGGTTGGTGACGGCCTTATTGCCCTTAAACGTAATGCCGCCCAGCCGGTAGCGCGAGCCTTCCTCAACCGGAATCTCGATGTCGATACGCTTGCCCGTGGTCGTACGAAACGTGAACGGATTGAAGCCGGTGGTGTCGCGAACCTTGGTGATCGGCTCCGCCGTGATTGCCTTGAAGTAGCCGCGGTCCTGGTAAGCGTAGCGCACGCGTTCGGCGTCCTCGTCCAGCTTGGAAGCGTCGAAGGTGCGCGCCAGCAGGTTCTCGAGAAAGATCGAGTTCGGGACACCGATCGGCTTCAGGTTCTTCATCGCCGCGCGCAGCACCCGGTCGGAAATCGCCGTGTTGCCGTCGAAGACGATCTTGCCCACCTTCACCGTCGGGCCTTCCTTGATGTTGAAGGTCACGGCGACCGAAGCCGGCGGAATGGTCTTGACCTCTTCCTTCACTGTCGCAAACTGATGCCCATGCTCGGCCAGCAGCGCCTTCAGCACCGTTTCCGCGCGCTTGATGCGGGTCGGATCGTACTGGCTCTCTACCGTCAGCCCTACTTTTTCCTTCTTCAGGCGATCCGCGATATCGGAAAGCGACACCGCGTTAATGCCCTTGTAGTTCAGTTCGCGGATGGTCGGCTTTTCTTTGACGTACACCACCAGCTGCACGCAGGCCGGGGTATCCACGCGCTCAATCCGCACGGATTCAAAGTAGCCCGTATTCCAGAGCGAGTTGAAGTCACGCTCGACAATCTGCGGGTCGAACAGGTCGCCCTGCCGTGAAAACAGCCGCGCCAGCACGGACTCCTTCGGAATACGCCGGTTGCCGATCACCTGCGGCGTACACAGCGCCTGCGCATTGCCGTACTGGCCCGCATCGACCGCCGGAGCCTGCGCCGCGGCCGGAGCCTGTGCCGTGCCCGGAGCCTGCGCCTCCACCAGAGCAGCCGGAGGGAGCAGCGCCAGCACCGCCAAAGCTGCCAGTCGCGCGTACCCCAGAAACGACACCTCCACGGGTTCCGTACCCGAGTGCTTCAAAGAGCCTTCGGCCGACCGCTGAAAGCCTTCGGCCACCTGCTGATCGACCGTTCCCCTGGCTTCGCTGCTCGCTCGGATACCGCCTCTGTTCCTGGTAAAAATACGCACACCCTCACTGCTCTCTGAAGATCACGTCCCGTGCGATGCATGGGGAAGACTCGATTATATGGGAGGGAAAGCCAGAGG
>CAXUEE010000127.1:6171-7613 GCA_964249905.1 uncultured Acidobacteriaceae bacterium
ACGCGTCACCCTGGCATGAATGTGGCCCTGCGGCTCCTCAGTCGGCACAAAGATCATGTTTGGATTGCTGTAGTCGAAGGGCGCTTCAAATCGCGTGAAGTCGACGGGGAGATTGTGCCGGTTCGGCAGCGTCAGGCTCAGCTCCGCCAGGCAAGACTCAGCCGCCAGCGCTGCTTCGGCCATCGCGTACAGGGTCTGTTGCACGGAACGGCTGTCGTGTTCGGCGAAGGTGGTCAGCAGAGCATCCATCACCCGCGTTCGCGCCGCGGCATAATCCATCGGCGGAGCCGCACCATAGTCCGGCGGCGCGGACGCGTAAAGCCACGTGATCGTGGCCTCGGTCCCCAGCAGCCGATCCAGCGTCTCCGGCAGCGTCGTCAGCTCATCGCGCTTGAACCCGGCAAAGGCCGAGTGCGACGTCTTCAGCAGCACCAGCCCCGTCACCCCCCCTTCTACCGTCAAGACGACCTCCGCCGGCTCCTGGGACGGCCCTGCTTGCCCCAGCACCACGGAGGCCGTGTGTCGCTCCGGCCCGCGCTGCAGAAAGCTCGATGGATGAAACTCCCCGCCGGCCTTGATCCGCACCCAGACCCTCTCGTCCATCGTCACACGCACGCTTCGCACCTGCGGATTGCGCGTGAGCAGGAAGTCCGCCAGCTCCAGCGCGAACGCCTCCATGGTCCGCGCCGTGGACGTACGTGCGACCGCGTACACCGTGTTCTTCATCGTGTCCGTGGCCAGCAGCCCGGCATTGTTGCCGGTAACGTAACAGTCCTCGAACTCGCCCGTAAGATACACGCCCACGGTCCAGTCCTGGACCTGGTGCTGCTCGCTTTCCCGCGCCACCTTGAGCAGCCGGACCCGCGACTTTCCGTAATGATTCTCCGCCAGATGGGCCATGCTTCCTCCTTCAACGGAGCCTCTCAGCTGCCCCGGTACGTACTGTAACCAAACGGACTCAAGAGCAGCGGCACATGACAGCTTCCGCCATCCGCCTCGCCCAGGAACGTCACCGTCACCTCAGGAAAGAAGGCAGGCTGCTCCAGCCCGGCCAGATACGCCGCTGTCTCAAAGGTAAGGCGATGTTTCCCCGCCAGCACTTTTTCCGCCTCCTGCAGCGGCCGGCAGCGCCCGTCCTTATCCGTAACTCCGCTTGCGCAGAGCGCCCAGGCTGCGGCATAATCGTCCGGCGCTTCGCGCTCCAGCCGCACCCGCACACCGGCCGCGGGAACTCCAAGGGCAAGGTCGAGAACATGCGTGGAGATACCGTCCTGGCTCATCGCTTCTTCTGCCTCACGGCTGCTTCTCCCGCTCATGGCTGCTTCTCCAGCCATTCTCCCATGCGCCGCAGCGTAATGCGGTGCTGCTGCCGCGCCGCTTCCTCGAGCTCCTCTTCGCGCGTATGGCTGAGCCGCTCCTCCAGCACGGCCAGCAGCTCCGGG
>CAXUEE010000127.1:7623-10130 GCA_964249905.1 uncultured Acidobacteriaceae bacterium
ACGATATAACGGAACCCAAACCGCTCCTCATACCGCTGGTTCCCCGCGTGCAATCTCTCCTCCACGCCGGCCAGCGTCTGCTGCGCCACGGCCTGCTCGCGCTCTGAGCTCGCCAGCGATGCCGTCTCCGCAGCCCTGCGCTCGCCAATGCGCGGGTGGCACGCGAATGCCTCCAGCCAGTCCTCCGGCTCGAGCGCAAACCAGAGCCTGCCGCTCGCCGCCAGCAGCATCTCTACCTCCGCAAACGGCCGCAGACGGGTTACCTCGGCCGCCCATCGCCGGGAGCCGCAGCAGCTCAGCAAGTCCGCCTCCGCCTCCTGCCTGCAGCTCTCGTTCCAACGCCTGAGCGCTGTCATGCGCCTCACCTTTCCGCACTTTGCTTTCGCGCCCCGCAGCCTGCCCGCACGACTGCCGGAGCGCCTGAAGCATAAGTGTAAGGTGGGTCAACACCGTGGGACGCGTTTTGTCTCCGGGAAAAACGGCACAGCCAGCCCGTTAGGGCCTCCGCAGCATCCGACGATTTGCTCTAAACTCATAGATTGATGGCTCAAGATAAATTACGCATGATTCCCCTCGGGGGCCTCGGCGAGTTCGGCATGAACTGCATGGCCCTCCGCTGGCAAGATGACATCGTCGTCATCGACGCCGGCCTGATGTTTCCAGAAGAAGAGCTCCTCGGCGTCGATATCGTCGTCCCTGACATCTCCTACCTCACCGAAAACCGCGACAAGGTCAAGGCCATCCTGCTCACGCACGGCCATGAGGACCACGTCGGCGGCCTGCCCTGGATCCTCTCCGAGCTCAACGTTCCGGTCTACGGCACAGAATTCACCCTGGCCCTGGCCGAAGGCAAACTCGACGAACACCGCCTGCTCGATGACGCCGATCTGATCGAGATGATCCCCGGCCGCCGCTTCACCCTCGGACCGTTCTCCGTCATGCCCATTCGCGTCACGCACTCGCTTGTCGACTGCGTCGCGCTCGCCATCCACACTCCGGTCGGCGTCGTGCTGCACACCGGCGACTTCAAGATCGATCTCTCGCCACCGGATGGCAAGGCCTTCGACCTCCAGGCCTTCGCCGACCTCGGCAAGAACGGCGGCGTCCTCGCCCTGCTGCAGGACTCCACCAATGTCGACCGCCGCGGCTGGACCCCCAGCGAACGCGCCGTCCGCCCCCGCCTCGACGAGATCTTCGCCCAGACCAAGAAGAAGCTTTTCTTCTCCTGCTTTTCCTCGTCGATTTCACGCATCGGCCTCGCCTTCGAGCTCGCCCAAAAGCACGGCCGCAAAGTCGCCGTTATCGGCCGCTCCATGGACAACGCCACGGAGATCGCCCAGGACCTCGGCTATCTCAAAATTCCGCAGGGCCTGCTCATCCACCCCGGCCAGATCCGCGATTTTCCCGCGGAAAAGCTTCTGCTCATGATCTCTGGCACCCAGGGCGAGCCTATGTCCGCCCTCAGCCGCGCCGCCGTCAATAACCATAAATTTGCCAAGATCGAAGCCGGCGATACCGTCGTGCTCAGCTCCCGCGTCATCCCCGGCAACGAAAAACCCATCTACCGGGTCATCGATCACCTCGAGCGGCGCGACGCCAACGTCCTTCACGACGACGGCACCAACGGCTTGATCCACGTCTCCGGCCACGGCTCCCAGGAAGAGCTGAAGATGATGATCAATCTCGTTCAGCCCAAATTCTTCATCCCCATCCACGGCGACTACCGCCACCTCAAGCGCCACGTCGAGCTCGCCCTTTCGACCGGTGTCCCCCAGAAAGCTTTGCTCCTCGAAGACGGCGAAATCCTCGAGCTCACCCCCGACTCCGCGGTCAAGAACGGCAAAGTCACCACCGGCCGCGTCTGCATCGACTCCGGCGGCTCGATCGACGTCGTCGAGGACGTCATCATCCGCGACCGCCAGCACCTGTCTGAAGACGGCATCGTGCTCCCCATCATCGCCCTCAACAAGCGAACCGGCCGAGTCGAGGGCCCCATCGAAATCGTCATGCGCGGCTTCGCCGTCGACGATGCCGAGATCGTCGCCGAGGCCCGCGCCAGCGTCCAGCGCACCATCGAGGGCTCCTCCACCGAAGAGCGCCAGGACTACGGCGTCATCAAGGAAAAGATCCGCAACGACCTGAAGCGCTTCATCCAGAAGGCCACCAGCCGCCGCCCCCTGATCATGCCCGTCATCATGGAGATCTGAAACTATGCTGTTTCGCCATTATTCTGGCGCAGGCAGAATCTCCGTATTTCGCTTCTTGCATCCCGCAATCTTGACAGCCACGTTATAATTACATTAGGGATTGAAGAAGGCCCGGCACTGTACCGGGCCTTTCGTATTGCCTAAAACAAGTACCCCCTGAGGATACTTTTGGTCCACGCATAACTCGTTTCTTCTGAATACTTTAAGCAACAAAAGTACGGGGGAGGAAGTACCATCGTTGGAGTCATGCGCCGGCCGCCGCACCCTTCTCCTCTTCGTCATCGCCCCTCGGCTCTGCGT
>CAXUEE010000127.1:10214-10893 GCA_964249905.1 uncultured Acidobacteriaceae bacterium
GGTGCCTCATCACCGCCGTCGCCGCCTGGCCCTTTGTCCGCGCCCACCTCGAAGCCATCGCCGTCCTCGACCAGGTCGCCGGCAAGCCCGTCCCGCGTCTCATTCGCCATGTCGTCAGCTTCCCCGTATCCACAGAAGACCTCACCCTCACCGTCGAGTCCGGCCAAATCCGCGCTCGCCTCTACACGCCCGCGGGCCGGCCCAACGCTCCCGCCCTCCTCGTCCTCCACGGCGTCCACCACCTCGGCATCGACGAGCCCCGCCTCACCGCCTTCGCCCGCTCCATGGCCAGCTGCGGCATCGAGGTCCTCACCCCCGAGCTCCCCGACATCAAGGACTACCATGTCGACTCCACCTCCACCCGCACCATCGGCGAGTCCGTCCAGTGGTTCGCCCATCGCACCGGCTCGCCCGTTGGCGTCATGGGCCTTAGCTTCTCCGGCGGGCTCGCCCTCGTCGCCGCCGCCGACCCGCTCTACCATCCCTCGGTCAAGTTCGTCCTTGCCGTCGGCTCCCAGGACTCCATGGGCCGCGTCGCCCAGTACTACATCACCAACCAGGACGTCCGTCCCAACGCCCCAACCGAGCTCCTCCCTGCCCACGAGTACGGACCACTCGTCCTCGAGTACGAGTACCTGGAAGACTTCGTCCCCCCGCGTGACATCCCCGCCCTCCGCGC
>CAXUEE010000128.1:0-4433 GCA_964249905.1 uncultured Acidobacteriaceae bacterium
GGCGAAGACTAGGCCGGGGCCGAAGGCCGGCCAGAAAGCCAGAAAGCCTGCCGATGAGAAAGGCCGCTATTTTCTCGCGAAGAGCAACGACGAGGGACACATCGAGCTGGGCGAAGAGGTCGATTCTGAGCGCGACGCGATTGTGAAAGCGTTCCGTTCGTCCCACAACTTCTATGTCGTGACCGCCTACAGTGCGGAGATCGAGGACCAGGGTAACGCAGCTGTCCTCGTCAAGCGCGCCGTGCGCCGCTAGGGCACAGAAGGTCAGCAGAGTTCAGAAGAGAAACACACCGACAACACAGCCGGTCCCTGTTTTCTCCATGAACCTCGATCGTATGGATCGAGGGGTTCCGCTGACCCGATTTCGCTCCTTGAGATCTGGTGAGTTCCCTATCCACCCCTAACGGGCGCCAGACGAGAGACGAGCGATTGCTGGGTCAGCATATTGCTTCAGAACTCGCTTTCTGCGCGCAGGAAAACGAGAAGCCACCATGACGACGACAAACACCAACCCGGCAGCCGTATCGAGCTCGATTCTCGAGCTGCTGATCGATGCCAATGGCACAGTGACCCGTACCGTCAGCAAGCAGGATTCCAAGAGCACGCTCGAAGGCACTCTGCTTTCGCGCCTCTACCCTGGCATCCGTGTTGCACGCGTCGGCGTACCGGACGAGCTTGATCATTACGAGCAATCCGTGGTCGAGAACAGCATGGCGACCCTTTTCTACGAGGGCGTCACCTACAAGTTGATTGGCGCGAGCGGCGCGGCGAAGGAGGGCCGATTTTACTTTGTGGATGTCGAGCACGCCGAGCCCCTCGCTGAGCGGTTTCAGCGTTGGCCGCAGGCGGCAATCACCTACTTCTCGATCCTGATGACCGACTGCAAGGTCGTCATTGACGAGCCTTTCGCGCGCGTTCTTGTTGTCGAGGATCACATCCTCGGCACCAATGACTGCCGCGGCTGGGTTCGGGAATCCTTGTACAGCAAGCTCAACCTGCCCGCCGATCGATTTGTCCAGTTCCGGCTGGCCTTCGACTCGCATGCACCGAAGCAGGCTAAAGGCGCTTTCAAGATCATGAGCGACAGCGTTGCCGACCGGCTCGCCGTCGATATCGTACTTCCGAAAAGCTCCGTCAAGCCAGGTCTCAAGGATGCGCCGCGGCACATCCCGGGGATCGGTGTTTCCGGCAATCTGTATCACGGTCCCATCATTCTCGGCACCAAAGCGGTTTCGAGGATCTCCGAGATGGGCTCGAGCTACACACTGCTCGAACACGCTTCCAAAGAATCGCTTGAGACCGAGATCTTCCCGGCCGCACTGGAACAGATCACAAGGCTCAGAAGCGCATGGGACAACGGCGACTACCAGGGCCTCTTCGAGTTCATGGGAAGGCCCTACATCACCGCTCCCGATGAAGAACTGTCCGACGAGGACGAGGACGACGTTGTTCCGGCAGCCGGCTCCGCCCAGAACATCGAGTGGGATCCTGTCGAGGCAGCGCTGCTCTCTGACGCGAGCGGCATGGTTGTTCACATACCGTACGTGTCGAACTACCTGAACCGGAAGCTTGCACGCAAGGCTTACCGGATTCTGACCGGCGGTGGATTTACCCTGCCCTCGTTCGCTCTTACTGACGACGGCATTCTGTTTGAGTGCAACGGCAAGATCTTCTCGGCATCCGACTGGATCCCGGAGGACGCTGCCGTCACCTCGCTCACTGCCGAGAAGAGCCTCACCATCCGGTATCCAATACGGATGAAGGAGGACCTGCTCGCGGTGCGTCACCTCTCGAACCACGAACTGGTCTCAACCCTCACCGAGAGGCTTGGGGCCGGTCCGCTTCCGGAGTCGGTCGTTGACTACGTTCTGAACCGTCAGCTTCGCCTGGAGGGCACCTATACTCTCCACTCGAAGACGGCCGCCAGGAACGGAGGCGACTTCGACTTCGATACTATCTGCGCTATGCCGTCCGACCGCTTCCCGAATTTCGTGGAGAGCCGGATTGCCTATCGCGAACAGTTCCAGCCCGTGGTCAAAACCAAGAAAAAGGCCAAGTCACCGTGGTGGAACATGCAGCTCGTGGCGATGAACGCACGAGGCAACAAAGTCGGCATGATCACCGACCTGAAGACGTCCTGCCTCGCAGCCGGACGTGCCGATCTTGCCTATAAGTTGGTCGAGCAGCTGCAGAACGCCCTGGACTCCCTCAAGCACGACGTGAAGGTAGACGGGGAAGCGGTAGCAGCCATTCGGAAGGAGATCGACCAGGCGCCGTGGCTCAAGTACAAGCGCGAGCGCATGGTGTCTGATCTACCGATGCAGATCGAGGTTACTGCTTCGGACATCGTCGGCCAGTTCTACAACATGCTGCGGCCCATCCTTGGCGACTTCCATGCTGAGGAGCGGCCCATTAAGGATTTCCGCGGACTCTTCCAGGGCCAGCAGGTCTCAAAAGAGATGCACGCGGAATGCACGAACATGAACCTTGTTTACGGCCTGAAATCCGGGCACGCAATCAAGCGCAACAAAGCGATAAAGGACCAGCACCGCGCCGCCCACGAAGCCCTGCTCGCCGCCCGCAAGAGCGACAATCAGGCTCAGAAGAAGGAAGCGACGAGGGTGCGTAACGCTGCGCAGGGAGCTCTACGTGCTGACGAGGACCGGTTCAAGGGCGAGATTTCGTTCCTGTGCCGGCTGCTGCAGCAGTGGGCTGTCGGCAAGCAGGAGAACCGCGGCGCTTGGGCTCAGGCGATGGCTTCGGTCGTCACCGCGGGTGCAGGCAGCGGCGGGGTCCTGTTCAACACCTTTCCGCAGGAGTTCTGCGATTTGCTTGCGCAGAACACAAGCGGCAGGTCTGTCAAGGTTCGCATGCCGCAATTGCCGGATTCGTACTACACCTGGCAAGGGCGGTCCATGGTCAGGGTTCAGCCGTATGTGAATCCCGACGGAACCCCTGGCGAGCACACAGCGATGATGTTTGTGCTGACCGAAGAGCATCAGCTTGACTTCTCGCAGAGTGTTTTCCACGCATAGATCCCTCGATGGAAGGTTTGGTTTGCAAGGCATATGCCTGGCAGATCACTCCTTTCCCGAGGACTTTAGCGGTCCCGCCTCTGATTTGATCGAATCCACGCCTCGCCCTATAACAACCCTCATCACCGGGCGCCCGTTGTAGGACCTCCCCTCCTCCACTCGCCCGGGACGAGCCTTGTCCAAGGAGAGTAGACCCATGAAGCAGCTTGCAACAGCGATAGCGCTTGCCGTCGCCGCCGTCGCGGCCGGAGCGCAAACCACCAACTACGATCAGGTTGTTCATCTCCATACCGCCCTCGGCCACCTGACGGTGCTCGAACTGGGCGAGCCGATCAAGACGTTTGCCGTTGCAAACCCGGACTCGTTTACCGTTGAGCAGCACGGCGACAAGATCTTCCTCAAGCCCGTCCGAGACCGCGAAGCGACAAACCTTTTTATCTGGACCGCAACGCGGGAGCTCAGCTATGAGCTAGATTCCGCCGGCGAGGTGTCTCAGATGAATGTGCTGATTCGCTCTCTGCCGAAGGCTCCTAGCAATGCCGCCGCCACGCCGGCGCAGCCTTCCGCACAAGTGTCTTCTGTAAGTTCGCCAGCGCCGGCTGCCGACCCGATTGCCATCATGGCCGACAGCGAGACCATCGTCAGGGACGAAGCTAGAACTCAGACAGGACGTGTCAATGTCACACTGCAGCAGGTCTACCGCGAAAACAGCACTACCTGCGTCCGCTACAGGATCGAGAACCGGACGACGCAGAACTTCCACGCGAGCGCTCCTTCTGTCAGTGTGCTGGTGCCGGCCAGAAACGATATTTCGCTGGCAGCCCTGCGTAATCACCAACTCAAGCCATCCATGACGGAAAGCTTCAAGGTCAGCCTCAACGCGCCGGTACCGGTACTCGCGAGTACAGATGCCGCAAAGGATCTCGCCCCGGGCGAGAGCGAGACCGGGGTCATCCGCTTCCGGGGCACCGATAACGCCCCGCAGATCTTCGCAATTCATTTCAGCGATGCAGCCGACCAGCCAGTGTCGGCCACCGCGGTGCTCTAGTGGACGCTCAGGGGCGGGTGACCGCCCATGAGGTGCGCCTCGCGATGCGGGCTGTTTACAGGCAGGACCGCGAAGTCAATATACAGAAAGCGCTGCTGCACGCCTTGCGGGATGACCTCAGACCGCTCACGCCGCAAGGCCGCTGGAAGCCTCATCCGCTCCTGGTTACCGCCGCCGTTGTTCTCGCAGCAGCAGTTACTGTGTTCCTTTATTTCAAGATGGGAAAGCCCGCGTGAACCAAACCCAGCAGCGCAACAACCAGGATAGTTCCGGCGGTATTCTGTTCCTCCTTGCGCTCGCCGCCTTCGCCATCGGCGCCCGCAACCGCCGCCGCGGCTTCCGCCCGAGCG
>CAXUEE010000128.1:4443-10880 GCA_964249905.1 uncultured Acidobacteriaceae bacterium
ACACCTCACCAATGATCAGTGCGAAGAGATTGCCGCTTACCTAGCCATCTTGGTGACGGGGGTGGCATTCACGCTCGTCCACCTCATCGGTCACAGGCGCAAACGCGAAGAGATCTGGCCGCACCCGCCACTCGCCATTTCGAGCAGCAGCGACGAGCGAGCCTTTGAGCAGGCACAAGGACTAGGGGCGACCCTGCTCGGGTACACCGTGCATCGGGAGCCGATGTTCTGGCGCGATGACGTGCGTATGCGCCACGGAATCCTGGTCGGCGGCAGCGGTGCCGGCAAGACGACTAACATCATGAACATTGTCCGGCAGGATATGGGCCGCGAGTTCAGCGGCCGCCGGATGCCGATGATCATCCTGAACGGCAAGGGCGACACCGACTTCGAGCGGGCCATCATCCTAGCGGCCGAAGAAGCCGGCCGTACCCAGGACCTCCGCATCCTGAATCCTTCCCGGCCGCACTCCTCGGTCCGCTACAACCCCTTCTACGCGGTCGACGACAATTACCAGGAACACGTCAACTTCATCTTCGGCTCATTCGGTCTCCGCGAAGACTTCTTCAAAGGCCATCAGGAAGCCTATCTTTCCGATCTTGTTCGGATCCTCCACTACACCGGCAAGCGCTTCAACATCTACGACGTCCTTGTCATGGCGCTCGATGAAAAGGTGCTCGGCGAACAGGTCGAGACCGCTGCCGCACGTATTGCAACGCTGCCCGACCTTTCCGCGCAGAAGCGGCAGAATTTCGACATGTCGATCAGGATGGTCAAGAAGTCCTTCGAGGACCGCGACCGCGTTCAGAAGATACAGGGGCTTCTCAACGAGCTGCTGTCCTTTCTCGAGGATGACCTCTCCGTCATCACCGGCTCCTACCAGGACCTGCTCACGCTCGATGACGTGCTGGACCAGAACCTGATCCTTCTCGTCTCGCTCAACACTAACGCGAACGAACGCGCCGTGGAGGCGCTCGGGAAGATCGTTCTCCAGAACCTCCGGCTCATGGTGGGCAAACGCTACTCGCGCGAACCGGAAGAAGGCGCGTCGCTTGAGCCGATGGTCTCGGTCATCCTCGACGAGTTCGAGGCATTCGCCTATCCCGGCTTCGCTAACGTCCTCCAGACCGCCCGCGGCGCGAGGATCTCGATCCTGTTTTCGTTCCAAATGCTCTCGCAGCTGCAGAAGGTCAGCAACGCGTTCGCGGAAGAGATATCGTCCGCTCCGCAGACCAAGATGATCATGAACGTTTCCGAGGAAACCACCGTGCAGTGGTTTTTGAAGGCTTCGGCGAGAATCGATACCAAGCGCCGCAGCCTTTCCGTGCGCAAGACCGGTTTATTTGCGACCAAATACGTCGAGACCGGTACCGGCAGCGAGAGCGAGATTAAGGAGACCCGTGCGCGGGAGGATCAGATTAAGAATCTGCCGACCGGCCAGATGCAGATCCTGATGGTCGACGCACGGGAGGGAACCCTGTTCGCGCACCTGCTGGTGCGGCACCGCCCGCTGTATCAGCTGCCCGGCATGTTTATGCGGCCGCACCCGAAGTTGCGTCACCCCATCGATCTCGCCGTAGGAGCTAACCTTCGCTTCAGCGATCCGCAGGAGCAGCGGCCTCGTCGTCGGCGGCGTACCTCGGGTTCCATGACCGGAGACTCATTATGAGAACGACCCATAGACTGGTGATCACCTTCCTTTTCAGCTGCGCGCCCTCGCCGCTGCTCTTCGCGCAACCCCCCGCGCTCTGATCGCGCAATTGTGGAACGGCCGGGTCAGCGACAAGATCGAAATCGAGCGGCGCACAGCCGAGTACAACGCACTCGTCGAGAGGCATGACTCCGTCGTGGAGAAATCCTTGGTTCCCCATTCGAGTCCCGCGTCCGCCACCGGACGACGCGCAATCGAGAAACCGCGCATCGAGATCCAGCCGACGGAGCCGACTGAAGGGGAGTCGGAGCAGCCGCTGCCGACAAGGATGCACGAGGCGCGTGAAGAAACCGAAACAGTGAAAAACTCCGGCAGGCTCGCCGCCGCAGATCCTAATCCCACCAGCGGTGCAAGATACGGATCAGATAGAGCCGGCAACAATAGCGGAATACTTGCGGCCATTATCGAGAAGCCTCCTGCACAACCGGCAGTCTCCCGAAAAGCTCCTGCGGTTAACACTCCGGTTTCGACATCACCCGTTCAGTCGGAAGCGAAACCTGACGGGACCGTTGTCGACGCCGCCGAAGCGGAGCGGATGAGCCAGGAGATCATCCGGCTCAGGAATCAGGTGGACGCGTTCCGCAATACGGAGAGAAACCTCAAAGAGAGACTGAACCGACAGGAACAATACATCGAGAGCGTGAAAGGGATGCAGGCGGCAGGAGATCAGGCCTAAGCAGAGAGGAGCAGGTATGAATGTGGCGGGATTTGTCATTTACAGTGGCGCACCGTTCCGAGACCGTGAGCACTGGGAGCAATACATGCGGTCCTACGTACCCAAGGATCTCGCAGATCGGACGCTGCTCATCGCTCCCTTCCTTGAGCTCTGGAAGATCCAGGAGGCAAAAGGTTTTGTCGCCTCGGCGGAGTTCACCAGCGAGTTGAGCGAGATCTCCCGGTACTACGGTCAAGAGTTCGAGGACAAGCTTGAACTCATCACCGACCGTCTTCTGCGCGAGGTGGCGATCTTCTTAGGTGAGAACCCGGCCGCGCCGCTGATCCCCTACACAGCCAGTCCGAAAAGAGTTCTCGATTATGTCACGAGCAACAACACCTCTTTCGCGCGCTGGCTTGCTTTCCAGCAAGAGCGTCCACGAAAGTCCCCGGCGGACTGGAACGACTACGCGAGCGTGGGAATAGCTGAGGACGATCTGCTTTATGCCATCTCGATGCGAGAGCTTGGGCAGACGCTCCAGCAGATGATCTCGACAGGGAAGAAGCTGACCGAGTATGCGGCGATGTGTCTGATGGAGAGCCACTCGCTGCTGCAGAAGCATCGATACCTGACCCTAGTCGTCGCTCTTCACATGGCGCAGGAGGATGCTGCTTCATGATCGTTCGCGTGTTGAGTTGTGGAGTTCATTGGTGGGGCATGCACTCCGGTCCGTTGGGCGACCCGTTTCGATTTCGGCGTAAAGCTGCCTACTTCAATTCCACCGGCCTGATGAGCGGCCGACGCCGCCGGGACTGCCACATCTATCCAGGCCGGATCCGGTTCAACCGTACCAGCGGCTTCGATCCCACGGCCGTCGACCGCATTTGCGGCAGAACGTTCCAGGTTTCTGGACCGACCCTTCACGCGGGGCAGATCCATCTGCTTTTCGAGCTGCCGGCAATTGGCCGCACGCCGGACGCGTATCTCGTGACGCTTCACTCCACGACACACGGAGCAATTGAATTCCGCGAACCACAGTGGCATGCGCCCGGGGTGCAGCCAATCGCCATCAGCAGCTCGCGGGAACGTTACGAGGCCATGGTGCTGATACGAGCGGGCCAATGGCTGGAGACCAGCCTGGGTCGCTGGGTTCTCAGTCCAGATGGAGAAGACATAGTTTTGCAAGAGGGGGAGCTGACGCATGCGGTATGAAAAGGGCGCGATATCGATTAATAAGGATCGCGATGTGCCGGTCTTGGTCGAGATCCGGAATGCACGGATGCTCCGGCTCTCGCAGCTATACGAGAGCCTCACTCTTTCCGGGCTTGAACCGAACAGGCGCAGTGCTTACTGGAGAGTGAAACGTCTTATCGAAGCAGATCTCGTGAGACGCTACGACGAGTTGCCTTCGCTTGGTGAATCTCTTTATGGCATTACTCGTGCCGGCCTGGCGCTTCTTGAGTCCCATGGTCATGCCCTGATCTCGGTTGGGGCTTTTACTAAATTCAGATTTCATCTGGCGGATGCGATCCATATGGTCGAGCTGAATGAGTTCCGGATCGCCCTCATGCGCGCCGGATCTCTGGTGTCCTGGAAAGGCGAGCTCGAGGTCCTCTCGGAGAATCTGGCGCTCTATGGAGAGGGGGTCAAGGATTACGACGCAATTGTCACCGTTAGGGTCGGCGACGAGAACGTGCGGTTCGCTCTTGAGTATGAAAGAACAGCGAAGTCTGCTGCGAGATACCGAGAGATCCGGATCGCACTGGAAGAGGACCACCAGGTCGATCTTGTGCTCTACCTCACTCCAAGCCAGGAATTGATGTACTTGTTGACTCGCGAGCTCCAAGGCCTGCGCAAACGGCTTTGCTTCGGAATCTCTAATCAATTCAAGGCCTCGACCCTTATGACAAAGGTATTCGCCGGCGCTGCCGACGGAAGAGAGGCTGCGCCACGCTATCAGTCGTTCTGCGAAGCTCTTCAGGAGACTTCTTTGAGTCGCGGGAGATCTCTCGCTTAAATCATCTGTCCTCCGAATTGGAGGAGTAGGATCGCCGGCTTGGGCTCGCTCCCTGGCCGGCTTCTTTTCTTGAGGCGGTTCAGATCTAGAAGGTGTCACGCTCCTGCGCATCATCGCATCTTCAAATCAGCGACTTCCTGTGTCCTGTTATCCCACGCCCACAGCTCATCGGCCTGGCCATTGCCTGTGTAATAGGACCTGTTATTGGCTAGTGCCCTGTTGTATATTGCCTGTGCTTTTGCCTAGCTGATCGCCCTACCGATTAACAATGCCGGCCTGTTGACATTGCCTTATTTTCACCCCTTGTAACCTGAACGGATCCAAGAAGTTGCAGGCTGACTATCCCTATGTGATTAGTGAACAGTGTGCGGTTATTTGGTGCCTCTTCGCGGCTGGTGTCTCAACCCGGGCCTCGGCTCCCATGGGTGGACCAAAGCCTGAGAAATGGAGCACTCCTAGCGTCGACAGCGTGTCCCCTGGTCTCCTGACACTGTGCCTAGGAAGGTTTCGCTTCAAGATAGATTCCTCCGTGGCTTTGCACTGTCCACAACGGCATTCGCATTTGAGGCCCTGCTGCACAGGCCCACGGTGACAATTGGGCTGATGAAACCGGCGATGCTGCACCTAATCTGTTCCACATCGTTCGGCAGATTGCATTCTGTTCTGGCTAGGGGCGTGTCTTCGGCAGCCAGCGACTGCGATCAGGACAGAGATTACTCGTTCGAGGCATCGCTGAACTCTTCCATCCCTCACCGCACTCGGATCTCCCGCTGAAGAGGTGATGTCCGTGCTGCACACTCCCTATATCAACGGTCCACCTAAGTTCCCGGCTCATGTCCTGTGATCCAGCCCTGGCGTCGCTTCCAAACTGGGTTTGGCCGATCGGATTCTTCTTCGGTGCGGGTCATGGCCCAGATCGCCATGTCCTATGTCTGGCCGAGCATCTGTGCAAGCCCTAGTCAGGATAGCCGCACGCTCCCGGCCCGCAAGGCGGGGATGATCTGTCTCATGACTGAGACACGTTATCCTGCTTCCTAGCGTGATCCCCGAAGCACGGAGAAACTTGTGAAGTCCTATCTCTTACTTGCCGTTCTTGCAACAGCACCAGCACCCCTGTGGGCGCAGTGCGTAAGCTCGCTCACCTACAGTCCAGCCCAGCCTACGCTTGGCCAGGAGATCACCTTCACCTACACGTTGTCGTTCGCACCTAGGTACACACCTCCTCCGAACGCGTTTGCGGAGCAGTATTTTGGTTGGAACACATATAACAGAGGCTTCTCGCAACAGAGTGGTCCCGGCGAAGTGGTGGACGCTCCGGGCTCTATCAGCTTTCAAGCCATGTCTGTGTACGCGGGGTTCTTGACGGCGGACGCCTCTTCCCAGCAGGCCTACGCCTTTGGCGTTCCGCCAGCTTGCCCAGGTTCCGTCTCTGGCGTCGGTAGCCTGAACATCCTGATACTTCCCAACCAATCCGGCTCTTACGACAACAATAACGCCCCCGAACTCCTCCAGGGCCAGTATGCATTTCAGTTTGTCGGCAGTACGCCGGAGCTGCTGCCGACCAACAAGGTGGTTGCGGTCGGAAGCTTCACAGCCGACGGGCAAGGAAACATCACCTCGGGTGTGGAAGACCTGAACTCCGCCGTGAGCAGCCAGGCTGCGGTGCCGATCCTATCCGGCACCTACACGATGAACGGCGCAAGCGGTTCGGTCGAGATCGTGACGACGCTCGGCAAGCAGCACTTTGATATCTTCTACCCGGTCAACACACCCCTAAGCTCGGGAACAGGCCCGGCTATCAGCAGCGCTACGCTGATCACCACCGACGCCACTCCGCTTGGTTCCGGCACGCTCACCAAGCAGTCACTCGCAGGGCAGCCTAGCGCAAGCCTTTCCGAGGTGAGTTTTGTCAACCTACAAGGAACCGCCCCGGCCAATGCGGGCTTGCGCAGCGTGCTTACCCCTGCGACGCTCGCGGGTCTTGTGTACTTCAACGGCGGGGCGGTCACCTCTTACCTTGATGTTTCCTCATCCGAGACCGGGGTGCAGAAGGG
>CAXUEE010000129.1:0-482 GCA_964249905.1 uncultured Acidobacteriaceae bacterium
CCCACGACCCCATCCTGAGCGGCCTTCCCACAGCCCACCGTGGGGAGGTCGACGAAGGACCCCTTCTTCGGCGAGCCCTTGCGACAGGGCAGGACCCGCCGACCGCCGCACGCACCCGCACAGCCTACCCGAATCTGCCGTCTCTCGGAGCCTTGTCAAGCCCCGCCGCCTCACCCGAACCTCCAACTTCCTCATTCCACTCCGCTTAGAGCCTGAAAAAAGTTGGCACAATCCCCCCTGCCGATCCGGTATTCTGGAAGAGAGCCTGAAAACAGAAAACACCCGCCGGGGAACACCGGAGCGCTGGGAGGACCAGCCGCGCGGAGTCCGGACCTGGAGCTCCGAAGTCCAGACCTAAGTTCCATGTTTTGAAGACTTTGAAAGAAAACAGGGGGGAGGGGGGACCCTGAAAATCAGCTCTCCCGCGGCACAAGGCTCAGCCCGCCCCGGCGCTTGTCCATGACCAGCGCATCGAACCGGTG
>CAXUEE010000129.1:558-9492 GCA_964249905.1 uncultured Acidobacteriaceae bacterium
AGGGTCAGCGCCTGGTAGTGCCGCGCCGGCAGCGTGCGCATACACTGCTCGAGCAGCAGCCGACCCAAATGCTGCCCGCGATACCCCGGCGCGACACAGAGCTGCGTCACATGCGCCACTGCCCCCTCCGGCCCCATGGGAGCCACCCGCGAACACAGCAGGATCCCGGCCAGCGTGCCCGACGCCCGCCGCCGCAACACCCACGACGACTCGGGATCGAACGTCCCACACCCCGGAAACCGAACAATGTTATGCAGAAACCGCAGCGAGCCCTGCAGGCTCCGGTACTGGTCGTTGATCTCCGAGTCGATATGCCCCTCGTAGCACGCCTGGATCAGCTCCGCCGACGCCTGGTAGTACCCCGGAGCCCACGCACACAGCTCCATCCCCCCCGGCACCTCCAGCGGCCGCACACCACCCTGCAGCCGCAGGCGGCGCTCCAGAAAGAGCCGCGGATAGACCCGGAATCCATCAAACAAGGGCGGCAGGGATCCCGCCCCGTACAGCAGCAGCTGCGCCTCGATCCGGTCCACATCCGGGGAAGCCTCAAGTACATCGAGCAGATGGCGGGCGAGCGTCTGCATCGTCGTCAGCAGCGCAGGATGCCCGGCTTCAACATACAGATCCCCCACCACCGCCTTGCTGCCCTCATAGACAAAAAAGGTGTAGCCGCAGATACGTCCGCGGGCGAGCGCCACAAACCCGGGCAGGATGCGGGAGTCCAGATACTGCAGCAAGAGATCGGTCGACCCCCGGTAATCCCAGCGCAAACGCCGCTGCCAGGTCTCCGCCTCCTGCTCGAGCAGGGGGCGAAGCTGACGTGCGGTGAAGTGACGCAGGTCAAGAATCTCGATCTGTTGCGGAGATGTCATTGCAGAAAGCACATCCTCTCCCAGAGCTTACCGGACCTGCCCCGTGTTGGGTGCGGAAACAGGCAACTCCGGTACGGCAGCATCGATGCGAGCCAACACCCGATACACCGCCAGCCCGTCCGTCTCGTAAAGGAACAAGGGCTCATAAACGCGCCCGGCAAGATACCGATCCAGCAGCTCCTGGTCGCTGGACCGGGTGACGAGGACGTGTTCCCCCTCCGGCACACCTTCTTCCGGATTGTCATAATGCGCACTCGGCTGATTGCGATAAAACGCAAGCCCGTAGTCGATGTCGCGCTTCACATGTAGCAGGGCGACGGTGGACGTATGCGGGGCGAGCCGCTCGATCTCGCGAGCCAGGGGACGTGCCGAATAGTTCAGATCCAGGTCGCGACCATGAAAGCCGAGGAGGAAGACTAGCATCAAGCAAATTGGGATAAGTGTGTAGTTCCTGATTTGCGCATGGCCGAGCCGTTTGGTCGCAAGCGCAAGCAGCAACCCGGTCAACAGCGCCGCGACCGCCGCGATCACCAGCCAACCCACCGAAGGGACCAGCGTTTCGTATTGCATGTGCTGCGGCGCGAGAGTCAGCACAAACACCATAAACGCGCAGAGTGCCGCGTGCGACCAGCACAGCCAGGTCGCCAACCCGCTACGCCGGCTGCGGTAGAGATAGTCTCCGGTCAGAATCGTCAAAGGTGGAATCGACGGCAGGATATATCCGGGAAGCTTCGAGTTCGAGAGCGAAAAGAAGACGATGGGAAAAAGCGTCCACAGCACTAGAAATTCCGGGAAGGCGTCGCCGGCCCGTGAGTTTCCCAGGTAGCGAACTCCCTTGCCTCTTACCTTCCACTCCGCAAACGAGATCTGCAGCGCATCGATCAGAGCGCGTATGGCGAGAAAGGTCCATGGCATCAGTCCCAGCAGCAGCACGACCAGGTAGTAGTAGATCGGTTGATGATGCTGAAAGCGGTTTGTGCTGAACCGCTCCAAATTGTGCTCAAGGAAAAACTGCCGAACGAACGTTGGATTACGGCGCTGTACCGCGATGTACCACGGCAGCACCATGACGAAGTAAAGAAGGAGACCGGGAAGCCAAATAGTTCGCCTGAGCAGCGTCCACTCCCGGCGCAGCGCCACGAAGAGAAAAATAATAATCAAAGCGAGGAAGGGTGCTACGGGTCCCTTGGCTAGAGTCGCAGCTCCGCCGAAGAAATAAAGATCAAAGAGCCAGAACTTCTTCCCGGTTTCATACCAGGCATACCACCCCAGCATGCCGATGCAGAACGGGGCGGCAAGCTGCATGTCCGTCGACGCGCCGCGTGAAAACGAAAGCATGGCGACACAAGAGATGGTGATCAGGGCTGCGTCGAGGTGGCCGCCCGGACGGAATCGGCGCATATGGAGAAAGATCAGCAGGATGAGAAATCCCGAGCCGGAGGTAGAGGGCAGTCGCGCCGACCAATCCGATACTCCAAACTCGCGGAAGAAGCCCATTGCTCGCCAGTAGTACAGAGCGGGTTTTTCGAGCCCCGGACGTCCATAGAGGATGGGAGTCACGGTTCCCGACAACAAGCAATGCAAGGAGTTGTTCAGGTCCAGCCGCGTTAAGCCTCGTGGAACAACGTCGGAGTGAACGTCGGCACAGGCCTGGTCATGCAGGTGCAGCATTTCGCGGGCGATCTGCGCATAACGTGGCTCATCGGCGCCGACGAGTCCAAGCTGGTCACCTCCTGTAAAGGGAGTCAACCCATACAACAGAAGAAACAAGCCGACCGCGAAGAGGACCACAAACTCCCACGGATCGGAGCGAGCCGCGTGCGACCACAGGCGGCGAAGCCGGCCGGTCCAGTCGGAAGGATGGGCCGCCTCCACAGAGCGGCGCACGTCGCCGGTTGCGGCGGGTTGGGTTGGGTCAGTCACTCACGCTTCGGTATGGAGCGACCTCAGGGTAGCAGAGTTGGCGCCGGGCGGCCTCCTGCACGCGGAATGTGCAGGGCGGATGTGCTTACTTGCCGGATTGAAAAAGGATCGTAGCTAACTAGCTGTGTCCGTGGCTGGATCGGGTGTCGATGCGATCGTTTCAGCACGTTTGCTTTCTCGTTTGCGCATACGGCCGAGCAGTTCGTCCATACGACCGGTCATCTTTTCCGACCGGTCAATCGCGAACGACAATTCCGGCACATGGCGAATACCCATGCGGTCGCGAATCTGCGCGCGTATGAAGCCGCGGGCCTGGGTAAGCGCTGCCAACGTCGAAGTTTCCTCGTCGTCGCCTCCATGAACCGCAACGAAGACGCGCGCCGACTTTCCGCCCGGAGCGAGAACAACCTCCGTCACCACGGAAGGAAAGATGCGCGGGTCAGAGAGCTCGCCTTCGAGCATGGCTCCGATCTCCTCAGAGAACGAATGTGCGACACGGTTGCGGTGGTGGGTGCGGGCGCGAGAGACAGGCATAACTCAGTTCCTTACTGCGAGTGAAATCGTTTAATCGGGTAGGATCTCCGCGTAGGAGTCGGCGATCTCCGCACTGAGTGAAAGAGTCATTCGGTGCGCCGCATGGTCAATAGACTCCAGAGACTGCGTGAGCACCTGTGTCGAGCTTGAGATTACCGCAATCTCTAAGGTCGCCTGGTTCCAGAGAGTTCCTCCATCGTTCCTCTCCGCTACCGATAGATTGAACGCGTGTCTCAGGCTGTTCTTTAGAGAGCGGGTCACCTGACGTCGATCCTTAAGCGATTGAGCATAAGGAATAGAAAGCTCGAGGGTAAGTCGTCCAATCGGCATCTGTTTGGTCTGCGGCGGCACCAAGCCTTGGACTCCGCGTCTGTTCCTCATTATAGCTGCCGGTCGAGGACCAGCAGCCCGATCTCCTTACTGATTGACTTTAACCGCAATGCCGGCCGTGGTTGTGACTCCGGCGGCGGTGATGCTTACTACAACAAGCTGCTGTCCGGGCGGAATCGAGCCGAAGTCGCCTCCGGTCGCGCAGCCGGAAAGAAGCGCTACTGCGCAGAGAGCCAGTAAGCTTCGCCTCTTCCCTGGAACGGGTCTCCTCCGGCGCAGCAAAATCGGCAGGAGACACGCAAGAAAGCCGCTATCCTGCAAGAGATTCGTTCGCGTCCCGGGAAGAAACGCTCCCAAAGTGTTTTGCGCTACGGTAAGGTGTACCGAACTGCTCACAGGCCCGGTGATCGCCGTAACAGGATCGATCGAGCAGGTGAGAAACGGCGCCGAGCTCTGACAGTGCGCTTGCAGCGGTCCGCTGAATCCGGAGAGCGGCGTGAGACTGAGCGCCACGGTGGTGTTCGCTCCTGAAGCAAGACTCACCACGTTTGGCGTGAGTACGAGGGCTACCGGCGGTGTAACGGTTAGGGCCTGCGCTCCCGAAGTACTGCCGGTCCAGAATCCGGACGGCACGTATAGCGCAGAAAGCGAGTAGGAGCCAACCGGTTGCGCGGCCAGCCTTATCGCGGCGGCTCCGCTTGCGTCCAGCGGGACTGTCGCGAACACCGCACCATTCATGAGAAATTCCATACTCCCCGTCGCGGCCAACGGGCTAGGATTGTGAACCGAGGCGGTCAGCATAACCGGGGTCTGCGGTGGTACTTGCATTGAGGAAAGGCTCAAGGCGGTGACGGTGGCTGCGGACACGATTGTCACCGAAACCGGCGTTGCCAATGTGTCAGAGGGCAAGTCGTTGGCGTCTCCGGAGTAGGAAGCAGTCATGCCAAAGGTTCCGAAGCCCAGAGCCGCGGAAGCGACTGAGAGTGTCGCGTACCCCGCTCCCCCTGCGGCGTTTGCGAGCGACCCAGAGGTCAGGATAGCCCCGTTCGCGCGCAGAACGACTGTTCCGCTGGGCACGGAGGCGGAAACCGTACTTACCCGAACGTTGATGACGACCAGTCCACCCACGGGTACATCGACCTCCGCCAGGCTCAGGCTTGTGACTGTGCCGGCTGGAACGATGGACGCGGCAATCGCCGGAGAGGTCGATGCAGCATAGACGTTGTCTCCTCCATATACGGCGTGCAGCTGGTGAGACCCGGTAGCGAGCGTTGAGATTTGAAAGGCGGCTACACCATTGACCAGGCGAGCTGTTCCGAGGGCGCTGGTTCCGTCATAGAACGACACGACTCCGCTTGCAGTTGCGGAGGAGAGTGTCGCTGCAAGCGAGAGCGCTGTTGCGTAGGGTACAGGAGTGGCCGCCGCCGCCAGCACGACCTGCGAAGGCTGAAGCACGACCTGGGTTGCGACGGACGCGGAGGAGGAGCCGCCGTCCTCGGCGTCGCCCGGGTACTGCGCCGCAATCGAGTAGGTTCCTGCCGGCAACGAGGAGAGAAGAAGAGAAGCCGTGCCGTGGATGATCGTCGCCTGGCCGAGAACGCCCCCAGTCGCATCCCGGAAGAGGAGCGTGCCTGTCGCGGTTGCCGGAGTAACTGTCGCCAGCAGGGTGAGTGGGGTTCCCGCGCTGATGCTTGGCGGGATGGGCGCGAGTGTCACGGAGCTCGGCGCGACGCTGACCGAAACGGTGGTCAACGCGCTTATCGAGGAATCGTGAACCGCGTCGCCGCTGTAGGTCGCCGAGATGTTGCGCGAGCCCGGTAGGAGACCCGAAGTATTCAAGACGGCGGAACCCGCGATCACCGTCGCAGTCCCAAGGACTCCGGACACTGAGTCTCGGAAGACTACGCTGCCGCTTGCGGACGAAGAAGAAAGGGTGGCGGTCAAAGAGACGAGCGAGCCGAAGCTGGTCTGGGCGGGTTGTGCGGCCAGCGTTGTCGTGGTCAGGAGCGCAGTGACCGTGATCGTAGCGGTAGAGCTGGTACAGGGCAGATCAGAGCCATCTCCCGGGTAAGAGGCCGTGAGTGTGTGCGTTCCGACCGACAGCGACGAAATATTGATGGCGGCTGTTCCGCCTAAAAGCGTTGCCTGTCCCACCACGCCACTCACACTGTCCTGAAAAGTAACTATTCCGGTGGCGGTTGCCGGAGTCATCGTCGCGGTTAGAGGACTGGGAGTTCCGTACGGTACGGTTGCCGACGCAGGACTCAGCATCATGGAGCTTGCGCCTGGCGTGATCTGCACAGAGAGTGCGGGGCTGGCCGACGCTGCATCCGGAGCATCCCCGTTGTACACGGCTGTAAGCTGATGCAGGCCCAAGGCGAGTGTCTCTGTCGTGACTACGGCCATCCCTGCCGCGAGCGTTGCCTGGCTCAGCAAGGCCGTGCCGTCATAGAAGGTGACCGTGCCTGTCGCTGTGGCCGGAGTGACCGTCGCCGTCAGCACTACCGGCGAACCCGAGGGATAGCTGCTGGTTCGAGTTGCCAGCGAAGTGACCGAGACGTTCTGGGGCAGCACTGTGATCGAGAACGGGGATGAGCCACCGGATGCGTACGTGGGGTCGCCGGAGTAGGTGGCGCCAAGGGTGTGGGCGCCGGGCGCCGTGAACGCGACCGAGGCAGTCGGGGGGCTTCCGGTAAAGATTGCGTAGGGTGCGGTCGACCCGGTCCCGAAGGTGCTTTCAAAGGCTTGGGCCAGGTGAGACTGACCGAGCGGGCTTGGATCGACCGGATCTGCCATCTCCGCAGGAGTTCCCAGCATGGTCTGCTCCGTGGGTACCAGGCGCACATCGAGACCATCGTTCTGGAACTGAGTGACGAAGGACTGGATCGCCTGGGTGTAGGCGGCAATCAAGCCGGGTGACGCAACGGGAGCGGTCGTCAGCTGATTCGGGATATCGGAGACGAAGACGGTCGGATGGACGCTGGCCGTCCCCGGAGACGGCGGTGTTGCCACGCCCAGGATGCCTACGGTGCCTGATTGCAGGTTCGCTTCGATGAGGTGCGAGCCGGCGTTGAGCGGAAACCGGAGCAGAGCGAAGCCCAGGCTGGGCGACTGGATCCGGGAGCCTATCGAGGGCGTGGGTTGCGTGCTGTAAGGCGTGGGGCCTGCGACTCCGTCGATGGTCAGGGAGAAGCTGCCGGGGAGGGCGTCGCCGAGCAGGTACCAGAGGTACACCGGGCCACCATTGGAAGTGATGCTAAACGTCAGGGATCCCGACCCAGTTGTGTTGCGTAGGGCGCCATCGTTGGCATCCGTGGTCCAGGAGCCGGAGGTCACGGCCGCTCCTGGGTCTCCGGGAAGAACCTTATACTCGCGAGGGATCGCCAGCCACGCCACTGCGGCCTGGTCACAGGTAGTGAAGAGCGCGAGATAAGCACTGCCATAGGAGTCCAGGTCGGTGGTGCCGATCATGAGCGAGGACAGAGGCGCGCTGGTCTGGGTCGGGCCGAGTCCGTGGGCGAGGATAGCAGAGGGAAGTAGGTCGCAGGCGACGGAGTTTGCGACGCCAAAGTTGTTTCCGGAGAAACCCTCCGCGGAGCTGAAGAGGCTGGGGTAGCTTTGTCCCGCGGAGACGGTCTCCCCGGAGGTGATGCCGTCTCCAAAGGCTTGATACACGGGAGTCGACGTTCCTGGGACGGCTGCCGTGGCGAGGGAAGTGGAGCCGTCATAAAACGAGATAGAGCCGGTTGCGGAAGCAGGAAGACCGGCGGCAGTCAGGGTGACCGGCTGGTTGGCGTAAATGGAGTTTTGGGCGGCTGAAATAGTGAAGGGAGCTGCCAAGCCGACTACCGTGACCGCGACCGTGCCGCTGGCTGCGGCTGCGTGGGTGGGGTCGCCAGAGTAGGCGGCGCTCAGGGTATGCGCGCCCGGAGTTAGCGACGCGATGCCGAGTACAGCGATGCCCTGGGCGTTGAGCGGCACCGACGCGACCACATTTGCGCCGTCGAGGAAGCTGATGGTGCCGGTGGGAGCAGAGCCGGATGTTTGAAGCGATGCGATCAGGTGCACGACGGTGTGAACCGGGACCGACGAGCCCGCATCCGTGGTGACATTCAAGGTGCTGGACGCCGGGCTTTGCGCACTTGCCTGGGACAGGAAGGCACCGGCGAGGGCGCAGGCCGAGAGGAACCACGCAATCGTCCGGCGACTCATGCCAAAGAGAGAGCACGGCAACTGCCAAACAATTGGAATTTTTCTTAGAACATTCTAAGGAGCAATTCGCCACATCGTGTCTCGGTGGGAGGGAGCGACTAGGCCGCTTTCGGAACTTTAGCTGCCGTGAGAAGAGACGAAGCGGATCCTCCGCCTCTGGCGAAGGATGACAGCTGGTTTGGTCAGATTTGTAGCTCGAAGCGAGCTTTAGAAACGAGCCACCAGCCAGACCCCGGCGCAGAGCAGCGCGCAGCCGGCGATTCGTCCGGGAGAGGCAGTGTGCTGCTTGAACCCGATCAGGCCGAACTGGTCAAGCAGAACCGAGGTGACGATCGATGCGCTCAGGCTGGCGCCGGTAAAGAGAGTGGAGCCGAGTTTTTGGGCGATGGTGAGGCCAATAATGGTCGAGATGATGCTGACGGCACCTCCCAGCCACGCCCACCACGGAACATGACCAAAGCGGCCGGAGGGTATGGCTTCCCGGACGAAGAGCTGAATCAGGAGGAGCGCAGCGAGCCCGGTGGCGTACACCGAAAGGCTTGCCCAGAGGGGCTTGCCAAGCTGTTTGTTCAGCTCGGCATTGAGGCCGGACTGAAACGGGTTGGCGACGCCGGCTGCCAGAGCGACGAGCAGGAGCAGGAAGGACATGAGGTCGGGTCTCCGGGAGGCGGGTGTTCTCGAAGCTGAATCGGAGTAGGGGAATGGAACGCTTAGGGCCGGGCTGGAGGTTGGATGCGTGGGCTCAGCTCCCGGCCGAGGAAGCCGGCCACCGCACCCAAAATTCGCAACTGGGCGGGAGCGGAAAACCAGTGGCCCTCCCCGGGTAACAGCAGCTGCTCGTTCGAGACATGGAGGGCTGTGAGCCGCGTTCGGAGAGCGTGGGCGAGGCTGACTGGTACGACGGTGTCGGCTTCACCGTGAATGATGAGCGTAGGTGGGAACGCGGATGTGGCCTGGGCTTCGTAGGGTGGCACGAGGCCGCCGGAGATGCTGACGATCGCGCGAATGCCGGGCTTGAGTCCGGAACCAAGGGCGAGCGAAAGAAAGGCGCCGAGCGAAATGC
>CAXUEE010000129.1:9502-10746 GCA_964249905.1 uncultured Acidobacteriaceae bacterium
TGGCCATCGCCCTGCAAGCCCAGCAATGGGGCCGCCGCCGGCTCTTCGTGCCTTTGGCCAACGTGCGCGAGGCCGCCGTCGTCGAGGGCATCGACGTGTACGGCATCCGCTCGTTGCGCGAGGTGTTCGAGTTCCTGCGCGGCGGCGAGGGCGCGCCGAAGCTGGAGCCGACCCGGCGGAACGTGAAGGAGCTTTTCGCCGCGCATCCGCCGGAGCACGAGGCGGATCGCGTAGGCCACGGCTGAGACGGTGAGGACGCCGGCCGCCCAGAGGCCGACGAACCAGGCCAGGCGGCGCACCTAGTGGTAGCCGGCGCTGCTGGTCACCTTGCCGCGGAACACCCAGTAGGCGTAGCCGCTGTAAGCCAGGATCGTCGGGATCAGCACCGCAGCGCCCACGAGCAGGAAGAGCTGGCTCTCGCGCGGCGCGGCGGCGTCCCAGATGGTGATGCCCGGCGGCACGGTCATCGGCCACATGCTGATGCCGAGGCCCGCGAAGCACAGCACGAACACGCCGAGCGAAATGCCGACCAGAGCAATGCGGCGAGGATCGACATTGGCCTCGCTGGTAACGTGGGCGACAGCTTCGCGGATGGCGGCCACCCAGAGCGGGACATGCATGCCGTCCGTCAGCATAGCGGGCGAGGCCCGGCTGGTTCCGGTGCGGTCGAAGTAGTGGACGGCGTAGATACAAACGCCAAGCCGGGAAAGCAGAGGCGTAATGCGCTCGAGCCAGAAGTCTACGCCGCCACCGGAGCCATGCAGCAGCACAAGGGCAGGATGCGGCCCGGGAGCGGCTGGCCGAGTGACTTGCAGGCGGATGGGTTTCCCGCCACTCAGGAACGTTTCCATGAGCGGTTCGATGCGGTGCGGGAGCTGAGATGGGACTAGGAGAGAACGAAGGTGGTCGAGCTTAGCTTCGCGCGCATCCGTCGCTGTCTGGGAGACTATGATCGGGACGAGATGGCTCAGGATGGGCGGGCAGAGGAGCTGGTGCAACGGCTTGCGGCGGGGGACCCTCGGGCGCTGGCGCGCGCCATCTCGTTGGTCGAGGATGGTGCCCCGGCAGCAGAGGCGGTGGTTGCCGGATGCGCGATGCTCGTGCACCAGAGGGCAGGGCGCCGCGGCCGGCGGCTTGGCGTTACCGGTGCTCCGGGCGTAGGCAAAAGCACGGTGGTCGATGCTTTGATCCGGGAGCTGCGCCGGAGCGGCGAGCGGGTGGGAGTCGTAGCGATCGATCCAAGC
>CAXUEE010000130.1:0-346 GCA_964249905.1 uncultured Acidobacteriaceae bacterium
TGGTAGGCGTCGCGCCCCGCGCGCGGGTCGGTGGTGCGCAGCGCGGGCTGGACCTGCCATCCGTGGAACGGGGTGCCATCGTAGGCCAGGGTAAGTTTCCAGACGCGCATGCGTCTCAGCAAAGTATCACGGTGCGGCCCGGCCAGGGAACGGTGACTCCGGGTTGATATAGTGGTGCGATGGAGACAGTGGGACGGTTTGCCCTTCGACGGCACACGAGGAAGCGTGTGGCCTGAAGGGAATTTTGTGGAACGGGCGTTGGTTTCGCGGCGTATGGAGGAGCGAGGGACGATATTTTAGAGTCGTGGGGTTTGCCGATGGCGGCGTCTTTGTGACCCCCGGGATG
>CAXUEE010000130.1:356-10696 GCA_964249905.1 uncultured Acidobacteriaceae bacterium
CAGGGATGGATCATCTGAGCGGCCGCCAGCAGAGCACGGTCCGGCGTGCGGCCGGGAGCAGGCCGGAGAGGAACTACGTGAGATCGAGTGATTTGAAGGCTGGAGTATCTGTTGCGCTTCTTTTGTTGAGCGGCATGGGGCAATCCGGAAGGGCACAGCAGTCGGCGGCTCCGGGACAGACGCAGACGCCGCAGCCGGCGGCCACGCAGCAGCAATCCACACCGGCGCCGGCGGGCAAGCCGAGCGCGACGCAGCCGGCGGCTCCGCAGGCGGTGCAGAACGACACCACGGGCAATCCTGCGCTGCCGCAGGCTCCGCAGCCGAAGCTGACGGAGCCGCTGTATCTGCGCGATACGGCGAAGGACTATACGCGGCTGAAGGCGCATACCTTTCGCGATCCGTTTGCGCCGTATACGCCGACGACGGTCGACCTGCCCAGCCTGCATAACACGTCTGATTTGGCCAGTCTCTTGCGCGACGGCAAGCTTTACCTGAGCTTGTCCGACGCGGTGACCTTGGCGCTCGAGAATAACTACGATATCGCGATTGCGCGCATCAACCTGGACATTGCGGATACGGACGTCCTGAGGACCGAGGCGGGATCGACGTTTCGCGGCGTGTCGACGGGCCTGGTGACGAACACGCTGGGCGGCACCACGACGACGATCACGGGCGGAGGCGGCCCGGGTGGAACGACCAATGCCGTTGGTGGTGCGGGTGCGGGCGCCTCGGGCCTGGTGCTGAGCACCAACGGCGGCGGACCCTTGCCGTATAGCTTCGACCCCTTGATTACGGGGACGGGCGAGTATGAGCGGGCGACGACGCAGAGCTCGAGCACGATTCAGCCGACGGCCACGGTGGGAACGCTGACTGCCAATGTGAACTATCAGCAAGGATTCAGCACGGGCACGCTTCTGAATGTCGGCTTCAACAACAGCCGGGTTACCTCCACCAGCGAGTTCAGCGCGTTTACTCCGTCGCTGAACACGATGCTGCGAGCGACCTTAACGCAGCATCTGCTGCAGGGGTTTGGGCCGAGGATCAATCGCCGCTTCATCCTGGAGGCAAAGAACAACCGGCGCATTACGGACTCGTCGTTCCGGCAGCAAGTGATCTATACGGTGAGCCAGGTGGAGAGCATTTACTGGTCGCTGGTGAGCGCGTATGAGGATGAGCAGGCGAAGGAACGGGCGCTCGAGCAGTCGACCCAGCTGACGAAAGACAACCGGAAGCAGCTGGAGATTGGGACGCTGGCGCCGCTCGATGTGGTGAACTCCGATAGTGCGGTGGCGACCGACAAGCAGGCGCTGATTACGTCGAAGTCGAACCTCGAGTATCAGCAGCTCTTGATGAAGCAGGCGGTTGCGCGCAATCTGAACGACCCACAGCTGGCGAATGCGCCGGTGATTCCGACCGACCGGGTAGGACTCGACCGGCTTGCGGAGGAGGACATGCCGATTGAGGACCTGGTGAAGGTGGCGTTTGTGAACAATCCTCAGATCGAGCAGGCTGTCCTGGCGATGCAGAACAACGAGATTACGATCCGCGGAGAAAAGAATGGATTGCTGCCGATCGTGGACGCCTTCGGGTTTTACGGGACCAGCGCGCTCGGTGGCGTGGTGAATCCGAACGCGTTGAACCTGTCGACCAGCGGTGCGACCTCGACGCTGGCCAGTACGGTTCCGACGGGCTATTACGGGGCTTTGCAGAATCTGTTTGCTGCCAACAACCCGGATTACGGGTTTGGGGTGAACCTGAATATTCCGCTGCGCAACCGGGTGGCGCAGGCCGACCAGGCGCGCTCGCAGATGGAGTACCGGCAAACCCAGATGAGGCTGCAGCAGCTCTACACGCAGATCCGGATCCAGGTGATCAATGCGCAGTATGCGTTGACCAACGATCGCGCGAACGTTCTGGCAGCGCAGACGGCCCGCGACTTCAATGCGCAGTCTCTTGACGCCGAGCAGAAGAAATACAAGCTGGGCGCTTCGACCACGGCGAATGTACTGGCGCAGGAGCGTACGCTGGCGACGGGGGAGAACAACCTGATCTCCGCCACGGCGGCGTTTGCGAAGGACAAGTCGTCGCTGCTGCAGATTTTGTCGACAACGCTTGACCGGTACGGCATTGCGCTGGTGGATGCAGCGACGGGCAAGGTGACGCAGCGACCGCTGATCCCTGACTTGACCGCGCCCAAGGCTCCGGAGGCTCCGAAGCCGTTGAGCCCGAACCCGCAGCCTCCACCGCAATAAGCCGGTTCTGATTGAGCTCTCTTGAGCCGCTGCTCGGCACAGTTTAAGAAGCAGATTCCTTACGGAATGACAACCAAAAGAGGAAGCCCTCCGGAGAGGGGAAGGGCTCCGGATCGGAACGGTACCTACAGCGAAGCGCGTCAAGCCGGTAGACTGGCTCTATGGATGCTGCGACTTTGAATGGCCTCGTTTCTTCCCGTTCCGCGTACCTGCGCTCCGCGATGCACCAGCCGGTGGAGTGGAACGAATGGGGCCAGGCTGCGTTTGATCGGGCACGGGCCGAGGACAAGCCAATCCTGCTCGATATCGGCGCGGTGTGGTGCCATTGGTGCCATGTGATGGACCGCGAAAGCTACGAGAGCGCGGAGACAGCGCGGATCATCAACGAGCACTTTGTGGCGATCAAGGTGGATCGCGATGAACGGCCGGATGTGGACGCACGATACCAGGCGGCGGTGTCCGCGATCAGCGGGCAGGGCGGCTGGCCGCTGACGGCGTTTTTGACTCCGGATGGGCGGCCCTTTTTTGGGGGCACGTATTTTCCTCCGGTGGATGGCCATGGCCGGCCGAGTCTGCGGCGCGTTTTGCTGACGATGGCCGAGGCGTTTCAAAAGCGGCGCGGCGAGGTGGACGAGTCGGCGGAGAGCGTGATTGCCGCGATCGAGCACAACGAATCGTTTGACGGGAGCGCCAGGGATCCGGGGGAGGCGTTGTCGGAGAAGATCCTGGCGGCGATCCTGAAGCAGTTTGATGGACAGAACGGTGGGTTCGGGGCGCAGCCGAAGTTTCCGCATGCTGCGGCGGTCGATCTCTTGCTCGATGCGGCGTCGCGTGGGGGAGCGGCGGAGCAGAACTCGGCGGCGGCGGCTCGCCTGGCGGCGATGGTGACGCTCGAGAAGATGTCGAAGGGCGGCATCTACGACCACCTGGCGGGTGGGTTTCATCGCTACTCAGTGGATGAGCGTTGGGTGGTGCCGCATTTCGAGAAGATGTCCTACGACAACTCGGAGCTGCTGCGCAACTATGTCCACGCGTACCAGACGCTCGGGGAGCCGGAGTGTGCCCGAGTGACGCGGGAGACGATGACGTGGGTCAACGAGTGGCTTTCTGACCAGGAGCGTGGCGGATTTTATGCGTCGCAGGACGCGGATGTTTCGCTCGATGACGACGGGGACTACTTTACCTGGACCAAGGACGAAGCGGCCGCGGTGCTGACCGCGGAAGAGATGGCCGTAGCGGGGCGGTTCTTCGACATCGGCGAGATCGGGGACATGCACCACAATCCGCGGAAGAACACACTGCATGTTGAGCTGACGCTGGCGGAGGTGGCGCGGGCGGCGGGAGTCCCCGTGGACGCGGCTGTGGAGCACATCCGGAGCTCCAAGCGGAAGCTCTATGCGGCTCGCAAGCAGCGGCCTACGCCGTATGTGGATAAGACAATTTACGTCGCCTGGAACGCGATGATGATTACGGCGTACCTGGAGGCGGGGCGGGTTCTCGGGGATCGGTCGGCGGTTGACTTTGCGCTGCGATCGCTGGAGCGGATTCTCCGTGAGGCCTGGAACGGTTCCGCGCTGCGCCATGTGGTTGCGTATGGGGAGGGAGGGGACGCCGGCCAGGAGGTTGCGGGTGTGCTCGAGGACTATGTCTTCTCCGGGCACGCGGCGCTCGATGCCTGGGAAGCGACGGGTGAGTTCCGGTTCTTTGCGGCGGCCGTGGCGCTGACGGAGGCGGCGGTAGGTCGGTTCTACGATGCGGAGAAGGGTGGATTTTTCGATACGCCGCCGGGCTCGGGCGACAAGCTGGGGGCGCTTCTGACACGGCGGAAACCGCTGCAGGATGCGCCGACGCCGGCGGGGAACTCGGTAGCGGCCGCGCTGCTGCTGCGGGTTGCGGAGCTGACGGGACGCGACGACCTGCGCGCCAAGGCGAAGGCGACGCTCGAGTGCTTTGCCGGGGTGGTGGAGCACTTCGGGATGCATTGCGCGAGCTACGGGCTGGCGCTCCGGCGCATGCTGCTGGCGCCGGTGCAGGTGGTGGTGGCGCGTTCGGACGCGGCGGGAGATGCGCTGGAGAGCGCGGCGCTGGCGCGATACGCGGTGAACAAGAGTGTGATCCGGCTCTGGTCGGCTGGCGCGGAGCTGCCGGCTTCTCTGGCCCAGACGCTGCCGAACCTTCCCGAGCAGGGGACCAGCTTCGCGCTGGTGTGCAGCGGCTTTACGTGCCAGCCGCCAACGGAAAGCGCGGAAGAACTGCGGGCAAGCCTTGAGGCCGTGACCTAGTGTGCGTGCCGGCATTCGCATTAGGAGTAGGGCGGATGCTGACGGGTTCTGGCGAGTCTTCCGCGGAAGCGGGCGGGAATGTGGACGAGATGCAAAGCGATGGATTGCCAACGGCCTTGGGGTGGCTGAGAATGAGACCCAAAAGGCCCATGTCTGGGGCCTGGAGGTCGGGCGATGTGTCTTTCGGGAAAACATATGAGGAGATGTGTTGCGGGCTGTGTGTTGCTGGGGTGGTCATGTCTTTCCGGCCGAACGCAATGGAGCTCGAAAGGCCCGCAGATCTCGCAACCGCCAAGCCTGTCGACTCCGTCGGGTAAGGATCCGACCGATACGGCAACAGTCGAGATTCAGCGCAAGCAGGAGAAGCTTCGCCAGGATGAGCGTCAGAAGCGCCTTGTCCTGGACAGCGACAAGCTGCTTAGCCTGGCGACGCAGCTTCACGAGGATGTGGCGAAGACGGACAAAAATATCTTGTCGGTCGATGTCATCCGCCGCGCCGAGGAGATTGAGAAGCTGGCGCACAACGTCAAAGAACGGATGAAGGGTTAGGTGACACGTCAGCGTTGGCCGGGAACCTCGATGTGGTGCTGCGCCGGATAAGAGGATGGGGTGAACTGGCCGGCGATGTCGATCAAAGGTGCGGGCAGCGTCGATAGTACGGTACTGGACTGACGGAGAGCCGCGATGACCTGGTCTGCGCTCCAGGAAGGATTAGCGGCAAGGAGTAGCGCGGCGGCTCCGGCGGCGAGCGGAGCGGAGGCGCTGGTTCCCATGGCTTGCACGTAGGCGGAGTGGCCGAGGTTGAAGCAGCCCAGGGAGTGGGCCGGATCGGCAGGAACGCCGTCGAGGGTGGAGGGCTTGCCGGAGCTGCAGGCGCCCCAGATCCAGCCGGAGGTCTGCGCTGGGTCGGCGTTGGCGGGATAGCTGCCTCCGGGGGCGGCCAGAGCCTGAAGCGAGGATCCCCGGTTCGAATAGTAGGGGGCGGTGACGGGGCCGGAGGCGCAGGTTGCGCCGGTGGCCAGATTCTCGGCGCAGGCTGGATTCGTCGAGGCGAGGATCGTGACAACATCCTGAGCCTGCGCCGGGAGCTCGACATAAGGGGAGCCGTCCAGAGTGAGGCCGTCGTTACCGGCGGCGGCGAAAATGATGATGCCTGCGGCGGCGGCGGTGTGGGTGGCCTGATCGAAGATGGTTTTCAGCGCGGCGCCGTCCGCGGTGGTCGTATCGACCAGAGTTCCGAGCGAGAGCGAGATGATGTTGGCGTGCTGGGCGATCGCGTCGTTGATGCCTTGCAGCAGCCAGGAGACGAGTCCGGAGGCCTGTCCGGCGAAACAGCCGGTGGGGTCGGCGGTGGAGGTGGTGGCAGAGGGCAGGCGCTCCATCACCTTGATGTTGAGCAGGGAGGCGGCTGGGGCGACTCCGGCGACGAGACCGGTCTGGGCGCCGAGGGCTCCGGCGGCGAGCGAGGCGGTCCAGGTGCCGTGGCCCTGCTGATCCTGCGGAGAGCCGTCGTCGCAGGGACTGGGGAGCCCGGAGGCGGCGGACTGGTCGACCTCCGACGTGTTGTAGACGAGGTTGGGGGCGATGTCGGGGTGGGTCGCGTCGACGCCGCTGTCGAGGATAGCGATGCGTACGCCTGAGCCCTGGGTGATCGACCAGGGCCCGGGTGCCGCAGGACTGCCGTATCCGCCGACGGCGCGAA
This sequence comes from uncultured Acidobacteriaceae bacterium, assembly GCA_964249905.1. Taxonomy (GTDB): domain Bacteria; phylum Acidobacteriota; class Terriglobia; order Terriglobales; family Acidobacteriaceae; genus Edaphobacter. The sequence continues at coordinate 6,593 of CAXUEE010000130.1, forward strand.
CCGCCCAGCCGGCCGGGCCGGAGTAGTAGGTGTCGGACGGTGCCGTGGTGGGCGCCGGGGACGCGGTGACCTGCAGGGTGTGAGCGGTGAGGGTGCGATCCTCGACGACGGCTTGCACATTGGGATCGGCGGCGAGCTGCTGGCGAACGGCGGCCGCGGTGGCCGCGGTGGCCTGAACGACGGAGATACCGAGTGCGTTTTGCTGCTGGACGAGCTTCGCTCCGGCACGCTGCACGGAGGCCTCCGCACCTGCGGGGATGGCGCTGGTCCGGTAGCTTACGAGAAAGCGTGTCGGAACCGAGGCGCCTATAGGCGAGGTGCTTTGGGCGGAGGCAACCAGGGAGAGTGAAGCAGCGGTGCAGAAGAGCAGCAATGCAGAGTTCATCTTTCTACCTCTTTGGTGTCCATCGTTCTGTTTTCTTCATCGGCGTAGAAAAGGCGAAGATTAGGGTTAATGTGAAAAAAGTTTTTGCTGCAGGCTTGGGTACCAAAGGCTGACGAATCCGGCTTTGGAGTCTGACAAAAAAGCGTTCCAGGTGATAAAAATCAGGGAGGAGAAAGCAGATGGCGCGGCGCCCGGGAACGCAACTGGCGGTCAATGAAAGGAACTCTGGCCTGCGGACCGAGGCGGCCGGATCACCGCGCACGCTTTCCGATGAGCAGATGGTGGCGTTTTACCGGCTGATGTACCTTTCGCGGCGCACGGATGACCGGGAGATCGTGCTGAAGCGGCAGCAGAAGATCTTTTTTCAGATTTCGTGTGCGGGGCACGAGGCCTTGCTGGTCGCGGCCGGGATGGCGCTGAAGCCGGGGTACGACTGGTTTTTCCCGTACTATCGGGATCGTGCGATCTGCCTGGCGCTGGGCAACACGGTGGAGGAGCAGCTGCTGCAATCCGTCGGGGCGGCGTCGGATCCGGCGAGTGGCGGGCGGCAGATGCCGTCGCACTGGTCGAGCAGCCGATTGAATATTGTGACGCCTTCGAGCTCGACGGCGACGCAGTGCCTGCACGCCATCGGCTGCGCCGAGGCCGGCCGGTACTTTGCGCGGTACCCGGAAGCGGCGAAGCAGGTTGCGGGGGATTACCGCGAGTTCAAGCACGTCAAGTTCCACGGCGACGAGGTGGTGTATGTCTCGATCGGCGAGGGCGCGACGAGCCAGGGCGAGTTCTGGGAGTCGCTGAACACGGCCTCGAACCAGAAGCTTCCTGTGCTGTATGTGATTGAGGACAATGGGTATGCGATCTCGACGCCGGTCGAGGCGAATACGCCTGGCGGAAATATCTCGCGGCTGATCTCTAATTTCCCGAACTTCTACTTTGCCGAGGTGGATGGAACCGATCCGCTGGCGAGCTACGACGCGATGGTGGCAGCGGTGGCGTATTGCCGCGCGGGCAAAGGACCGGCCGTGGTGCACGGGCATGTGGTTCGGCCGTACTCGCACTCCTTAAGCGAGGATGAGCGGGAGTACCGGTCGCGCGCGGAGCTGGAGGCGGACGCGCTGCGCGATCCGATCTCGAAGATGCAGGTCTGGCTCCTGCGCGAAGGGATTCTGGATGCCGAGGGGATCGATGCGCTGGAGCGCCGGGCGGACGAGGAGGTTCAGCGCGCGGCGGACCTCGCGGTGCGTGCGGCGCCTCCGGAGGTGGCGTCGATCCTGCGGCACCAATATTCGGAGGATCTGCGGCCGGACGATGCGCGGTTTGCGACCGAAGCGCAAACGGCCGGCGAGAGCAACGAGCGCACGATGGCCGACCTGATCAACACCTGCCTGCGCGACGAGATGCGGCGGGATCCGCGGATTGTCGTCTTCGGCGAGGATGTGGCGGATGCGACGCGGTTTGCGGCGGTGCAGGATGGCAAGGTCAAGGGCAAGGGCGGTGTGTTCAAGCTGACCTCCGGCCTGCAGACGGAGTTTGGCAGTGACCGGGTGTGGAACTCGCCGCTGGCGGAGGCCAATATTACGGGCCGCGCTATCGGCATGGCGATTCGCGGGCTGAAGCCGGTGGTGGAGATTCAGTTCTTCGATTACATCTGGCCGGCGATGCACCAGATGCGGAATGAATTGAGCCTGATCCGGTGGCGATCGAATGGAGATTTCAGCTGTCCGCTGGTGATGAGGGTGCCGATCGGCGGGTATCTTACGGGAGGCTCAATCTATCACTCGCAGTCCGGGGAGAGCATCTTTACGCACACGCCGGGGATGCGGGTGGTAATGCCGTCGAATGCGCTGGATGCGCTGGGGCTGTTGCGAACGGCAATCCGGTGCGATGATCCGGTGCTGTTCCTGGAGCACAAGCGGCTCTATCGGGAGACGTTTGGGCGTGCTTTGTATCCGGGGCCGGAGTATACGATTCCGTTCGGGAAGGCGCGGCTGGTGAAGGCAGGCAAGGATCTGACGGTGGTGACGTACGGGGCGGTGGTGCCGCGGGCGCTGCAGGCGGCGGTGAAGCTGGAGCGCGAGCAGGGGGTGAGCGTGGAGCTGCTCGATCTTCGGACGCTTTCGCCGTATGACTGGGAGGCGATCGCCGAGTCGGTGCGCAAGACGAGCCGGGTGCTGGTGGCGCATGAGGACATGAAGAGCTGGGGGTATGGGGCGGAGCTCGCGGCGCGGATTGGGGAAGAGCTGTTCCATGATCTGGACGCGCCCGTGCGGAGAGTGGCGGCGATGGACACGTTTGTGGCCTACCAGCCGCTGCTCGAGAATGCGATCCTGCCGCAGCCAGACGATCTGTATCGGGCGATGGCGGAGCTGGCGGCGTTCTAAGCAGCGTAGGTTTGACCCAGAGAAAAGAATTAAGTTCTCAACGCATGCACTTTGTGGTCTGATGAGGTCACTCGGCCGCCTCGTTCTAAGCAGTCTCTGAGAACTGTGCAACTGGTCCCCTGGTCCCGTGGACCCGTTGCGTTCGTCGCGTCGAAGGCTCCTTCCCAGGGGGTTCGCTTGGCGACGCAAACGATGGATCGTCCTTTTCCGGATACCGCGGCTTCGGTGCATCTGGACGCAATCCGCGGCGTCGCGGCTCTCATCGTCGTCCTCACGCATCTGCGGGGCATGTTTTTTGTCCAGTTTGCCTTGGTGACGCGGCATCGAGCCTTGCTTTATGCGCCTTATGTCGTCTCCGGCCTGGGCCATCTGTGCGTCGTGATCTTCTTTGTTCTGAGCGGCTTTCTTGTCGGTGGAACCGCGCTCCGGTCGTTGGAACGGCAGCAGTGGAACTGGCGCGGGTACCTGACGCACCGTCTTGTGCGGCTGTGGACGGTACTGCTTCCGGCGCTGCTGCTGGGTGCGGTTCTGGATCGGGCGAGCCTGATGCTGGTCGCGCACCATAGTACGGTGCAGAGTGCGTTGCTGCTCGAAGACGTCAGCAGACGCTCCGGTATGTCCACGTTCCTCGGCAATCTGTTCTTTCTCCAGCAGATCTTCGTTCCGTGGTTTGGAAGTAACGGTCCGTTGTGGAGTCTGGCGAATGAGTTCTGGTATTACCTTCTCTTTCCCCTGGTTCTGTGCGCGACGGAGACGCGGCGCAGGTCTGCCAGCGTTCGCGCGCGAGCTTTTTATGGAATAGCTGCCTGCATTTTGGCAACGATAGCTGGGCGAGAGATCCTGATGCTTGCCCCGGTTTGGTTGTGTGGTGCTCTGCTTCACTACGCGCCCCGCTGCCAGGCAAGACGCCGGCATCGCGTTGTGTGCGCGAGCGTATTTCCGCTCCTCGTGGCCGGGCTGCAAAGTGCCAGTTATCACCTTCCGTTCACCGATGGCCTGCTTGGCCTGGCAACAGCGGCTTTGCTTTGGACGTTGTCTTCGGCGCGCGGTCCTGCATTTCCTGAGCGTAGGTACACCCGTTTCGCGCGCGGACTTGCGGGGTGTTCCTTTACGCTCTACCTGATCCACAAACCGCTGCTGACCGTGGCGGGCTGCATGCTGCTGGAGGACGAGCTGTGGATGCCGGACGGAAAGCACTTACTTCTGGGAAGTTTGCTGCTGAGTGCGGTTTTCCTCTGGGCGCGGCTTCAGGCCTCCGTAACCGAGTGCAGAACCTACGAAGTGCGGTTGGGGATGGAACGGTTTTTCTCAGACAACCGGCTACGCGCGGAGTGGATC
>CAXUEE010000131.1:0-5861 GCA_964249905.1 uncultured Acidobacteriaceae bacterium
GGGCAGATGAGGATAAGAAACTGTTTCGGAGTGATCTGCATGTGAACCTGGAGGCTCGGCTGCTCGAAGATGTGGTGCGGCCGGGCGGGGGCGGTTTTTTTCTGGCGGAGATGAAGGGGCCGATGTTTTCGAAGCGGCTGCTGTTCGAGGTGGATCCTCGGGGCGCGATGGGCGTGGAGCCGGAGGAGGTGGCGCTGCTGACTTCGGCCGATTTTGGATATGACGTGACGCTGGGATTTCGGGATGCGGCGCACCGGAGCAGCACGGGGCCGGCTGAGAATGCGGGATTTCACGTGGGCCAGCAGACGATCGATTCGAGAATCGAAAACAGTGGCAAGCTGATAGCGACGGCTGTGACTGCGGTGACGAGCGAGATGGATGGGCTGCAGGTGTTACCGCTGGCACTGTTCCCGGCGCTGCGGGTGAGTGGGGTCTGGGGGCCTGAGGGTGAGGCGCTGGACTTTATCCAGGAAGACAAGATGAAGGACGCGGACTTTGCGGTGGTGTTGAAGAAGCCTCTTGCGGCGGGTGAGTCGGTGAGGATTACGACCGAGTATGCAGGCAAGGATGCGGTGACGAGCGAGGGCAATGGGAACTTCTACCTGGTGGCGCGGGAGAGCTGGTACCCGAACATGCGAGGAGCTTTTGGGAACTATGCGTACTACACGATGACGTTCCATACAGCGAAGGAAGTGCAGGTGGTGGCGACGGGCAACCGGGTGACGGAGAGTGTCGATGGGAGAGAGAAGACGAGCGTGTGGCAGAGCCTGACGCCGATGGCAGTGGCGGGGTTCAACATGGGGAGCTTCAAGATTGACCAGAGTGAGCGGAACAAAGATGTGCAGGTGGTGAGTTATGCCAATACGGATCTGGCGGATCACTATACGAGCCTGACGAACGCGCCCGGGATGGCGCTGGGAACGCTTTCGACGACGGGGATGCTGAAGGTGGCGACTTCGGAGGGGGATGCGGCGGTGCAGATCTACACCGATTATTTCGGGCGGCTGCCGTATGACCATGTCACGCTGACGCAGCAGACGGCTTGTGACTATGGGCAGAGTTGGCCGACGCTGGTGTATCTGCCGATTTGCTATTTCTGGGATGACACGATCAAGCACCAGTTAGGGCTGCTGGATCGAGATCCGACTTACTGGAAAGTTGTGACGCCGCATGAGGTGGCACACCAGTGGTGGGGACAGACGGTGGGTTTTGCGAGTTATCGCGATCAGTGGATGAGCGAGGGATTTGCGAACTTCTCGGCATCGCTTTTTCTACTGGAGACGAACAAGACTAACAAGGATTATCGCGAGTTCTGGGAGCTCATGCGCAAGCGTCTGCTCGAGAAGAATAGCTATAGCTTTCGACCCGTGGATGTGGGACCGGTGGTGATGGGGACGCGAGTGGATACGTCGAAGAACGGCGAGGACATTTACCAGACGCTGATCTATGACAAGGGCGCTTATATTCTGCATTCGCTTGAGGCTCTTTTCTGGAGTGAGCGATACAAGGGAGAGCCGTTCAAGAAGGCGATGCATGATTTTGTGAGCAGCTATACGAACAAGGCAGCGACGACAGAGGACTTCAAGGCGGTGATGGAGCGGAACATGCCTCCGTGGCTGGATATGGATAAGAACCATCGGCTCGACTGGTTTTTTGATGCCTATGTTTATGGGACGGCGGTGCCGAGGTACAACCTGACCTATCAGTTCTCACAAGAGGGCGAGTCGACCGAGGTTCATTTCAAGCTGGAGCAGGCAAATGTGCCGGATGATTTTCGAATGGAAGTTCCGCTGTACTTCGAGATGACGGATGGGCATGTGGCGCTGTTGGGACTGGTGCCGATGCGGGGAGTGACGGCCAAGGAGCAGACGGTGAAGCTGGGGAAGGTGCCGAGTGCGGCGAAGCGCCTGGTGGTGAACTATAACTACGATTTACTGGCAGAGTGAGAAGAGCAAAAGACGCCAGGGACGACCCGCAAAGGACGCAAAGAAAGCCCCACCCTCGGTTCGCGAGGGCGGGGCGCTCAGGGGTCTGGTTGCGTTCGGTACGGGTTAGAAGAGGAGTTTGAGGGCGAACTCGGCGTTGAGGGGCTCGCCGGGTCCGATGGTCGGATTGCCGAGGTAGGGCCCGATGGTGGAGCCGATGGTGCCGCCTTCTCCAGTTGAGGGCATGCCGACGGGAGCGAGGTTGGTGTGGTTGAAGATGTTGTAGATGTTGGCCTTGAACTGGAGGTTGACGCGTTCGGTGAGGTGCGTGGTCTTGATGGCAGCTACGTCAACGGCTTCGAAGCCGGGGTTGCTGTTCTGGCCGCGGCGGGTGGGCGAGAAGGTGCCTGCGGCGGGATCGACGAAGGCGTTGGGGTTGAACCACTGCACGGATCCGTTGACGATGGAATGGTTGACGGCGTTTGGTTTGGTGAGGACCTGGATGGCGCGGTCGGAGTTGTCGCCGGTGCCGGAGACGTTCTGGCTGGCATCGACGGTGTAGGGGGTTCCACCGTGGAAGGTGAAGCCGGAGTTGACCTCCCACCCGTGAGTGAGGCGCTTGGGCCCGCGGAAGGATGGGATGGCGTAGTCGAGATAGCCGGTGAGCGTGTTGCGGACGTCGAAGTCGGAGTTGCCGTACTCGGCGCGTTCATTGAGAGGGTTCTGGGGGAGATACGGCAAGAGGCCGGTCTCGTAGTCGAGCGCGTGCGACCAGGTATAGCCGGCCTGGGCGGTGAGGCCGTGGAAGCTCTGGAGGTTGATGGTGGTCTGGAGCGAGTGATAGATAGAGCCAAGGTTGCTGCGGAGTTCGTCGATCACGCCGAAGTTGGGAAACTGCGCATTGTAAGGCCGGGTGTTCTGCTGAATCTGCGCCTGGCTGATGGTGCAGGTGGTTCCGGCGAGGTCTGCGGCGGGGCATGGCAGCAGCTGGCTGCCGGCGGCTTCCGAGTTGATGTCGAAGAGACCGGAAAGGTGGGTTCCCTTGGAGCCGACATAGCCGATCTGCCAGAGGACGGAGTTGGTGACGCTGTGCTGGAAGTTGAGATTCCAGAGCTGCGTATCGGAGGGGCGGAAACGCGGGTCGAAGGTGGAGACGCTGATGCCTCCGGGTGCGGCTGCACCACTGGTGGCGGAGGCGAGGGTTGGGAAGATATCGACACCTGGCTGGATGACCTGATTGTTGCCCTGCGCGTTGGCGACGAGGTCGGAGCCGGCTGGGTTGAGGCCGGGGCCGAAGACCGAGATGTTCTGGGCGCCGTTGTTCTGGAGCATGGACTTGATGTAGACGGAGTCGTAGTAGAAGCCGTAGCCTCCGCGAAGGACGGTCTTGCCTGAGTTATCGAGTTGATAGGCGAAGCCTACCCGCGGACTGGCTGCACCCCAGAAGCGCTTGTAGATGAAGGGAGCGCTACCGCCGGCCTGCAGGTTGCTCTTGTTGTTGACGACGTCGAAGCCGGTGGGGCTGCTGGGATCGAAGGTAGAGAGGTTGGCGTAGTGCGAGAAGGGTGGGCTTTCGTAGTCGTAGCGGAGACCGACGTCGACCGAAAGCCGCTTGCTGACTTTGAAGGTGTCCTGTCCGTAGAGGGCGAAGACGTCGACGAAGACCTGGCGCTTGGGGTTACCGAGGACGATGCTGGAGGCGGAGGGGTTGAGGCATCCTGCGAGGAAGTCGGCGAGGTTGACGGGGTCGCCTGGGTAGGGATCGGGAGCGCCCTGGTTCTTGGTCGCGAGTGCGGCGCAGGGGGTGGTGGTCGAGTTCCAGGGGCCTTGCGAGCCGTCGAAGTTGAGGGTGCCGCGCTGGCCGGTCTGGTAGAAGTCGTCGACCTGGGCCTGGCGGTATTCGCCGCCGAAGTGGAACTGGTGGCGGCCCTTGGTCCAGGAGAGTTCGTCGTCGAGATGGCCCGTGATGTCGTTGCGGCCGGAAGGGGCGGTGACGCCGGTGGGATCGAAGCCGGTGTTGGAGGCGGTGAGTCCGGCGCCGGATCCGGTGGGTCCGATGACGATGTGCGGGGCGCCGGCGAGTGCGGGGCTGGTGACGCCGGTGTTGAGGCCGAGGCCGATGGGATCGAAGTTGGTGTCGGCGTCTGAAAAGACCTGGTTGAAGTAGCTGACGCCGATGGAGACCTGGTTGGCGAGGGAGTTGGTGAGGATCCGGTTATAGATGAGCGAGATGTTATCGACGTGGATGGGGGCGTTCTCGAAGTAGGGAGTGAGCGCGGAGGAGGTGGGAGCGGTCTGGGTTCCCTGCCCGACGTACCAGCGCGCGGAGAGCGTGTCCTTGTCGGTCAGCTTGCCGTCGAATTTGACGAGGAAGTTATTGCTGTGGCCGGTGAGATTCCCCGAGGCGGTGTAGTTTTCGGGCTGGGCGGGGCCGGTGAGAGCGGACGTGGGCCAGAGTCCCGGGAGGGTGCCATTGCCGTTGAGCAGATTGGCTGCGACGGCGCTGTGGGGGACGCCGTAGAAGTCGAGCAGCTGGTAGGCCTGGGCCTGGTAGGCAGTGGATGGTTCGGTGGCTGCAGATTCTGCGCCAATGAGGAAGGTCTGGCGCTCGCCGGCGACGGTGAAGAAGAGCTTGTCTTTGAGGATCGGGCCGGTGACAAGGAAGCCGTAGTCGACGAGGCGGGATTCGGTCTTGGGCTTTCCGATCAGGAAGGGATTCTGCTTGTCGAAGAGCTCGTTATGTTCGGAGAAGTAGGCAGAGCCATGCAGGGCGTTGCCGCCGGACTTGATGATGAGGTTGGCGGTGCCGCCGGGATTGCGTCCGAGGGTAGTCGAACCGGTGGTGACGAAGGTGAAGCTTTCGATGGCTTCGATGGGGAAGACGACGCCTGCAATGGCAGAGACTCCGCCCTGGTTGACGGCGGGGATATTCCACCAGAGGTCGTTGTTGTCGGTACCTTCGATCTGCCAGTTGACGGCGTTGCTCCGGGTGCCGTTGATGCTGGCGATGCCTGCGCCTCCGCCGGTCGAGTCCCCGGCGAAGCCCGTGGTCTGCGAGACGAACTGGGTAAAGTCTCGGCCGCTGTTCGGGAGGTTCTGGACGACGACCTCGGGGAGCGTGGTGGCCTGGATGTCGGTGACGGTATCGATGGCGATGGCGCCTGCATCCACTTCCACCGTCGATTCGGTCGTCGAGACGGCGAGTTTAGCGGACAGGGTGTAGGGGGTTCCGGCCTCGATGTCGACCTTGTCGTACTTCGCGGTGGAGAAGCCGGGCACCGTAATGGTGACGGTGTACGAGCCGATGGGGAGATTCGAGAAGGTAAATTCGCCCGAGCTGGTCGAGACGGCTGCATAGGAGAGATTGGTCGCGGTCTCGACGGCGGTGACCTGGGCGCTCGCGACGACGGCCCCGGTTGCATCGACCACGGAGCCGTTGATGGCGCCTCGGAAGGTCTGCGCAAAGCCGGGCGCTGCGAGGACAAGGATGGCGATGAGCGTAAGCAGCGTGGCTTGGATTTTCTTCATGCGGGATGACCTCGAAAAGTAGAAACAGGGATGCGGCACCGTATTGAAGACAGTGGATGAGATAGATAAAGGACTTCCCGGTCGCGCAAAGATGCGTCGCCGGGGCACCGGGTTTCTCGTCGTGGAGAAGCTCGGTTAGAGACCAAATGAGACAGGGAGTGGAGTCAGCCTAGCGGCGCACACCGGTTATTGCAAGAGAAATGTTTCTGGGAGATGTATGCCGGATGGCTTGCGGATGAAGGGCCGGTGCGCGACCGGTGAATTTTGTTCGGGACAGGATGATCGTTTACAAGCCCGGGGCGCTGCGCAGGCAGAGGATGGCGTTGAGTCCGCCGAAGGCAAGCGAGTTGGTGAGGGCGACGACGGGACCTTCGGGGGGGAGTTCACGCGGGGTGTTGAGGATGATGT
>CAXUEE010000131.1:5871-7588 GCA_964249905.1 uncultured Acidobacteriaceae bacterium
GTCGAGATGATGGGCGGGGTCGACTTTGCTGGTGCCGAGGGTGAAGGGCAGGCGGCGGTGATGCAGCGCGAGCGCGGTGATGAGGGTCTCGATGGCGGAGGAGGCTCCGAGCGAGTGACCATGAAAGCCCTTGGTTCCGGAGACGGGGATGTGGGGGGCACGCGGGCCGAAGACCTGGTGGATGGCGGTGGCTTCGACGGGGTCGTTGGTGGGCGTGGCGGTGCCGTGGGCGTTGATGTAGGCGACTTGTTCGAGCAGGGATTGGGCGGTTCCGGGCTGATCGGTGCCTCGGAGCGTCTGGGCTGCGTCGTTGAGCGCCGAGAGCATGGCCTGGGCGGCGCCTTCGGGACGCGGCTGCGTGATGTGATGGGCGTCGGTAGCCATGCCGAAGCCGAGGATTTCAGCGTAGATGGTGGCGTTGCGGGCTCTTGCGGAAGCCAGCGTTTCCAACGCCAGGACGGCGGCGCCTTCGGCCAGCGTCATGCCGTCGCGGTCGGCGGAGAAGGGCCGGCAGCTGGTGGGGGAGACGACGCGCATGGAATCCCAGGCGCGCAGAAATCCCTTTGTGAGCGGGGCTTCGTGCCCACCGGCGAGTGCGGCGGAGATCATGCCGGAGCGAATCATGTGGAAGGCGAGGCCGATGGCGTGAGCTCCGCTGGCGCAGGCGGTCGAGATGGTGAGGGCGGGGCCGGTGATGTGCTGGTCGATCGCGACCTGGCTGACGCCGTTTGAGGCCATGGAGCGTGCAATGGTCAAGGGATGGACGCGAGCGTCCTGCGTGTAGACGCGCGCGAGTTCGACTTCTTCTGCCTGGCGGCCGTTGGTGGAACAGCCGAGGATCAAGGCGATCTTCTCGGGCGGATGGTGGCCGGTAAGCTGGGATTCGCGCGCAGCCTGACGCGCCGTGAGCAGGGCGAGGTGCGAGCAGCGTTCAGCGGATTGGAGCTGATTCGAGTTGAGGCTGGAGGTATCGAGTGCGGGGATCTGGCCGGCCTGCTTGAACTTGAGGCTGGGGTCCGGGTCGGCGAAGGGGACGATTCCGGTCTGGCCGGCTTCGAGGGATTGCCAAAGGGCTTCGGGAGTGGCGCCAATGGGGGTGATCGAGCCCAGGCCCGTGATGACGACGCGGTTCATGTGATTGGTTTTCCCCCTCTGCCATGCTACTGTACGGGCTTGCCGGGGAGGGCATCGTACCAGGCGGCGTAAGGTGTGTTCTTAACCAGGTGGCGATTGAGATCGGGTGCGGCGTCAGTCCACCAGACTGGTCCGCGCTCGCCGAGAGCGTGTTTAGCGCGGTCGACTGCCTGGCGGGCAAGTTCGCGAGCGGCGGGGTCTCCTGCGCGGAGGGCGGCTGCCTTGGCGCGGCGCGCGGACATGAGGTCATGGACCAGTTGGTCGCGCGTGGCGGGATCGAGATGCGGATTGGTGGTTCTCCAGAGACGGCCGCGAACGATGAGGTAACGCCGATCGGGAGTGAACAAGGGGCCTGGCATTGCGGGTCGGAGCTAAGCGGAGGCTTGCTGTTCGGCCTGGAGGCGGTGCACGCCGTTGATCACGTCGCCCACGGTACGGAGGGAGTTGAGCGAGGCGTCAGGAATTTCGATGGCGAACAGCTCTTCGACCTCGAAGGAGAGGTTGATCTTGTCGAGGGAATCGATGTTGAGCTCGTCGAAGGTGGTGGCGGGAGTGATGGTTTCGGGAGGGATGGACTTGGAGT
>CAXUEE010000131.1:7598-8014 GCA_964249905.1 uncultured Acidobacteriaceae bacterium
CGCGGGAGGGGCAACCAGGGCGTATAGCCGCGGCGGCGGGTGGGGGGCCGAAGCGGGGCTTCGGCCCCCGGTCAGGTTCGCCGTGATGCGAGGCGCGCATCACTTCGTGGGGTCCTGGACGGCTTGCCGTGAGGGCAAAGACTACTTCTGCTTCGCCGGAAGGCGCTGACTACCACTGAAGGAGGACGAGCTCGAGACAAAAGGCGGGTCCCATGGCAGCGAGGATCGAGTAGGTGCCGGGTTCGCCGGGATGGTTCTTGAGGGTGTCTTCAAGGACGCAGAGGACGGATGCAGCGGAGAGATTGCCTACTTCACGCAGCGACTTCCAGCTGAGAGCGAGGGCTTCGGGTGGGAGCTCAAGCGCCTTTTCGGTGGCTTCGAGGACCTTGGGGCCGCCGGAGTGGAAGATCCAGGTC
>CAXUEE010000131.1:8024-8564 GCA_964249905.1 uncultured Acidobacteriaceae bacterium
GCCCATGACGTGTTCGGTATGGCGGTAGAAGGTGCTGCGGGTGGCCAGGATTTTGGGGGCATGGGCCGGCGGGGTGGGGATCTTTGCCTCGTCGCCGGCGAGGATCACGGCGGCGCAACCATCGCCGAAGAGGCCGCAGGAGATGAGGTTGGCGATGGATTGGTCGTCATCCTGCCAGGTGAGCGAGCAGAGCTCGACCGAGAGGAGGAGGACGATCTCTTTCGGATGGCCGGCGAGATAGTCGCTGGCGCGCGCGATGCCTGCGGCTCCGGCAACGCAGCCGAGACCGAAGATGGGCGTGCGCTTGATGTGGGTGGGGAATGGCATCTTGTTGATCAGGCGGGCGTCGATGGTGGGTGAGGCGATACCAGTGACGGACGCGAAGAAGATTGCGGTGATGTCGGCGGGCGTGAGACCGAGGGGCTCGAGGGCGCGGGTGATGGCGGTCTGGCCGAGTTCGACGGCAGCGGTAATCCACTCGTCATTGGTCTGCTTGAAGCCCTGGAGGCCGTAGGAGCCGTACTGCGAGAAGGAGTTGAC
>CAXUEE010000131.1:8574-10671 GCA_964249905.1 uncultured Acidobacteriaceae bacterium
TTGAAGCCCTGGAGTTCGGGGTAGCGCTCGAGCGGAAGCACGGTGTAGCGGGTATCGACGCCGCAGTTGGCGTGGAGACGGGTAAGGAGCCGCGGCTCGGGGAGCTTGTCTCCCCAGCGTGCGACGAGGGTTTCGGCGATCTGTGTTTGCGTGTAGCGATACTTGGGAAAGGCGGTGCCGACTGAGGCGATCTGCATGAAATCCTTTGACTTGCCGTAACTTATTCCATTTTAGATGGAGACGCTGAATTTTATCGGAAACGGGTGTGCTTCAGTTTTGTGGCAGGCAAACGCGACAAAACGTACGCGGAGGCGCAAAGCGATAGGGTGGAAGGGACGAGGTGAACGGATGAAGGAGTTGCGACGGCTTTGGGTGATGGTTCCGGCAGTGGTGCTGGTGGTGTTGCTGGTGCTGCTGTTTGTGGATCGCGGAGCGGTGGAGCAGCTTGCCTTTTTGAAGCGGGGGCAGACGGGTGGCAGCGGGTTGGTCGACCAGAGACCGTACCAGACGGCCCAGACGCTGAACGGGATGGCGGTGTCGGCGGAGGAGCAATCCTTTGGCCGGGATGCGGAGCGGCTGGCGGGGCATGAGGTCGACCAGGCGTTTGCGATGGCGTTGAAGGTGGCTGAGCTGCAGCAGAAGCCGTTGAAGGGTGCGGCGGCAGGTCTGGCGGCGAAGGTGACTCAGCTGCAGGCGGCAGTCAAGGCCGATCAGGCGCAGGTGGATGCGTTAGCGGGTGCGGCCAAGCCGGCGGGAGCGGCACCGGCTGCTGGCGGTGCGAGTGCGGAAGTGGGCGCCCAGAGTGGGGATGATCTGGATGTAGCGCGCGCGCAGCTGGGCCTCGATCAGGATGAGCTCGCGGATGCTCAGGGCGACCTGGCACGAGCTACGGGAGATAAGCGGGGAGAGATCCAGCAGGAGCTTGCGGCCCGCGAGGCGGCGATGAAGCAGGCTCCCGAGGGTGGAGGTCAAAAGAAGACGGCGGTGGCGGCGGTGCGCGAATTTGGCACACTCGCCGGGCGGCTGAAGGGCTGGTTTGCGCAGAGGGATCGGGTGGCGCTGCTGGTGCAGGCGGAGGCTTCGGCGAAGAGCGAGGCGGCGGAACTGGACGCGCAGCACAATCGACTTGACAAGGATGGTGCGAGCGCGGCTGCCGCGGGTTCGGGAACAGCCGGCACCGACCGGGTGAAGCTGCTGAAGTCGCTCGCAGCCAGGCGGGTGGTGATGAGTACGCTGGACGATCGGGTCGCGACCGATCAGCAGCTTGCTTCAATCTATGGCCGGTGGCAGGCGCAGGTCTGGATGCAGCACCACATTGTGGGCTATCTGCTGCTGCAGTCGTTCGCCTGGGTTGCGCTGATCGTGCTGATCGCGGCCGTAGCGGTGACGCTTGCGCGCATGGCGGTGCGGCGCATGGTGTCCGAGGCACGGGAACGTCGCACGATGGAGACGATCGTCACGCTGGCGGTGGAGGTCTCGGCGCTGCTCGCGGTGGGCCTGGTGGTGTTTGGCACGCCGCAGCAGATGCCGACGATTCTGGGCTTGGCGACGGCTGCGGTCACGGTGGTGTTCCAGGACTTTATCCTGGCGTTCTTCGGCTGGTTTTCGTTGATGGGGCGGCATGGGATCCGCGTGGGCGACTGGGTTGAGATCAACTCGGTCGCGGGTGAGGTGGCGGAGATCAGCCTGTTTCGGACCGTGCTGCTTGAGACCGGTAACTGGACGACCAAGGGGCATCCAACCGGGCGGCGGATGAGCTTCTCGAACAGCTTCGCGCTGAAGGGACAGTTCTTCAACTTTTCGACCAACGGGCAATGGATGTGGGACGAGCTTAGCGTGAATGTGCCCGCGACGGCCAACGCCTACGAGCTGATCAAGGAGGTTCAGGCGGCGGTCGATCAGGAGACAGCCAGCGACACCGCGCAGGCCGAGTTGGAGTGGCAGCGGGTCGCGAAAGATATCGGTGTGGGACAGTTTGGCGCCAAGCCTACGGTGGAGTTGCGGCCGGCGGCATCGGGAGTGGATGTGGTGGTGCGGTTTGTGACCCGGGCGAACGAGCGATTCGCGCTGAGGGCGAAGGTGAACGGGGTACTGGTG
>CAXUEE010000132.1:0-9348 GCA_964249905.1 uncultured Acidobacteriaceae bacterium
GTCATAGGGAGCTTGGGGGAGCCAAACTCAAGGCGGCCGTGGTGGGACAGGACGAGGTGAAGCAGAAGGGTGCGCAGCCGGGGCGGGAAGCTGGGGAGCTCGGCGAGCTTTCGGTCGATCATGGCGGAGCCGATGGAGATATGGCCGAGCAGCTGGCCCTCGATCGAGTAGGAGAAGCCGGTTCCCCAGCGCAGTTCGTGGAGCTTGCCGATATCGTGGAGGATGGCGCCCGCGAGCAGGAGGTCGCGGTGGATGATGCGGTCGCCGGCGGCGTTGTAATGGGCGGCGGCGAGCTCGCAAAGGTCGAGCAGGGCGGTGATGTGCTCAAGGAGGCCTTGGCGGCGGGGGCTTCGCGAAGAGCCGCGGCGATGGCAGGGTCGGCGAGGAAGAGTTGCAGCAGGGTTTGCAGGTGAGGATCGGTGAAGCTGGCGACGTAGCCGGTCAGCTTTCGCCACAGGGCATCGATGTCGCAGGCGGTTTTGGGGACGAAGTCGCCTAAGTCGTACTCGCCGGCGTCGGTGATAGGGTCGGCGCGGCGGAGCTTGTCGATTTTGAGCTGGAGCTTCTCCTGGTAGCGGCAGACCGTGGCGCGGAGCTTGACGATGTCGCCGGAGTGGAACTCGCCGGCGTCCTTGCTCTCCCACCCGCGGCCTTCCATCTGGCCGGAGGCGTCGGCGAGGGTGAGCGAGAGATAGGAGGAGCCGTCAGCTTTGGTGCGGAGCTGGCGGTTGCTGGCTGCGAAAAAACCGGTGACACACTGGTTTTCCTTGGCCGTGAGATCCGCGATCAGGAGGGTTTTGGTCGTGGCCGGCATGGGTTACAGCAGTCCTCCTGATGATATCGACAGGCCAGCATCTACGGGGGAGTTCCCTTGCGGGACGCCCCCACACACACAGGATTGTCGCAGAGCCCAGGGCTGAGTAGGCACTACCAGCGTTGCGGAGGCTGGTTGGATTGCGCCGGCGGTTGAGCAGCCGGGACCGTGGGGCCGAGCGGGTCGCCGGAGCCGGTGGGCGTGCTCTGCGTGGTCACGGGGGCGTCGCTGCCCGGAGGCGCCTGGGGTGAAGGCTCGTGGTACGGAGTGGTCTGGCCGGATAGAGCGACCGGGGTCGCGGGAGCGTTGGCATCCGGGCCGGTGACGGGTGTTGGCGTGTCATCCTTCTTGCCGGCTTCGTCGGAGTAGCGGGTTTTGCCGGTCGGCTTAGGCTTGGGCGCCTTCCTTGAAGTGTCGCCTTCGAGGCCAAGCGGCCGGTCCTGCGTGCTCTTGTCGGCAATCTCCTGCGCGTCGGGTGCGGGTGGAGCGTAGGGATCAGCCTTTGCCTTAGCCTTCTTGTCGGCCTTGGCGGCTTTGGTGAGGGTAGCCCGCTGAGAAAAGCGGGTCTTGCCTTTTTTCTCCGTCGTCTGGTCTTCGGTGGCGCTTGCGCCATTCGCATAGCGAACATCGCCGGCGACGTTGCCAGCGCCCGAATCATTCTGGGCGATAGCGGTTTCGGCGTTAGAGCCATTGCCATTCGCGGAGGATGCGCCGGCATCTTCCGTGCGGGTGTCGGCTGCGGGGAGGGCTTCCCGCGGAGCCTGGCCGAAACGAACCTTCTCGCGCTTGCCGGGCTTTTGAGTAACGGCAGTGGTCTTGGCCGGGGTAGTCTCGGCTGCCGTGGCGGTGGCGGGAGTTTGCGTCGCGGCTACGGCGGGAGCAGAACCAGCCGGCGGCGTGGCAGCCGCACTGCTGCCGCCGGGAACATCAGCGAGCGAGGGAACGCCGGCCGGGGGCGCCGGGGCGGCTGGAGCGGTTTTGCGAGCTATCTGCGTACCGGAGCCGTTGCGGCCGCGACCGCTGAAGCGGGTCCGCTGAACAGCCTTCTTCTTTTTCTTGGGCGCGGGCGGCTGGTAGGCGCTGAAGATGGGGCGGGTTTCGTTTTTGCTAGAGCCGGTATCGACATAGCCGGGCTTGATGTCGATGTAGGCCTCCTCACGGAGACGGGTGAGATAGGTGCGGAGGGCGGGCTGCATCTTCTGCATGCCAAGCGCGTCCTCGACCTGGCCCTGCACCTGATCAAAGGGCTGCAAGCCAGACGGGGTGTGGGCGTCGACCTTGAGGATGACGAAGCCCTGCTTGGTGCGGATGGGAGCAGTATATTCCCCGGGCTTCAGGGAGAAGGTGTCATCTTCGAGAACCTTGGCCAGCTGACCGCGCTTATAGTCACCCAGCGCGCCGCCCTGCGCGGCGGTCGAGCCGCCGGAGCTGGCCTTGGCGAGCTCGGCAAAATCCTTGCCGGCCTTCAACTGGGCTTCGAGCTCGTCGGCCTTGGCCTGAGCCTTGCCGATTTCCGCGGTATTGTCAGCATCGGCGGTGGGAACAAGGATTTCAGAAAGCTTGACCTGCTCGGGGGTAGTGAACTGGTCGGGGTGGTCCTGGTAATACTGACGCTCGTCGCCGGGCAGGATAGTGATGCGGCGGCCGACCTCATCGCGGATGACCTGCGAGGTGATGACACGGTTCTGGATGCTCTGTTTGAAGTCGGCAAAGGAGACGCCCTGCTGCTCGGCGGCCTTTTCGAGAGCTTCCATGGAGTCGAGATTGTTCTGCTTGCGCAGTTCATCGAGCTGGCGGACGGTTTCGGCCTCACCGGTAATGCCGAGCTGTTTGCCTTTGGAGAGCAGAAGCTGATTGTCGACGAGGTCGCGCAGAAGCTGGCGCTTCTGGTCTTCGAGGTCCGCGGGGCTCATGTTGCGCTGGCTGGCCTGCTGCTCCAGCTCGCCCTCGGCGCGCGTGTAGTCGGAGGTAGAGATGACCTGGTCGTTGACGCGGGCGATGATGTCTTCGACGACATCGCCATGAAAGGGCGAAACGGGCGCGGCTGCGGCGGCGTTCTTGCTGACCGAAGAGACGGCTTGCGCGTGGCTGGCGCGCGGGGTGAGGGCAAACGCAGCCAGGACGAGCGTGGCTACGGCGAGCAAGGGGAAGCGAAATGAGGTGGCGCGCAGGGTCATCAAGAATCAGTCTCGGCATCTCACGCGGCTGCTGTCGATAGGGCGGCGGCCTGCAAGCGCAAACCCTATTGTACGCGGGGCGGTCCCGGTTTTGGCAGGGCAGAGCCGTGGGCAGCGGGGTCGGTTTGAATTTCCGTCGATGCTGCTTCTGCTTACAATGGAGACGTTTCGCGAGAACCCACGAGTGTCATGCTCGGCATGCCGGCACGTCGTTGATGCTGTATCAGACATGAAGCCCACGTTTGTGCGCCAGCCTGACATCCTCATCCGCGCCCTTGGAAGCGCCCGGCAAGCGAAGAACGCCATCACAGCGGACAGGAGCCTATCTGCGATGGGATAGAGAATCCTGATCGGGGGCCGTTTGTTCAGACATTCCGTTGTCGCGGTAGGCGCATCCTGCCTTGAAGCTATCGGCAAGGTGCGAGCCGACACGTTCTTCATGGGGGTTACCGGAGTCCATCCGCAGACCGGGTTGACAACGGGTGACTTTGAAGAGGCAGGGATCAAACGGGCTTTGAGCCGTGCGACCGCCGATACTTATGTGCTTGCTTCCACAGAGAAACTGAATGCGGCTTCACCGTATCTGGTTATCGATCTGACCGAGATTACAGACATTATTACCGAGAGAAGCGTTAGTGACACTCTGGTCGCCCCCTATGCAGACATGGGACTCAGTGTTACTCGAGCCTGATTCGCGTAACGAGTGGCCGCTGATGCAAATAGACTCAACTCTAAGTGGTCATGTAGACCGGGCCGACACGTTGCCTCGCATGCCATCAATTGCTGCAGCTTTGTTCGAGCCTGATCAAAAAAGCAACATGAGGGGCCGACAACTTATGGCGAGCGGCTGACACCTTACGAAGTAGACACATGCCTGCCGCACCGGGAGCAACTTTTGATGCTGGCCGGCAATGGGTAACTTGAAACGATATATATCGCGGACCAAAACCACCAGGAGAGGTAATTTCCCCATGAAAATGCAAAGCGTTGCGGATCTGCTCTACACCGGGCTTACGTATGTTCACGATTTTGAACAGAAGATTTCTCAGGAGGCGCTGAAGATGGCCGAAGCCTCGCAGAACACCGAGCTAAAAGAAGCTTTTAGCAAGAGCGCGACCAAGGGCAAGCAGTACGCGGAGCGGGTGCAGCAGGCATTTGCCAATATAGGCCAGCAGCCGGAGCAGAACGAAAACCATATCGCGAAGGCGATGATCGCCGAAGTTGAAAACATGATTGCGAATACGGACCGGGGTGCGGTGCGGGACGCGGCCCTGATTGTGGCGGCGAACCAGCAGCAGATGTACCGGGTAGCGGCGTATGGATCGCTTCGGGACTATGCGGGGCTGATCGGTAAGGAGAACGCTGTGGAGGAGCTTGAAAACAACCTGGAGGACAGCAAGGGCGGCGATGAAAAGCTGACGCGGATCGGGCAGGAGACGGTGAACCGTGAGGCGGCCCAAGGGGCGGTGGCGGCGTAAAGGAGCTGTCCGAATTATGAGTACCGGACCGATCGCCCCTGATCGGCAACCGCGGGTAGCTGAGTCTACGCTTTTGTTCATCTGCGGCCAGCTTCGGTGCGCGAAACTGGCCGCACTCAGTATCACGTCATCACGTTGTTCAGATATGGAAGGCGGCTGGATCCTCCCTGACATCAGGAGCGGCAGCGGCAGCCGTGCCGTTCCAGCTCAAAAAAGCTGTGAGTGCCTGATAGATTGCACATGCGTTAAGGGTATTGAGAATAGGTGTTCGGGAAGATGGGAACGACGGCCGTGTTTCTCGGGACGAGCACAGAGTCGGTCCGATGCGGTTTAGCTGCTGCGCTAATTAGTCACCGCACGTTATGGCTTCGCGCCCGCACGACCTTCGCCGCGCCTGTAGAAGGTCCTGCCGCAAAGCCAGTGACGACTGCAAGCAGACTGAATTCCTGCTCGGTCACTCATCGACTCAGATGAAAAATGCTGTCTTGGCTCCGAGCAGGTAGTCACCCTCACAATCAACGACAGCATAGAGATGTGACACATGAAGGGTGCTACCGAGAAGGACTGCAGTGATACTTCTACTTTGTCAGATGCCTTGCAGCACTGATCGTTGATAAGTTGCCTACATTCACGCTCGCGGTGCAGTTGGTGACGTTTACCCATTGGTCAAGGCAGCTTCCCCTTGAACACTTTGGGGCTTATAGAACACTTGAGATCCAGCGTTCGAGTTTAGAGCCGTGAAGGAATATGCTTTAACCTCGAACTCTCGCTTCCTCCTTTTAGCTTTATCTACCCAAGACTTGCAAAGGGATCATTTTGCCTCGGCGGCGAACCGGTTTTCCCGCGCAAACGAACGCATTCCATGCAAAGATGTTTCGGTGTCTGAAACTGCGAACATTCGTTTTCGATCACAAGTTAAAGAGACGCGGGGCGAATCAGGGGTCACCCTTGTGGAACTGATTGTCACGGTGGCTATTTTGGCGATCCTCGCCACTGCTGCCTTGCCGATGGTGCGCATCGAGAGTAAGCGTGAAAAGGAGCGGGCGCTGCGCCAAGAACTGTGGGCAATGCGCGCTGCGATTGATCGCTACAAGGATGCTGCCGACCGCGGAGCCTTTCTTAGCAAGGTCGACAGCTACAACTACCCACCCGATCTTGACACCCTGGTTAACGGCGTTGACGTGCAAGGCAAGAAGATGCGATTTCTTCGCAGAATCCCCACAGACCCGATGACCGGAAAAGCGGAATGGGGCGAGCGCTCCGTGCAGGACGACCCGGACAGCACTTCTTTCGGCGGCCAGAATGTTTTTGACGTTTATAGCAGAGCGCCTGGCTTGGCGCTCGATGGAACTCCCTACTCTTCTTGGTGACAACTCGACTGAGAGTTCTTACAAAGTTTTCGAAAGTGCTTGCCAGTACAGAGAGTTTTGGCTACGCTACCTGACAACACAGGAGGACCCTTCTAAAAGGTAGTTTAGGTCTCACCATTCGCATCAAGCATTCCCGCCTTCGCCAGACACTCATGAATGGTGCGAGTAACTCGCCGCACACTACGCCCCTTATACGCCGTCCCTGCAGCCACGGAACCGTTATGCCGCAAGACATCGCGCGTGATGGTGCACTATCTATCTGCGCCTTTTAACTAAGCATACTGCTTGACAGCGCTAGTGTAACAGAACTAGCTGCGGCCAAGGTGGGAATGGGTCGCTTGCTGATTATAAGCACCATCCATAGACATTGCTTCCGGAGATCACATGCACCTAGGCTTATTTTCACGTATCTTGCTCGGTGGTACGCTGACCTTCCTCATTGCATGCTTGCCCCTCTCAGCACAAACCAATGCAGGTGCAGCTCTTGCTGAGCTTCAGCATGTCATGTTCGGCAACCTTCCTATTCAAAAGATCGTCCTTTCTGGGCAGGTTGTCTGGACTGTGGGCAGTTCCCAAGATTCCGGCCAAGTCAGTCTGACCGCAGATGTTACAGGGAATGTCGTTAGCGACTTCATCCTGGCAAAGAGCGGCGAGCATAAAGACGTTGTAGAGGCTGGCCCGCTCAGTGCCTGCACCCTATCGGTTCCAGGACAATCAACCCACACGGCGAATGGTCTAAGTTGTTGGAGACCAACTGCTTGGTTTTATCCCGCGATTTCACTTCAGCCAACGTCGCTTCTTAGCGGTATCGGTATTGTAGATCTTGGTACCGGTGAAGTCGGGAGTGGCACTTACCGTCACCTGCAAAGCCAGCTCGTACTGTCAGCTCTCGAGTCTTCTCTCACCATGCGTCTGATGACGGACAGTACCACTGATATTGGACTTGATCCTAGTAGCTTTCTTCCAGCTGTGCTCCGCTATTCAGTACACCCGGATGACGGCTCGGCAGCTCTCATCCCGATTGAGATCCACTTCAGTAACTATCAACAGGTCAACGGCGTACAAGTTCCATATCTTATCGAAAAGTACGTCAATGGCGCGCTTCTAGCTTCGATCACAGTCACTTCTACGCAGATTAATTGACCTCAGCACGTTTAGGTGATGCCATGACTCGCAGGATCGCGCTCTGCTTTTTTCTCATCCTTACTGTACTTCATGCAGCAGCAGGCCAGGTTGCCTCAGGCGTCTACACGTTTGGCGCGTTTGACAGCAAAGGCGTCGACACCATTAACGTTGGAAATCTTAATGTTCACCTTAGCCTTCCTGTTCTAAACAAGGCGGGCAGAGGCCTGCCCTTTTATTACAATCTGAGTTATGACAGCTACGTATGGTACCCAGCCAGCGTGAATGGAGTTCTCGCGTGGACACCTGTCCTAAATTTCGGCTGGCGTGGCGATACGGAAGTATCGACGGGTTACATCACGTATAGCTACGATTCGGATTTTGAACCTTATGACGGTCCGGGTAACTCGGGTGGCGCTTGCAATATAATAACCTGGAGCAACTGGGTCTACCATGACGCATTCGGAGTCTCGCACCCTTTCTATGGCGAATCAGTGGACTACGATGGGTGTAAAAATGCTACACCTCGGAATGAGACTTTTAGCAGCTTAGCTGTAGATGGTTCTGGTTACACGCTCAACGTCACGAACTTTTCTCAAGCCACGATCACTACAAGGAGCGGGCAAACTATTGCCGCTCCGTCCCTTGCTCAAAGCGGGGCAGCAAGCTTGATCGATAGCAACGGGAACGAAGTTTCGATAGACGGAAGCGGCAACTTCACTGACACCACAGGGCAGGTGGTTCTGCAGGTGGCCGGATCAGCCCCGAACGCGCATACCTTTACCTACAAGGACACTTCAGGAACAGCACGAGCAGTCTCGATGACCTACAAGACCTACACGGTCCAGACCTCATTCGGCTGTAGCAGCGTGGGTGAGTATGGCCCTACTAGCACATCTCTGGTCGACCGCATCACCTACCCTGATGGCAGCTTCTACCAATTTGGCTATGAAGCTACACCAGGCCATTCTGGCTCGGTGACTGGCAGACTTGCGTCTGTCACCTTGCCCACGGGCGGGGTCATACAGTACGCGTACACCGGAACAAACAACGGGATCAACTGTGTAGACGGATCCAACTGGGGCCTGCAGCGCACCGCTACTAGCAACGGCTCTAGCACAACGGCCAGCTA
Organism: uncultured Acidobacteriaceae bacterium; assembly: GCA_964249905.1. GTDB lineage: Bacteria > Acidobacteriota > Terriglobia > Terriglobales > Acidobacteriaceae > Edaphobacter. The sequence continues at coordinate 8,094 of CAXUEE010000132.1, forward strand.
CGTAAGGTCCAATACCAATGGCTCCGGCTCAAGTCACACCGCAGTGACCAATGCGTTGGGCAACAGCCTCGACTACGATTTCATAGTTCCTGTAGCGGCGAGCAGCTCGCCGGCCCCGGTTCCGCTCGGCCTGCTGTATGAGGTGAACCATAATGCCTGGAACGGATCAAACTCGGGTCCACATCAGCTTTCGCAGCAAACGTGCTACAACGCGTCAGGTGCACAGTGCCTCAGCACGGGGATCACGCTGCCCATCACACAGGTCGATACGTACCAGACGCTGTCGGACAGCGAGGAAGACGGCACTACGACCAAGTACAACAGCTACGGCGAGGTCACCGAGATCGATACCCACGATTACGGCACCGCGCAGAACAATGGAACCGACGATCGAGGGTCGATTCTCTCCACAGAAACCCTTGCCTACGGAGGCAGTACTGCTCCGGCGACTCTCCTCTCGTCGGACATAGTAAGCGTCGGCGGGACGACGGCGACGCAGATCGGGTACGCCTACGATCAAACCACGCCAACCGCCAGCTCGGGGATACCCTCGCACGTCGCGGCGAGCGGTCCGCGCGGCAATCTAACCTCCGTTACGGTGTCCTCAAATGCAAGCACGACTCTCACGACGACCTTGACGTACGAGGACACGGGATCCCTTCTGTCGAGCACGGACCCGATCGACGGGAAGAGCACGTACTCGTACGACAGTACGTTTACCTACGCCACGGGAACCGTGCTGCCAACGCCTTCCAGCGGCGTGGCCATGCAGGAGCAGGCCGGCTTCGACACAGCGAACACCGGACTCCCAACCTCGCAAACAGACGTGAACGGCCAAACGACCTCCTTCAGCAGCTATGACGCGCTCTTTCGGCTGACGGAGATGGATTCGCCGGATGGTGGACGCACGAACCGGAGCTACACCCCGACCGACATCAGCACGCGCGTGCTGCAGAGCGGCTCGCAAACGACCGATACCGAGACGCTGCTCGATGCCTACGGCCGGACGATGCGCGTTGCCGTGAGCACCGGCTCGAACCAGTGGAACATGGCGGATACCTGCTATGACGGTGATGGGAATGTCTCGTTTCAGTCCTACGCCTACCAGAGTACCTCGCTGACCGCCGCGCCTGTGTGCTCCGGCGCGGGTGACAGCATCAGCTACGACGTCCTTGGACGGCGGACATTGGTTACGCATGGCGACGGAACGCAGCGGAGCTTCAGCTACACAGGTCGCGCCCCGCGGTCGACCGAT
>CAXUEE010000132.1:9358-10654 GCA_964249905.1 uncultured Acidobacteriaceae bacterium
GCGGCCCTGGAAAGCGAACCACATCCGCTTTCACTCCGGCAACCCGCGCACCGTGCCGGCCAACGTGGCGGTCGACGCGCTGGCGCCCGGCTATGGCTGGGACCACAAGAACTTTATGCGCGATGAGAACGGCGTCAGCCGCATCACACAGTCAGACGGTCTGGGCCGCGCCTCGATCGTGTGCGAAATCTCCTCGAACACGCTGGCCGGCCAGAGCCCAGTGGCTTGCGGAACCGACATCGCGGGAACAGGCTACGTCACGGCGTACACGTATAACCTCCCGAGCCACACGACCACGGTTGCCCAGGGTAGCCAAAGCCGCGTGTTTCAGTCCGACTGGCTCGGCCGGCCGATCTACAGCTCCGAGCCGGAGCGTGGCGTGACCACCTATGCCTACTCGAACAACAGCACAGGCGCGGTCGTTACCCGGACGCGCCCACAGGCCAACCAAACCAGCGCAGGGACGACCACCACAACCACGACGCAGTACGACGTACTCAACCGGCCGCTTTCGACGACCTACAGCGACGGCACACCGCAGAAGCTGTTTTTCTATGACCAGACCGTCGCCTGGGGCGTCACCAACGTCAGCCTGGGCGCGAGCAAAGGCCGGCTGACGCGGCAGGCCTCCGGGCAAAACAACACCCCGTCCTGGGGTGAGGCGTTCGGCTACGATCCTGTGGGCCGGGTGGTGACCCTGGGCACCTGCCGACCGACGACCTGCGGCAGCTCGACCGACTGGATGTATTACACCTACGACAAAGCCGGCAACATGCTCAGCTCCACCGACGGCAACGGCGTCGAAACCAGCTACAGCTACACCGTCGCCAACCAGCTTCAGGGTGCTGTCAGCTCGACCAACAACACGCAAAATCCCGGGACGCTTCTTTCCAATGTGCAGTACGGCCCCTTTGGCCCGACGAACTACACCCTGGGCAACGGTCTCACCACGGTGCAGGGCTACGATGGCCTGGGCCGGCTCAACGGCAGGTGGGTGTGCGCGGGCGGAACCACGAGCCCGAACTGCACAGGCGGCACCCTGCTCGATGGGAGCTCGGTTACCTGGAAAGGGGTACGGGCAACCGGCATGGCCGACAACTATGCGAACACCAGCTACAGCTATGGCTACGATGAGTTCAACCGGCTCACCTCGACCAGTATCGGCGGCGCGAGCGCTTATACCTACACCTACGACAGGTACGGCAATCGCACCGCGCAAACCCCTGGGCCGAGCATCAGCTACACGGCCGCGAACCAGATGAGCGGCTTCGCGTACGACGCGGCGGGGAACCTGAT
>CAXUEE010000133.1:0-5075 GCA_964249905.1 uncultured Acidobacteriaceae bacterium
CCCTCTTTCTTTGTCATTCCCGAAAGGGAATCTGCGTTTGTTCTGCCGCTTCGCCATTTCCGTTGCTCGCTCCATCGTTGATCCTTTGTTGTCATCCCGTCAGGGATCTGCTTTTGCCGTTGCCCTTGTCTGCTGCCTCACCCTGCACCCGCGCGCTCTAAGCTACACTGTCCCACGTCCGCAAGAGGGTTCACTGTGCCACAAAGCTCCGCTAAGTCCGTTCCACCGAAACACGCACTCCTGCTGCTGCTCCTCTGCCTCACCGTCGCCGCGCGCGCCGACCAGCACTACTCGCAGGAAGTGTTCTTCGACAACAGCCTTTCCGCTGACTCCTACCCTTACAGCCGCGGCTCGGCTTCCGCCCCCAGCACACTTAAGCTGGTCGACGGGAAGCTTCCCGTAGAAACCGCTCAATCTATCAGCGGCCCAAACGCGCTCGAGCTGACCTGGAACTCCGCTTTCTTAGGCGGCTGGGATGCCGAGCTCCGCGTCTACCAGTTCCGCAACCGCACCATCGCCTGGGACGGCGACTCGCTCTTCCTCTGGCTCTGGAGCCCCGAAACCCTCGCCGCCGCCCAGCTTCCCCGCATCGCCTTCGCCGACCTCGACAACGGAGACACTGCCCCCATTCCTCTCGGCAACTTCCTTGCCACGCTCCCTGCCCATCGCTGGACCCGCGTCAAAATCCCTCTCACCGCGCTGAAGAGCACCTCGCTCCTCCCCTTCGCGCCGCACCGCCTCAGCACCATCCTCTTTCTTCAGGGCGCCCCCGACAACCATCCCCACACTCTCTATCTGGACGACCTCCGCATTGAGAACGATTCCGCGCCGAGTCACCCGCCCGAGCCGCCTACCGCTCTCCAAGCCCGTGGCTTCGAACGCCACGTAGACCTTTCCTGGAGCGCCCCTCGCGATGCTTCGGTCGTCCAATACGTCATCTACCGCTCCCTCAATCACGGCCCTTACCAGCCCGTCGGCGTCCAACGCTTTGGCGTCGATCGCTACTCGGACTATCTTGGCGACCCGCACGCCTCCGCCAGCTACCAGGTCTCCGCCCGCACCTTCTCGCTCGCCGAGTCGCCTCGCACTGCGCCCGCCTCTGCTCAGACCCATCCCATGACCGACGACGAGCTCCTTTCCATGGTGGAAGAGGCGAGCTTTCGCTACTACTGGGACGCCGCCGAGTCGAACTCCGGCATGGCGCTCGAGTCCCAGCCCGGCCCCGACCACCTCATCGCCACCGGAGCCTCCGGCTTCGGCATCATGGCCTCGATCGTCGCCGTCGACCGCCGCTTCATCTCGCGCGAGCAGGGCGTCAACCGCATGCTCCAGATCACCCGCTTTCTCGAGCACGCCGATCGCTTCCACGGCGTCTGGCCACACTTCATCGACGGCTCGACCGGCCACGCCGTCGCCCTCTTCGGCATCGTGGACGATGGCGCCGACCTCGTTGAAACCTCGTTCCTGATGGAAGGCCTGCTCACCGCCCGGCAATACTTCAGCGCCGACACCCCCGCCGAGCGCGAGCTTCGCACCCGCATTACCGCGCTCTGGCAGGGAGTCGAGTGGGACTGGTTCCGCGCTACGCCCCATCGCGACGCCCTCTACTGGCACTGGTCGCCCAACTATGCGTTCCATATCGCCAACCGGCTTGAGGGCTGGAATGAAGTCATGATCACCTACCTGCTCGCCATTGCCTCGCCCTCACACCCCGTTCCGCCCAGCCTTTACTCGACCGGCTACACGCGCGACGGCACCGGCTACGGCCTTCACCAAACCTACTTCGGCATCCCGCTCGAACAAGGCTATGTCCCCGGTTCTCCCGGTCCGCTCTTCTTCACCCAGTACTCCTTCCTGGGCTACGACCCTCGCGGCTTTCGCGACAAATATACGAACTACTTCCGCAACAACCGCAACGAGTCACTGGTCAGCCAGGCCTACTCCCAAGCCAACCCTGGTAAGTTCAAGGGCTACAGCTCGGAAAGCTGGGGCCTCACTGCCGTCGACGGACCCAACGACCGCTACCACGAATACAAGCCCTTCGTTGAAGATGACGGCACCATTGCCCCGACCGGAGCCATCAGTGCCTACGCCTACACCCCTCAGGCTTCGCTCGCCGCACTCAAGCACTGGTACCGCGACCTGGGCGCGCAGCTCTGGGATATCTACGGCTTCCGCGACTCCTTCAACGAAAGCAAGAACTGGTACTCCGGCATCACCATGGGCCTCAACCAGGCCCCGCAGACGGTCATGATCGAGAACGGCCGCACGGGCCTGCTCTGGAAAAACTTTATGAGCAACCCAGAGATCCGGCCCATGCAGCTAGCGATCGGCCTTCAGCCCGACAAAGACGAATAATCTGCCAGGCGAACGGCCGCCGTCGACTCCCGCACCACCAGCTCCGGTCTTACGACCAGCGGCTCGGGAACCAGCCCCGGCGTCGTAATCGTCTTCACCATCGCCTCTGCTGCCAGGGTGCCCATCGCATACAGCGGCTGACGCACCGTGGTCAGCGCCGGATTCTGAAACGCCGCGGACTGCACATCATCAAAACCCACCACGGAAACATCTCCGGGCACCTGCAGCCCCGCTTCCCGCAGCGCCCGTATCGCCCCGATCGCCGACACATCGTTGAATGCAAACAGCGCGGTAAACTTCACCCCCGCGCGCAGCAGCCGCTCGGTCGCCAGATACCCCGGCTCATGGGTCGGCGCGTCCCCTTCCAGTTGGGTCACCAGCCTGGGGTCCAGCCGTAGCCCAAACTCCTCCGCCGCTTCCTCGATCGCCCGCCAGCGCGGCTCGGTATCCGAGCTGAACGCCTGCCCCCGGATGACCGCAATCTCCCGATGCCCCAGCCGGTACAGGTGCTCGATCGCCATCCGCGCACCCAGCCTCTGGTCAAGCGTAATGTCCGTCGCGCTCCCCAGCTTGTCCGGGCAGGAGACCGTCACCGTCGGCAGCAGCCCGGGATGCACCAGTGTCGTATCGATCGCCACCAGGCCATCCACCGCGCGTTCCATCAGCTGCATCTGCGCCCGCTCCACCACCTCCGCATGGTGATGGTGACTGCACAGAAAAAAAACGTACCCTGCCCGCAGCAACCCCTGTTCGAGCCCAGCCAACACCAGCGTTGCGTAGCCCTCGGAGATCTCCGGCACCAGCACCCCGATGGTCATCGAATGCCCTCGCCGCAGCGACCGCGCCAATACATTCGGCCGGTAGTTGAAGTGCTTGGCCGCCGCGAAGATGCGCTCCTGCGTTACCGCGGGAATCGACTGCGCCGCCGGAACCCGGTTCAGCACCCGCGAGATCGCTGCCTGCGACAGCCCCAGATGCGAGGACAGCGTCGCCAGCGACACCGGCTCCCGCCCACCGCTTCGCCTAGGCTTCTGCTGAACCTGCTCCGGAGCACTCATCCCTCCGAGTGTTGCATACCTTCCCTGGTTCGGCACACTTGACAGCCTATCCTTGCCGGGAGCATAGTCTGGGGCGGCTCAAACGTTTGCGTAAACAGAACTTCCGGACAAACCAGTCCGCAGACTCCTATGGATCCAACCCGGCAGACGTTTGTTCCCAAGGAGGCTTTATGTCGTACCTGCACCGCTCCAGATCCACCCGGCACCGCAGCTTCGGAACCATCTCGCAGCGCGCTGCCTTTGTTGCCGCAACCGTCTGCGCCGCATCCGCGCACGCCCAGTTCCGCGCCTCCATCCAGGGCACCGTCACCGACCCCCAAGGAGCCGTCGTGCCCGGCGCAACCCTTACCCTTGTCGACACCGACACCAACCGCACCCAGACTGCCACCTCCAACTCCGGCGGCGTTTTTAATTTCAACGCGCTCGCGCCCGACCACTACACTCTCACCGCCAGCGCCGCAGGATTCCAACCACAGACAATCCAGAATTACACGCTGAATCCGGAGCAGGCCAACTCGGTCGACATCAAGCTCGCTATCGGCACGAGCAGCACTACGGTCGACGTCAACGCAGACACCGTCTCCGCGCTCGATACCGAGACCGCCTCGATCTCCGGCAGCATCGACGCCAACCAGATTCAGCACCTGCCCTCCGCCGGTCGCGACGTATTTACCCTTACCCAGCTTGCGCCTGGCGTCTTCGGGGACGGCTCGCAAGCAGCAGCAGGCGGCACCAACAACCTGCCCGGCACGCAAGGTCCAGGCGGCAGCGGCACCGGCATATTTCAGACTGAAAACGGTCCGCAGGCCAACTCAAACGGCGGCCAGTATGAGAGCAACAGCATCCAGATCGACGGCATCAGTACCTCCTCCGCCGTCTGGGGTGGTACATCGATCATTACCCCCACCGAAGACTCCGTAGGCAACGTTAAGATCGCGTCCAACCAGTATGACGCCGAGGATGGCCGCTTCTCCGGCGCGCAGATCCAGATCACATCCAAGACCGGTACCAACCAGCTCCACGGTAGCCTCTTCTTCCGCGCCAACCGCCCGGGTCTCAATGCTTATCAGCGCTACAACGGGTCCGGATCCCTGGCCGCTCCGGTTGCCGGCCAGCCATTCACGCCCGCATCGCGTGGTCTGCTGCGGGACACCACCCGTTCCAATCAGTATGGCGGCTCGCTCGGCGGTCCCATCCTCAAGGACAAGCTGTTCGCCTTCTTTGCCTACGAGACGACCCCCGACAACACGCAGGTCTCCAGCACCGGCTGGTACGAGACCCCGCAGTTCGACGCCTTAGCCTCACAGGGCGGTCCTATTGCGCAGAAGTTCCTCACCTTCCCAGGTGCCGGCGTAGTCGCATCCAGCATCATCAACCAGACCTGCGCGAGCATCGGCCTGCAGGAAAACGTCAACTGCCGTACGCTAGCCGACGGCTCACTCAACCTTGGCTCTCCTCTCAAGACCGGAGTCGGAAGACAGGACCTCAGCTTCACCAACAACTTGAACCCAGGCATCGGCGGCGGTCTCACCACCACGCCGACCATCGCGGACTATAACACCCTCAATCCGACCCAGACCCTGGGCCGCCAGTTCTACGGCCGCATGGACGGGGATGTCACCAAGCGCGATCACCTGGCGTTCACCATCTACTGGGTAC
>CAXUEE010000133.1:5085-10304 GCA_964249905.1 uncultured Acidobacteriaceae bacterium
ATATTACGCTGACCAACTTCGGCGCGCCCGGGCCTTCAAACTTCAACCAGCACAGCTATGATTACAAGGATGTGGCGACCAAGGTAGCCGGCAATCACACCATTAAGTTTGGCGGCCAGCTAACACGGCTCTACTACCTGAATAATCCCACCTACTCAGCGCGCCCAGCCTACAACTTCTATAACATCTGGGACTTCCTCAACGACGCGCCATACAAAGAGGCTGGATCGTTTAGCTCCACCCTAGGTACCCCGACCACCAATCGCCAGGACGAGCGGGAAGACCTTTATGGCTTCTTTATTCAGGATTCCTGGAAAGCACGCCCAAACCTTACCTTCAACGCCGGCCTTCGATACTCCTACTTCGGACCGCTGTCGTCAAAAGAGAACAACCTCGGCGTTGTGCAGTTCGGCACCGGCGCCAGCACCTTTACCGGCCTGTCGATCCGCGCAGGCGGCAATCTCACGCAGGCACAAAAGGGAAACTTCGGTCCGCAGTTCGGCTTCGCCTTTAGCCCGGACCAGTTCAGAGGTAAAGTCGTGGTTCGCGGCGGGTACGGCCTGAACTACAACCAGACGGAGATCGCCATCACCGGCAATTCCGGTGGGAATCCACCCTTTGTTAACAACGTGACCTACTCCAGCGCGTCCACCAACGCAATTAACCCCAACATCGTCTACGCGGTCCCGGCCAACTCCTACACGTTATTCGGCTACCCGGCTAATCCAAACACCATCGGCGGCATTAACTCCGCAAATCTGCCTACTGGGGCTGGTGGCGTCGGCGTTACAGCCTACCAGGCCACGCAGCCCACCATCTACACGCAGCATTTCTCGCTTGATACCCAGGTTGACCTTGGCCACAGGCTCGTAGCGACGGTCGGCTATACCGGCTCGCTCGGACGTCACCTCATCGTGCAGTCGCAGCTCTACGTCAACGGCTTTGCGCTTGGTGAGGCGCAAAATCCGCTGGTCACCGGCGTTGATTACTACGGCAACACGGGAAACTCGAGCAACAATGCTCTGCTGGTTGGCCTCAAGCACCAGATGGCGCATGGCTTCATGTTCGACGCTGAATTCAACTACTCCCGCTCCATGGACACCGGATCCGGACCGTACTACGAGGATCCGTACCCCTACGCTCCACGGCTGGCCTACGGTCGTTCCGACTATGACTTCGGTAAGGCCTTCAAGCTTTACGGAATGTGGCAGCCCACATTTCACACAGGAAATTACCTGGAGCGTCTGGCGATCAATGGTTGGGCGATCAGCGGCATCTACAACGTGCACACTGGTTTTCCCTTCACCGCGACCCAGAACTTGGGAAGCAATCTCTACTACGCGCAGAGCGGCTACAGCACTCTGCGGCCGGCAGCCTATAACAACAACGCCGGCCAGGTTCGCGCCAACAACGCCTACGAGAGCGGAAGGGCAAACCTCAACTTTCCACAGATCAATGCAACTACGGGGGCACAGCCGTACTTCGCGCTTGCCGCTACCGGTATCCCCACCACAGGTACCAATTACACGCTGCCGCAGACACCGGGTGTGAGCCGTAACACGTTCACCGGCCCGGGTTACATGGACGTCGACGCAACTGTCAGCAAGAACTTCGTCCTGCCTCATGTCAAGGGACTAGGCGAGACCTCCGGTCTTGAGATCCGCGCCGACGCCTTCAACCTCTTCAACGAGACCAACCTGAACGGAGGCGCGCTGGTGACCAATATTGCCAACCCGAACTTCGGCCAAGTCGTGAGCGGTACCAATGGCCAGCAGGCTGGACTGGCTTCTCGTATCGTCAATCTGCAGGTACGTTTCAGCTTTTAATCGCGCACTTCCACACGAGAGGGTGCTCGTTGTAGAGCACCCTCTCTTTTCTCCTTCCCGATCCATTTGCCTTGCCGCCCTCGCCAAGCCATACTGGGGCCAGAATGACACCTTCACGCACTCTCGTCGCGACCGTCGCGCTTGCTCTTCTCTGCCTTTCTTGCCCGTTTTCCGCCCAGCAGCCCGAAGCCCTTCGCATCGACGCTCAAGCAGCCACCACGCCCTTTCCTCATTTCTGGGAGCAGACCTTTGGCTCCGGGCGCGCCATCCTCTCGCTGCGCCAAAGCTTCCGCGACGACCTCCGCACCGTAAAAGAAGCGACCGACTTCCAGTCGCTCCGCTTTCACGGCATCCTCATGGATGAGGTCGGCCTCTATGATCCGGACCGCATCGTGAAAAATCCCGGCCTCGCCGCTGAAGCCGCCCACGACGCCTCCACCTACAATTTTTCCTACATCGACCAGATCTACGACGGCCTCCTTGCCGCGCACGTCCGCCCCTTCGTCGAGCTCAGCTTCATGCCGCGCAAGATGGCCGCCGATCCGAATCTGACGCAGTCCTTCTTCTACAAGCCAGTTGTCTCCCCACCTAAGGACTACCAGCTCTGGGACGACATGATGCGCGCCTTCGCCCAGCACCTCGTCACCCGCTACGGCCTCGAAGAAGTCGCTCATTGGAAGTTCGAAGTCTGGAATGAACCCAATCTCGATTTTTGGGGCGGCAACCCCAGGCAGTCCACCTATTTCGAGCTTTACGATCACACTGCCCGCGCCCTCAAAGCCGTCTCGCCCCGCCTGCAGGTTGGCGGCCCCTCGACCGCTCAAGCCGCCTGGGTCGCGCCCTTCCTCGCCCACATCAAGGCCGGCAACGTCCCCATCGACTTCGTCTCCACCCACGTCTACGCCAACGACACCGCCGATAACGTCCTCGGCACCAACGAAAACCTGGCTCGGGACGTCATGGTCTATCGCGCCGTCAAGAAGGTCCATGACGAGATCGCGGCCTCCGCCTACCCGCGCATCCCGCTCATCTTCTCCGAGTACAACGCCAGCTATGCGAACGAGCCCAACATCACCGATTCCACCTACATCGGTCCGTGGCTCGCGAACAACATCCGCCAGTGCGACGGCCTTACCGATTCGATGGACTACTGGGCGTTCTCCGATGTCTTCGAGGAGCAGGGTGTTGTCCGCAGCCCCTTTTACGGCGGCTTCGGCCTCATCGCCGCAGACAACATCCCCAAACCCTCGCTCAACGTGTTCCGCATCCTGCATAAGCTTGGCACGCAGCGCCTCTCGCTCGCGTCGGACTCCGCGCTGGCCACCCTCACCTCCGATGGCAAAATTGTCCTCGCTCTCTGGGACTACGCCCCGCCAACCGGCACCGGCGCTACCTACACCGCGCCTACCGGCCCCGCAGGCCCAGCCCGCACCTTCGATCTCCATCTGGACCACGTCCGCGCCAACGCCGCCGTCGAGCTCTGGCGCGTCGACCCGGACCACGGCAACGTCCTTCGCGCCTTCGACGCCATGGGGCGTCCCGCCGGCGACCTCACCTCCGCGCAGGTCACCCAGCTCCGCACCGCCGGAGCCATGGCGCCCATGGAACCCCAGCACCTCGCCAACGGCAACCTCCGCGTCACCGTGCCGGCCCACGGACTCGCCGTCCTCGTCATTTCCCATTAGGCGCCGGGTGCCCCATCCTTCAGTCTCACCGAAAGGGTGGGGTGTGGTTTGGGGGGGCCCACCCCCGGTGGGCGGGGGGGTGGCGCCCACAAAACCCCCCGTTCTCCCTACGGGCAGGCGATACCATGGAGCCAACCATGACCCTCCTGGACCTCTGCTCCTACCTCGGCCTTGGCGCCGCAGGCACGGCCACCCTCAATCTGTGGCTCGGCCTGCTCATCGCCCTCCGCTACAGCCCCGTCCAGCGCTGGCCGCATCGCCGTATCAACATCTTCGCCCTGCACCAGTGGTCTGCCTACGCCACTCTCGCCCTCGTCTTCGCTCACCCCGCCGTGCTGCTTTTCCTCCGGTCCCCGCGCTTCCGGCTCTTTGACCTCCTCTGGCCTGTTCATTCGCCGCTCCAGCCGTGGATCAATCTCGCCGGCGCCGTTGCGATCTACCTCGTCCTGCTGCTTATCGTCACATCCTTGCTCCGTCACCGCCTCGGCCGGCCGCTCTGGAAGAAGCTCCATTACCTTGCCTTCCCTACCCTCGTGTTGACTTTCATCCATAGCCTCTTTACCGACCCTCTCCTTAAGGACGGCCACCCAGACATGCTCGACGGAGGCAAAGTCTTCCTTGAGCTTGCCTGCCTGCTCACTGTGGCGATAGTGATTGCGCGCATTCGCCTCCGCGCAAACGGCCTGCGCTCCACAACCAGCGTCCGCACCTCTGCAAACCGTCAGCCATCCACCTAAAGACAGGTCCCACCCCGAGTTTCATCTCGACCGAAGCCGGACGGGACCCCGTATTCCGCACTTGCGATTGCCCGCTCTCGCTCTCCATCACGACACCAACGGCCGGGGGTGCCCCATGCATCGCGCTCCTTCGCGATGTGTGGGAAGCAAACTCCTGACCCAGCAACTCCCCCTGCGTCTTTCTCCATGCCACCCGCGTCACGGTGTCACAACCATTTCACTGAACTGTCCTCTTGTGGCAGACTCACAGAAACACCCTCTCTGCCACGAGACTCAAGGAGCCCCATGCGCCTGCGTGCCCGCACCACCGTAGCCTTTTCCCTGCTGAGCCTCGCAGCCGCGGCCCCCTGCATCGCCCAAACTCCCGCAGCCCCGGTCGTCTCCCCCTCGCTCTTCTCTGCCATGCGCTGGCGGGAGATCGGCCCCATGCGCGCCGGACGCACCCGCGCGCTCGCCGGCGTCCCCTCGCAGCCCGCCACCTTCTACTTCGGCGCCGTCAACGGCGGCGTCTGGAAGACCACCGACGCCGGCCACACCTGGCAAAGCCTCTGGGACGATCAGCCCACCGGCTCCATCGGCGCCATCGCCGTCTCTGAATCCGACCCCAACACAATATACGTCGGGAGCGGCGAAGGCCTCGCCCGGCCCGACCTCTCGACCGGCGACGGCGTCTACAAGTCCACCGACGCCGGCCGCACCTGGACCCACCTCGGCCTCCGCGACGGCCAGCAGATCGGCCAGATCGCCATCGACCCGAAGAACCCCGACCGCCTCTTCGTCGCCGTTACCGGCCATCCCTACGGACCAAATCCGGAGCGCGGTCTGTTCCGCTCCACCGACGGCGGCAAGAGCTTCCAGAAGGTCCTCTCCGTCGACGACAAGACCGGCGCCTCCGAGGTCCAGATCGACCCCCACAACCCGCAAATCGTCTTCGCCGGCATGTGGCAGCGGCAGGACGGCGCGTGGGAAAA
>CAXUEE010000133.1:10314-10634 GCA_964249905.1 uncultured Acidobacteriaceae bacterium
GCGGGCTCTTCCGCTCGACCGACGGCGGCAGCACCTGGAAGAAACTCACCGGCAACGGCCTGCCCGACGGCATCACCCAGGTCCAGCTCACAATCTCCCCCGCAGACTCCAAACGCATCTACGCCGAGCTCGCCACCGGCCAGCCCGTGGCTCTCTATCGCTCTGAAGACGGCGGCAACACCTGGGTCCACGCGCCCGTCAACGACAATCGTCCCGAAGCCCGCATCGGCGGCGGCGACGTCCCCGTCCCGCGCTCCGACCCAAAGGACCCCAACACCCTCTACGTCGCCTCGGTCGTTACCTGGCGCTCCACCGACGCC
>CAXUEE010000134.1:0-10431 GCA_964249905.1 uncultured Acidobacteriaceae bacterium
CATCCGTGCACCGTCGCGTTATGCCCAATCGACACTCCTTCGCCCACGTGGACCGCATGCCGGTGGCGCATCCCGTGCAGCACCGCGCAGTCCTGCACATTCGAGCGCGCTCCCACCCGGATCGCATGCACATCGCCCCGCACCACCGCGTTCATCCACACGCTCACCTGCTCCCCGAGCACCACATCACCAATCACCTGCGCCGAAAAATCCACGTAGCAGGTCGAAGCCACCACAGGCATCCGTCCATCAAAGCTGCGAACCATTCCCTTCCGTGTCCCTTTCTCTCTAAATATGTCCGCTGCGAAACGGACAGACGGAGCGCCTGGGAGCAATCTGGGAAAATGCAAGGCACGGACACTCCGCAAATCAAGGCTGCCGATCTCCTGAAACAAGGCATCGTCCTTACATTCTCGGATGATGTGACAGTTTTGCTCCCCACTACGCTTCTGCTGCGAGTGAGAGACTCGCCAGAAGCCACAAAGGTTTTACCCGTTGAGGAAGACTATTAGCTGCGCCCAAATTAGATAGCGCAAAATATAGTTGCACGGTATGGAAACACACCGAGTTGCTTCAGTCTGGCCGCGCAAGATCAGTGCATAGATCGCTATGCCCGGAAGATCTCTCAAAATAATTCTTATCTCCGGCGCTGGCCTTCTTTGGGGAGGATCTTGTGACCCAAGAGCGCGCCATTCTTTGCGTTGGCCTGGACTGGCCTCTTCTAAACGCCCGCATGCAGGTGCTTAAGTCGGCAGGCTTTCAGGTCGTCATCGCCCGCGATGAGAATCAGGCCAGGGTCGTCGCGCATTATCTCCGCTTTCAAGCAGCGGTCTTGTGTCACTCGTTGCGCGACGATCTTCAGGAAGAGCTCGCGGCCGACATGCGCGAGGTTCAGTCTGGCCTGCCTATCCTGCAGCTGCAATCGCATGACCGCGAACCCGAAAAGCTCATAGCCGCCGTCAGTGCGGTTACGGGAAGCGGCATGCCTGCGTCGCTGCCCAGAGCTCCTTACCTCAGCTGCTGGGCGCGATGTACCGGGCTGGAGCAGGCCATCACGAGCTGAGAGCGGCACTGCCTCGTTCATGATTCAGCCGGATGATCTCGTAGCACTCGCAGCAGAGAGTATCCAGTACCTTCCGGTCCCGGATCCGGATCAGTCCGCGATGCAGCTCTACAGCTCCTATAGCCTCCATGTCGCGCAGAATCAACGTCAATACAGGGCGGCCACACCCGATCAGGGAGGCGAGAAACTCGTGCGTCACGGCAAACGATTCCACATCCGTCCGGTCCAGTGTTTCCAGCATCCAGCGGGAGCATCGCTGCTGCAGCGAGTGGAGCGCATTGCAGGCGCCGGTCCGCAGTGCCTGGATCAGCAGCGCGTGCGAGTACCGCGTCAGCACACGGTGCAGCGAACCGTTCCTTTGCGACTCCTCTTCCAGGTGACGGATAGCGATCCGCTGAGCGCGGCCCCCTATGGCCACTATCGTCTGGCAGGGCATGCTCGGCGCGCTCACGCTGGCCGTTACCCAGGAGGCGCCTTCCCGCCCCACCGTGACCGACTCTACGCTCCGGCCGTCCTCCATCTGCGTCAACATGCACAGCACCGCAGTCTCCGGCAGAAACACATGGTAAATATGCGCCTCCGCATGGTACAGCACCTGCTTTGCTTCAAGCAGAACAGGCTGCAGGTGCGGCGTGATGCGGTGCAAAGCTTCCCCATCCAGCGCCGCCAAGAGGTGGTTCATAGGCAGAGTGACTATAGGAAGGGAGGAGCTTGATCTCATCGACGGTGTTCCTCGTGGCCAAGACTACAGCTTGGCATCTACTTCGCGGCAGCTTTATTTCTAAGTACCATGTCCGCTCCAACTGTATCGCGTCAATATGTCCGGGTATCGGTTGCGCTCAATGCACGTAGTATCGACAAAGCTGTTCGTTAGTGCAGACGTGCCGATCTGCTGCGCATGTCTCTATCTTCGCGTAACTGCGACATCACCTGCTCCAGCCTCATCTCTGCCACCATCATGTACTCACGAACCTTGGCCGGATTATTTGCTTCCACCTGCGTGAGATAAACCAGATTTGCGAGGATCTCGAGCGCGATCTCTATTTTTTCCGGCATGGGAGGAGACCTGAACGAGCTTTCTGCAAGTTGACCGGGCCCGGAGACCACGGCGAAGCCCATCGTGTCATGGGCGACAGACTCACGCCCTTCTTCCGCGGTGAGATCGCGGCATCTGCAAGTACGATGCGAACCGCCTCGGGAGAGGCTTAGGAAGGAGAAAGGGAAATGATCCGCCGCATCCTGGTTTGCGGAAACGACAGAGACCTGCTCACAACACGGGCCATGGTTCTGGCCACCGCGCCCTTCGAGGTCGAAGTAGTGGTCGGTATCCAAGCTTTACGGAAGAGAAAAGTTGTTGCGGAAACCAAACTGATCGTGCTCTGCCATTCCTTGAGCGATGGAGAACAGGATCAGGCCATCCGGCAGTTGCAACAATTGTTGCCGACCACACCCGTCCTTATACTCACCGGCATGGCACGCGCTGCTTCCTCGCGGAACACCGCCACCTTGGACTCTCTCCAAGGGCCACGATCTCTGATCTCACTGAGCCAGGAGCTTACCGCAGACTAGAAGCGGTCTGGCTCTGTTGAGTCCCTCAAGGTAGCGAGGGGGAAGTAAGGTTGCCTTGGAACTCCGCCCCGGCACTATGACTGGTATCGGGTTGGTTCGCTCCGCGCGGCTGGCGTGCGAGCTCGCCGAGGCGGTTGTGCCGTTGTGGCGTACCAGGTTCAGCAAGCACACCTTTACCATCCGCAAGTGTTGGCTGTGCTCTGGCTGATGCGCTAGGAGGACTGAACTTTGCGCGAGACCGAGGTGCGGTTGGACGAGCATCGCGGGTTGCGGGAGGCGCTTGGGGGTGCAACGCCGGACTACACGACGCTGCACCGCTTTCTCAAACGGCTGAGGGAGGATGGTGTGTCCCGCGCCTAGAACGAGAGGATGCGGCGCATACTCGGGAGGGCGCAAAGTTCGTCCACGGTAGCGGTAAACGCGACCAGGCTGGCCCAAACTGCATCGAGCAGTTTTTGTGCGCCGGACGGAGCACCTCGGAGCACAGCCGCGAGCCTGGAAACGCTCGCCGCAAATAGCTTGCGGTGGTCCACGTGGACCGGGAGAGTACTCTGGCCAGAGCGCGCGCAAGCGCCACGGAACGGCTACGCGAATCCGCCTGATCTGGTCCGTGCGGCGCACGGCCACACGTCAGGAGGCTGCATGCTTGCCGGCGCAGAATTCAACTCCGGCGCAACCACGGTTTCGCCGCTTCTCCGTCGAAGCCGTATGCCACATAATGTGTGAACTTCACACAAGGGGCAAATGCTCGGAAGGGCGGTTTTCTCTTCACGGCTCCCTCGATGGGATGCCGGTCGGCCGAAGCCTTTCTGCAAACCGTGCCCGGCAGGTCTCCGCGGGGCACGGCGGCAACGGAGAACCGGGCCTAGCGGCCCTCCACCATGGCAATCGTGGTGTGCTTTGCAGCCAGTGTGGAGGTGCGTCCATTCGCGGCTGTTGTGGCGGAAGCTGCCGAAGCTGCCGTCGCCGCCGCTGCAGCAGGTGCTGCCGGGCACGGCGAGCCTTCCTGGATCCACTGCTCGAACACATGGACGAATGCTTCATGGCCCAGCGGCGGCTTGGTCCGTTCCTCGCCGTTCGGCCGCACTCCCGGGTCCCATCCCCACAGTACGGCGGGTGCGGTCGCCACATGCTGCAGCAGCTCCGCAGGTCCGCGATTGCCGTTGCGCGTCTTGTCGGTCAGCTGCGCGCAGAGCTCGGCTCCGTTCATCGGCATACCCGGCGTGGTCTCCCAAGACATGCTCGGCGGCGCCAATGCCCAGTCCACGACGCCGTTGCCATCATTCGCCCCTGGAATCCCGGTCTTCGGATCGTTCGCCACCCCGTGGCATGAGGCGCATCGCGCAAAGGGCGCTCCCTTGCCCGTCAGCTGCCCGGTGCTGTCCGTTTCCGGCCCGCGAATGATGTTGAAGTAGTGGGGGTGGCGATCGTCCCCTTGCCTTGGATAATCAAATGCCGCGAGCGGGTAACCCGGAATAAACGCCGTGCTCGGAGAGGGGCCCGTGTGGCAGTTGATACATCTCGGCGAGGTCAGCACGGAGTACACTGCTTGCCAGGCCGGCGTGCCGCCCGTCGAGGGCTTTCCCGGTAGCTCACAGCTTTGGCCGCCTGGCTGGCCGCATAGAAAGACATTTGTCCGCAGAAACGACGCGATAAGCGCGACATCCTTATCGTTCACCACACCGGGGTGCAGCCGCGGCATCGGTGCCGGCACGTCATCCAGAAAAGCCCGCAGCACCTTCGGGTCGGCCAGCTGGCTCTGCCGGATCAGCGGTGGGGCGCTGGCGCCGATACCCGTCACGCCATGGCACTGTCCACAGGTCTGCACATACGTCGCATTTGCCGCCGTCACCCCTGGGCCGAACTTCGCATCCATCCGGTCCAGCTGAATCACCCGCGGCGCTGGCCCGGCGTGCAGCCCGAAAACGCTCACCCGCAGCGGTCCAGCCACGGCGTGCGGGTTCTCTCCGGAACCGCCCACCGCCGCCGCCACATACTGCTGGCCATCGGCCTCGTAGCTGATCAGGCCGTTGTTGAGCGCTCCCTGGACATCAAGCCGCTTCAGCACCGTGCCGGTCCTTGCATCCATCGCCAGCAGCATGCCATTCGCCTCGCCGGCCAGCAGCAAACCGCTTTTTGTCGTCACCAGGCCCGCCTGCACCTGGCTATCCGCGTGCTTCTGCCACACTACTTTTCCGGTCTCGCCATCCACAGCCGTAATCCAGCCCGAAGGTCCCAGGTCCTTCGCTGCCGCCGCCGCGTCCTTGATGGCGATCTGCCCTCCATACGCCGGATTCGCCGAGTAGTACGTGCAGGCGTCCGTCATCCCGGCAAACAGCAGTCCCGTAGCCGGGTCGTACGCCGTGCCGTTGTACAATGCCCCACCCTGCAGTCCGGGACATACATACTGCCAGCTGTTATCCAGTACCGGGTTCGGAACCACTGTCGTGCCCGGCGTGCTGAACGCCAGCTGATGGGTGCTCCGGTCAACGCCGTAGATCAGCCCGCTTTTGCCCGGCGCTGCTACCATGTCCTTGCCGGAACGCGTCCGGTAGAGGGTCGGCGCCGCCGCCAAGTCCCAGTCGTGCTGATCGTAAGGCGTCGCCTGATAGGACCAGTTCAATGAGGCCTGCGGGTTGTTCATCGCGTTAATCGAGATGAATGAATTCGTCGTCGCCGTCAGCTCCTCATCGTTCGCCTGCAGCGCCCGGCTAAAGTCCGGAAACGGGTTCGACACCGAACCGAACAGCTCTCC
The DNA here is from genome assembly GCA_964249905.1 of uncultured Acidobacteriaceae bacterium. GTDB lineage: Bacteria > Acidobacteriota > Terriglobia > Terriglobales > Acidobacteriaceae > Edaphobacter. The sequence continues at coordinate 5,388 of CAXUEE010000134.1, forward strand.
GGTTTTCAGATCGAGCGAGTAGGTCGTCCAAAAGCCGCCACCCGCGGGCTTGCCCAGCGTCGTGTTGAAGCTCCAGATCTTGGACCCGCTCTGCGCATCAAACGCCATCAGCCGGCCGGCAATGCCGTCATCGCTCACGCCGATGCCGATAAAGACCTTTCCTTCTGCCGCGATCGGCGCCGAGGAAAAAGCTTCGGCAGCGGCGGGATTGGCTGCCTGCACATCCCACAGCACCTCGCCCGTGTTCGCGTCCATGGCAATCAACCGTCCATCCGCCGTACCGCGGAAGATCCGCCCGTCCAGGTATCCGGCGCCCCGCTGTCCAATGGCCGCGATCCCCTGCTGGAAATCCACCGCCTGTCGCCACCGCAGCTCGCATGTCTCGGCATCCACGGCATAGGTGCCGCGCAGCGTCGTCACATACAACGTCCGGCCAACCTTCAGCAGACCGCTGGTGAAGTACACCGGTTCATTCAGCTGAACCTCGCAGGTCTCCTTCAAATCGCGCACGTTGCTTGCGTTGATCTGGTCCAGATCCACATAGCGTTGGCTGTTGTAATCCTTGTTGATCGTCGTCCAGCGGTCTGGTTCCTCGGCGCGTCGCTGCTCCGTTCCTTGCCCATGCGAGCTCACCGGTGACGATCCGGCAAATAAAACAATCGTGAGCGCGGCCGCGGAAAGAGCGAGGATGCGAAGACGGGAGAGCAATGTCATGCGGACCTTTCGTGCAATCAAAGCGATAATCTTGTGAAATGAAAGTGTAGCAATGCACGGGCGCGATCAAGATGAATTCTTTGAGGTCGAATGAGGGTTGCGATTGAATCAATGTCCAAAATGGGAAAATGCGTTGGTTTGTCACCTTTCTTGCAACTCTTAACTATATGTGTGAAACAGAAAAAACTTCAACTATCTGGGCGTGGTAACTTGAGCGTGCAAATTCTGCTCATCTTCCTAACTCGTGGAACAGTTTCAGCTGCATTTTACCCACTACTGGTATAACTGCTTCGCACGGGTTGAGCACGAACAGCTGATGGCGCACCTGTAGTTTCTCGTTCCGCTCATTGGGAAAACAGCTCCCTATGTTCACTCTGCGCAATTTCTATCAGTGGGATCACTTTGTGGTGTGCCGCCGCACCAAGCAAACCATCCTTACTCCCTGGCATGGGCGAGTCACCCACATCCGGTTGCTGACTGACATGGTAAGAAGCAACAGGTTTAGCCCAAAAAATCAGGGGCCGCCAAAAAAGCTTACAGCCCCTGTTCGGTAAACTTACGGCGGCTTACAGCGCCTTTATCTATGCACCGTGGCAGCAGCGAGGATGAACTCGCTCGTCCCTAACTGGCCCTGCGTACCACGGCAGCGAAGCTTTCTGACATTCCGTTAGCCCGGAAAACTGATCGGAAGAAAAACTTCAACCGCAAAGCGCAAGCACCAGGGACCTGCTTCGTTCCTCTTTCTGTGGCGCGGTTTCCTCCAGTTAATGAGGCGGCGATCCGCTCGACACGGCTTCCGCTAGGGAGCTCATACCGGCGGCTGCTCACCCGCCCACCCATGGAGAGACCGCTCTGTCTGATGGAGTAACGCCGCTGCCGCGAAACCAGATGCATGGCTATTCCGAAACCATGCTCCATTCGCGCCGGCTGGGATGCCGTTCTCTCTTGACCCAGCGGTGTACGCTTCCCTGGAAGCAGGGAAGTCCTGGACGGCCGCACGGGAGAGGAGGAGTGCCTTGCGCTATATGGAGCGCATGCTGGAGTAAACGTCGTCCCTCTCCAGGACGCATCCTTCTGGAACGTGCCGCGACCCGCAATGGTTCGTTGCCCCACATCTCGCCCCTACAGAAAATGGCGCGCCCTCGGGGGCGCCATTTTCTGTTGCTACCAGTGCTCTACGCCACCGAGGCCGCGCTGAAGCTCTTAATCTGTGCGTGCGACTGTTTCACATGCTCCGCCTGCTGCGCAATCAGCGCACGGATTGTATCCGACACCGCCGCGTCGTTCAGCGCCGCGTCATAGGCCTTCGTCGCCGCGTTCTCGCCGATCTCCGCCGCTTCCAGCAGTGAGTGGTCTCCGCCGCCCAGCCGCGCCTTCAGGTCGCCATACACTCGGTGAATCGCACCCAGGGTCGTACCCGTCTCGTGCACGTTCGCATCCGTCGTCCGGTTCACCGCGCGCTCCAGCTCCGCCGCATACCCTCCGCGCACCTTTGACTCCGCCAGAAAGAACGCCCGGTGCTCCCCATGCTGCAGGTGCTCCCCGATGTCCACAAAGCCTTTTTCTCCATCCCGCAACACCGCAATAAGGTTCTTGATCGCCTGATCGTCGTTCGCCATGCATCCCCCTTGTGCTAAAGCGCAACCGCTAGAATCGTGAAGCGGCTTTGCCCGCACTAGAAGGGATGCCCTCTGTCGCTTGCGGCGTTGTGCCCCTCCGTATTCGCGGGATGCCCTATCGGCATCTTCAAAACAAACTGGAAACAGACGGGTACTTCGCGGGAGAAAACAGGAGACGCAAGTGGTGTCCGAGACACTGGGAACAACGCGGAGGTAAGTGCGAGTTTCAACCTAGTGCTTCGGCTCAGATCAGCGGCTTCCTGGAGCCTGAACAATACTTCCAGGGGCTAAAATAGCCTCATCCTGAGCGAAGGGAAAGATTTGCCTGTTGCCGGCTCAGGCCCAACGCTTCACTCGGAAGACTGGCAACTCGGGCGCTGGATTAGCGCCACCTGAAGCAAAATAGCGCTCCGCGCCAAAATAGCGCTCCGCGCCAAGGCCTGCTTCTCAAAAGTCTGGGCTGTACAGGTTCCGCGGCACAAGCTCCTTACGCAGCCTTCGCCGCTCCCAGTGCCGATTTTGCCTGGGCCACCAGCGCGCTGAAGCCTTTCTCGTCATGCACCGCCAGGTCCGCCAGCATTTTGCGATCCAGCTCGACGCCGGCCTTTTTCAAGCCGTTGATCAGCAATGAATACGAGATTCCGTTGATCTTCGCTGCCGCGTTGATACGCACAATCCAAAGGGAGCGGTACTGCCGCTTCTTCTGCTTGCGCCCGCTGTAGGCAAATTTCAGACCGCGCTCTACCGCCTCCTGCGCTGCCTGGTACAGCTTGGACTTGGTCAGGAAATAGCCGCTCGCGCGCTTCAGAATCTTTTTGCGGCGGTCATTGCGTTTCGTTCCACGTTTGACGCGTGGCATGGTGGGCTCCTTTTAGGTTTCTGTGCTCGCGGCTGGAGGCAGGCTCATGCCTCTTCACACGCTCTTCCGGGTCTCTCACGCATTTCTGTGCAAATCACGCGTGGGGTCGGCGCGACCGGCGCGTCTCCCGCAGCCCATCCCGCCGTAAGGGCAGGGACGGGATGGACTCAGGCGTAGGGAATCATGCGGGCGACCTTTGCGTAGTCGGCATCCGACACCAGCGCCGTGTGCGCCAGCTTCCGCTTGGTCTTGGTTTCCTTCGATGTCAGAATGTGCCGCATTTTCGACTGGCCGCGCTTGATCTTGCCCGTACCAGTCTTCTTGAAGCGCTTCGCGGCGCCCTTGTGGGTCTTCAGTTTCGGCATAGTGGATCTTTCTCGACGGGGCGAATAGCCCAGATCGCGCTTTTGAAGCAGTAGCTAGTATACATGCCCTGTCGGCACCGGCTGCGCCGCCCAGGTTTACGGCTGGAGCTAATTGCTCGTTGTCGCCCCAAACACATTCGCCAGCAACTGCAGCAGTGCCCCCGGCTCATGGCTCGGCACCACATGGTTTACTCGTTCAAATGAATCGTCCCCACGCGGGCTCGCCACAATAATGGGCATCTCCGGCACAACACGCCGGATATCGGCAATCAGATCCTCTCGTCCTCGAATCAGGGCATGCACCAGAACCACATCCACCTTCGGAAAACGCCGCAGCAGCTCCATGCCGACCTCAGCGTTATAGGCTGTCAACACATTGTGCCGGGCCGTTTCTACCACCAGCTTGCGGGCCGATAACCCTTCCGGCTGTTCCTGCTCGATCATCAGAATTACCAGCGCGCTCAATCGCCCTCCAGGCACCGCTGAGTGTACCGGGAGTTACCATCCCTGTCGAAACATTTCCTGCCGCTACCACCCTTCCCGCTGACGCAGCGCGAGCACGTGCGCGGTGTGGTGCCGTCCATGCCAGCTATACAGAGCGGTCATTGTGCATATGCTCATGCGTCCGCTCTCAGGGTGAGAGTAGCCGCGATGCTCCCAGTCCTTCTCTTTCAGCGTGTCTAGCAAGGTCGCCCAGCGAGCATGCAGCGGCTCGAGGAGGGCAAGGGATGTCTCGACCGGAAGTGTTCGGGCGTCGGCCAGTTCAGCCCAAAGGGACTCGGTGTACGGCTTGATCGTCGGCCATTCCTCGGTAAGCGCCAGGCGTAGGCGGGTATACGCGTTGATGTGGCTGTCGGCGACGTGATGCGTCAGCTGGCGCAGCGTCCAGCCACCTGCGCGGTACGGCGTATCCAGCTGTGAAGCATCGAGCCCGGCGAGCGCGGCAGGAAGTTGCCCCGGCAATACTGCGATCGCCTGCACCGCCTTTTGGCGAAGGGCGACCCCATGCTCCCCCAGAAACCCCGGAGGGAGAAAGCAGCCGATCGGATATCGGGCGTCATGGGATGCAGGTGGAACCGAATCGGACAGGTGCATGCGGTGAGCCTAGCAGCGGTCTCGCACCCCCGCAATTTCAGTGATGCTCTGGACGAGACCGCCGCAAAGCGGAGCTCACGAGGATCGCCGAAACCGCAAAGCTATGGTGGAAGTTGCGTACAGCACCCACTTTTCCAGCGGCTTAGGCCTGGCGCACGGGATGGTAGTGATGACGGTGGTTTTACAGGAGAAAGGCTTTACTGCACCGTTTGTGTCGCGGGCGCAGGGGGAGCCTTCGGCAGAGCCGGCGGGGCTGCCTTCTTGCAGCCGCTTCTTTTTCCGCCAGAATTTTCTTACCCGGCGCAAGAATCGCGTGCAGCGTCGTCCCTTCCATCCTCGGCATAAACTCAACCGCGCCGGTTTCACCGATGTCCTGGATCAGCCGGTTGATG
>CAXUEE010000135.1:0-324 GCA_964249905.1 uncultured Acidobacteriaceae bacterium
GCGGTATTGTTCTAAGGAGCTGATCTCCTTCTAAGCTGAGGTAGGTGCGCCGTTGCAGTCGAGTATGGGCGCTGCCTGACCACCAAACAGATAGGAGCCGTTGAAGGTGTCGAATCGGACCAAGAAGCTTTGTGGTGATGATGGATTGAAGCTGTGCATCGGCAGCCGACGCTCCCCATATGTCGTATTTACTTGTATTCAAACTAGTGGTAGTTGCCGGCATCTTTAGGAAGGTCTTGTCGCCGTGCTTGATAGCGGCCGCTTCGACTTTGACGAGCAGGTGATTAACGCCCTGCGTTCCGAAGTAGCCAGCCGCTACGCGAT
>CAXUEE010000135.1:334-5867 GCA_964249905.1 uncultured Acidobacteriaceae bacterium
CATCATCACCGCCCAACGCACCCGCAGTAGCACCAACCCCCTCCTCCCAGCAAGCAAGCAGCCGGGCCTAAAGCGGCTCCGATGCCTGCGTTTTCGGGCGTGGTTAGTTTTTCCGCAAATTTCGCTAGGTGCTGCGTGATCTGCGAAGCGATGCTTGCGCTGTTCGGGTCGAGAGCGTGTTGGTAGGTTTGAAAGTCTGAAAAGGGGAACTAACGCAGGCTCCGCAGAATCTTTGATTCGTGCCGCAAGAGTCGGGCGTTCGATTTGTAATTCAAACCGGTATTGCCGTAACTCGCGCGAACACTTTCCTGATCTGGCAATTCATCAAGACCCGTAAGGTGCTCTACGTCTTCCCCCGAAACGCTGAACGCCCGGAAGATTAGTTTGGTTGAACCAATCACTAATCTTTGATGTAGTAGCGGGTTCACATCTGCCGGATTTACCGAACTGCTCTGTTGCCGAATTTCATTTCGTACAGATTGGCTTTCACGTTTTGCGGAACGTTTAGATTTTTACGTTCTTTATGAAGGTGTCCCTGTCTGGAGTTTGTGCCGCTTCCGAAGCATCGGCTTTGGCCGCTTGAGACAAAGACTGGCTTTGGAGGCAAGAAGTGATGCTGTTGTTCATGGAAGTCCTGGATGGGGAGTGAAAAAGTGACGCTGCTACGAAGCGGGCTATAGTTAGCTAAGGATATTTAAGGTTTCATGCGCAGCACTTAACTAACGGATCGGTAAAGATGGCGAGGATGGAAGAGGCGCGGCATGGTTGGGTGTTTACTTGATTTTGGGTGTAGATTCCCTTCCGAATGTCAAATGCGGTGCATGAACTAGGCGAACTATAAACAACCTTTTCTGAGGTTATCGGAACGTGATTTCTCCTAGGCCGCTCGGGTATGGATCATCAGGGCTGCATTGATTATGCCCTGACAGCGCGGAGCCTTGCCGGTAAGAATGGGTGAATGAGCCACTGATAAGCTGCGCCGCCGACAATGCCGCCGAAGAGCGGCGCAATTATGGGAATCCACCAATAATGATCTGGAGAAGGAAGTGCTGAAGATCCCCACCCGGTAAAGAAGCAGAACAGCCGAGGTCCAAAGTCGCGGGCTGGATTGATGGCCCATGCTTCCAGGTATCCCATTGACGCACCAATAACCGCAACGATCAGGCCGATAATCACGGCGCCAAAGTTAGCACCTGGAGCTTGCTCGTTGTATTGCTCGGTGACGGCAAACATACCGAAGATGAAAAAAGCGGTGAGTATAATCTGATCGCTGAATGCATGCATCGGCGTGATAGCAAGACCGGGGTGCGTGAAGAAAACGCCAGCGGCCCCGCCAGTGGCTCGCGTCAGATGATTCGTGAGATTGAAGTAATTGATCACTGGCGCGTATAAGGCATACACAATGCCCGCCCCGGCAAATCCGCCTACGGTTTGCGCAATGCAGTAGGGCAGGACTTTTTTCCAGGAGAACTTGCGATAGATAGCAAGCGCAAGCGTCACAGCGGGATTGCCATGACAGCCGCTTACCGAACCTGTTGTATAAATCGCAATCGTAACACCGAGTCCCCAGGCAACACATACGCCCCAGTAGGCATTCTGGTAGGGGCTGGGGTTGTACAGCGTGTACATCGCGGCGACAGAATCACCAAACGCAATGATGATGAAAACGGCGACGGCCTCCGATAGCAGTTCTCCGGTGAACGTAAACCATGATGTTTTCATGTAAGTTATGACGCTCCCACGGGCGTAAGAATTCCAGCATACTGTGCTGCCATGGCTGTGAACTCTGTGACTTGTTCATCTACCCAATGCTCATCCTTGTTCAACTCTGCGGCGAGCAAAAGAGCGACCTTTGGTGCGATGGCGATTGCCGCCTTTGCATTGAGAAAGAGAGAGCGCGTTCTCCGGGCAAGCACATCGTCAAGCGTACGGGCCATCTCTTCACGAGCTGCCCACACCACCTCCGCAGCGATGTACGGCAGCAATGGATGCAGTCGCCGGGCGAGTTCCGGTACCGCGACTGCCAACGCCTGAATCGCTGCGGCATCGCTGCCATACACTGCTAGCTCGCCGAGCAACTCCGGATGTTGGTCATACCCATGTATGTGGAGGTCGAAGGTAACGCACGGCATCTCCTTGAGATTTCCCAGCGTTATGGCATGATTGACGGCGTCCTCGGCCATGTGACGGTAGGTCGTCCATTTGCCTCCGACGACCGTGAGCAGACCGGAGTCATCGATGTGAATCGTGTGGTCGCGAGAGAGGGCCGAGGTCTTGCCGGAGTCCGCTCCAGCAGCCTTGACCAGCGGACGAATGCCGACGTAGATGCTTAGGATGTCCTCGCGTGCTGGCGGCCGGCTAAGATACTGCCCTGCTGTTTTCAGCACAAATTCGATCTCTTCCTCCAGCGCGTGCGGCTCATAGTCCGGCCTGTTGATTGGCGTATCTGTCGTACCAACCACGGTATGTTCGTGCCAGGGAATGGCAAACAATACGCGTCCATCGCTCGTATGGGGAACCATGATCGCTGTTCCGCTCCGTAGAAATGATTTCTCGAAGACGAGGTGGATTCCCTGACTCGGACTCACCATAGATTGAACCTGCGGTTCTGCAAGCTGGCGCACCTCATCCGTAAAGATGCCCGTCGCGTTGACGACAACACGCGCGGCTACGTCGTATTGCTCGCCCGATTCGCGGTCTTCCACGGTGACTCCACCTACCAAATTGTCGTTGTCCCTCAATAGTCCGATCGCTGATGCATAGTTGATTACCGTAGCTCCATGATCGGCGGCCGTAGCAATCAGATGAGTTAGAAGCCTGGTGTCGTCAAACTGGCCGTCGTGGTACACCACTCCACCGCGAAGACCGTCCTGCTCTATTGTTGGCAAGGCTTCAAGTGTCTCTTTTAACGAGAGAATGCGCGATTTGCCAAAACCGTATTTTCCAGCGAGCAGGTCGTAGATCTTCATGCCGATTCCATAGAACGGCGTCTCCCACCAGGAGTAACTCGGTACCACAAAGGGAAGGTCGTGAACCAGGTGAGGAGCATTTTGGCGCAGCAGACCTCGCTCTTTCAATGCTTCCATAACGAGCGAGATGTTGCCCTGCTCCAGATATCGAACACCCCCATGCACGAGCTTTGTGCTTCGGCTTGATGTTCCTTTGCCAAAATCCTCCCGCTCTACAAGCAGAACGTCATACCCGCGCGTTGCGGCATCTACAGCCACTCCTGCACCCGTGGCTCCGCCTCCAATGATGACCATGTCCCACGGAGTTCTGCGGTTTTTCAGCCTTGCGATCATTTCGTCGCGCTTCATGCACTCTCCTTGTTCCAGCCCTTGGAGCGCTCCAAGGCGTTTTGCCATCGAGCGTATTGTTTCTTTGCGTGCTCCCGGTCCATCTGCGGTTTGAAGGTCTGTCCTTCAGGACGGGTGCTTGCTATCTCATCCGTGTCCTTCCAGAACCCCGTCGCCAAGCCTGCCAGATAGGCGACGCCTTGAGCCGTCGTCTCCAGAATGGCTGGCCGCTCCACAGGAATGCCGAGCATGTCTGCCTGGAACTGCATCAATATGTTGTTATCGGCCGCGCCACCGTCGGCGCGCAGTTTGTTGAATCCGTACTTGGTATCGCATTCCATCGCATGCAGAACATCCGCCACTTGGAAGGCGATGCTTTCAACGGCGGCTCTAGCTATCTCTTCTACTCCGGTACTGCGCTGTAAACCGATAATCATGCCGCTTGCGTATGGGTCCCAATGCGGAGCCCCCAGTCCCGTAAACGCTGGCACGAGCACCACGTTGCCGGAACTTCCCGCCAACGCCGCGAGCTTCTCGATGTCCGGCGCTTTCTCGATAAACTTCATCTTGTCACGCAACCACTGCACAATCGCGCCGCCCATGAAGATGCTTCCTTCAAGCGCGTACTGCAGCTTGCGGTCCGCGCTGCACGTCAGTGTAGTGATCATCCGCTTCCCGGACAACGTGAACATCTCACCAGTGTGCTGCAGTAAGAAGCAGCCGGTACCATAAGTGTTTTTTGCGTCTCCGGGACAGATGCAAAGCTGTCCAAAGAGCGCAGCCTGCTGGTCGCCCGCAATTCCCGCGATCTCCACCTCGCCGAGTCCAAGACTCGTCGTCACGCGTCCTACCCTCTCGCTCGACCAAACTACTTCGGGCATCATGCTTTCGGGAATGCGGAGCAGCTTCATCAGGTCCGTATCCCACTTATCTTCAACGATGTTGTAAAGCAGAGTCCGCGATGCGTTCGTACGGTCAGTGATATGACGCCTGCCGCTGGTCAGATGCCAGATGATCCAGCTATCGACGGTTCCAAAGGCCAGCTTTCCATCCACAGCCCTTTGCCGCACTCCATCGACGTTATCGAGTATCCAAGCAACCTTTGTGCCGGAGAAGTAAGGATCAATGAGCAATCCTGTCTTGCTGCGTATCCCCTCCTCATTCCCATCCGCCCGAAGCTGATCGCAGAAGGCTGCCGTCCGGCGGTCTTGCCAAACGATCGCGTTGTAGACAGGCATGCCCGTTTCGCGGTCCCAAACTATGGTCGTCTCACGCTGGTTCGCAATGCCGAGAGCCACGAGGTCGCGAGGGCGTACACGCATCTTTGCAAGAACCTCCACTGTGGAGCTCAGCTGCGATGTCAGGATGTCCATAGGGTCGTGTTCGACCCAGCCAGTATCGGGATAGTACTGCTTGAACTCGTGTTGGGCCATTCCGGCGATCTTGCCATCATGATCGAAGAGCATTGCGCGCGAGCTCGTGGTTCCTTGATCGAGTGAAAGTACGTATTGTGCCATGGTTCCTTTCGTTCCTGCGGCTCCTGTTGGAACTTGCTGGGCGCGACTTTACGCTCCTGGGTCGCTAATCTTTGAAAAATATGTGACTGCTTGACAGCTCCTTCCCACCAAGAGGAACATTAACCGCCGTAAGTCACTTTTGTTTCCGCGGACGCATACATCCTGGCAGACTTTGTGCTGTCACGAAATGCGCCCGCACAACCTCGGTGCCCTCCCCCACTCATTCTGAAGGACGCTCACTATGGCTCTGCTTCGTCTCGTAACAAACCCACTCTGGTGCCGCTCGCGGCTACTTCCGGCAGTTTTCCTATGCGCCGTCTCTCCCATGGTCGCTCAAACCCCGAACTTCGGGCCAAATGTCACCATCATCACGCCTTCAACCAGCCAAGCCACCATTCAATCTGTATTGAACAATGCAAACGGCGCTGCGCAGTTCGGCTCAACCCGCAGTGAAATTCTTTTTATGCCGGGCACGTATGGATCTAGCTCAAGCCCGCTGGTCGCGGAACTCGGTTTTTATGAGTCTGTCGCAGGCCTCGGCGCGAATCCAAACCAGGTGACGATCAACGGGGCCCTGGTATCGGACCAGCTCATCAGCGGGAACCAGACCCAGAACTTCTGGCGTTCGCAGGAGAACCTGACGCAAATTGCTCCAAGCAGCACCTCGTCCAACGCGCCCGGACTTGCTGCCGGCATCATTGATTGGGGAGTGTCGCAGGG
>CAXUEE010000135.1:5877-7584 GCA_964249905.1 uncultured Acidobacteriaceae bacterium
TCCATACGCCGCGAAAATATCCAGGGCGCCCTTTGGCTGACAAATTCTGCAACGGAAAATGGTACCTATCCCTGCGCGGAGGTGAGCGGCGGCTTTGCTGCGGATATTAACGTTTCCGGTCTTATGGACGCCTGCTCGCAGCAGCAATGGTTTACCCGTGACAGCGCCATCGGTTCGTGGAATTCCTACGTTTGGAATTTTGTGTTGGCCGGTGTAACCGGCGCCCCGGCCACCGACTATCCAGGCAGCGGCAGCACCACGGCATTGACAACCCTGCCGACAGTGCCGGTCAGCCGTGAAAAGCCTTTCCTTTACGTTGACAGCTCCGGGAACTGGAATGTCTTCTCACCGGCGCTTCGCACCAACTCTTCAGGGACGAGCTGGTCGGCGGGGGGCACCGGCTCCGGCACCACGCTCGCTATCAGCACGTTTCTGATCGCGACGCCATCGACCCCGCTCGCGACCATCAATCAGGCGCTCAGCAATGGGCAGAATCTCATTCTCACGCCAGGCGTTTATCAGTACTCGGGCGCGATTAATGTCACAAAGGCGAACACGGTAGTGCTCGGCATGGGCTATGCCACGCTGATTCCACAGTCAGGCACCGCGGCGATTACAGTTGCCGACGTCGACGGCGTGCAGCTTGCGGGCTTGCTGATTGACGCGGGGCCCAAGCAGTCTCCGGTACTGGTCGAGGTCGGTAGCCCGGGAGTGGCAAACGCAAGCCATGCCAGCAATCCTACGTCGCTCAATGACGTGTTCTTCCGAATCGGCGGAGCCGAGGTGGGTTCGGCTGTAACGGCACTCCAGGTCGACAGCGGCAACGTCATTCTCGACAACATCTGGTCGTGGCGTGCCGACCACGGCGTAAGCGGTAGCACGGGCTGGACCGTCAATACCGCGGCGCACGGGCTGGTGGTTAACGGCAACAACGTTATCGCGCTCGGCCTTGCCGTCGAACACTACCAGCAGGAGCAGGTGCTCTGGAACGGCCAAGGCGGCGAAACCCTTTTCTATCAATCCGAGCTCCCTTACGATCCGCCAAGCCAGGCTGCCTGGATGGACGGTTCCGCAGACGGTTATCCCTCCTACGTTGTAGCTCCTGGGGTGTGCAGTCATAAGCTCATCGGCGCCGGCGTGTACTCGTTCTTCAATCAAGGCGTGTTTATCACCGACGCGAATGGCATTGTGATGCCGAACACAACAGGAGTTTCTGCTACTGACGTGGGCACAGTGTTCCTTTCAACGAATGGCGGTACCGGTGAGATTGCCAATGTCATCAACAACACGGGCGGAGTGTCGAATGCCTCCAATGCAGACGATCTCGTGCCAGTGGCTTCCTACACCGGCAGCGGAACCTGCTCGACCACGCCTGCCACGACCAGCACCAACGTTGACGTAGGCAGCACCTCTGCAGTGAGCAACTACGTGGCGGATACTGGCTTTACGGGCGGCGGTACCTACGCGCCGGGCAAGACTGTGACCGTGCCGAGCGGCACAGCGAACGCCGCGCCTGCCGCTGTTTACCAGACGGCACGCCAGGGCTCGTTCAGCTACGCAATACCGGTCGCAGCCGGCAGTCACACAGTGACGCTTCACTTCGCGGAACTCTATTTTCCCTCAAGCGGCAGTCGCGTCTTCAATGTCCTGATCAACGGCACAACGGTGCTCTCGAACTTTGACATCGCCGCGGCCGCCAACAATCAA
>CAXUEE010000135.1:7594-9484 GCA_964249905.1 uncultured Acidobacteriaceae bacterium
CCGTAACTCGCACTTTTTCAGGGATCAGCCCCCAAAACGGAGCCATCAACATCTCCTTCACTGCCGTCAAGGATCAGCCGATGCTGAACGGCATCAGCATCCAGTAGTCCTGTACCGCTCTGATCATTGATAGCAAGGGGCGCCTTGGTAGGAGGCGCCCCTTGTTGCGTCACTCCGTTCCTCTGCTCCGCACTCGCATCTCAGATAATCGAACAGCAGGATGATCCACACCGTACGCTTGTCAGTCGCGAAGCGTTTGCGCTGTTCGCGTTTCCACACGAGCAGACAATCCAAGAACAGAGTGCCGCTGACCACAGTACTCAGCGGAAGCCCGAGATGAAGGGCCGTTGTGCAACCCAGGATCTTCCCGAAAGGCCATCCAATCTCGCTGTTGTTCCTGCCGCCCGCACCGCGACTACTGTGAGCCAGTACGCCGCCTTGGTTGTCCACCGCACCCGCCTTCCCATCGCAAGAGCCAGCACATATATGAGGCTCAGCAGCAGCGTTCCACAGCCCGTGCTGAAGTGAAGCTCTTCAGCCACCCAGTCGCCCATGGCCGTACCTAACGTTCCCGCCGTCAGCAAGGAGAGCCAGTACCACCCATCGGTCGCCGGCCTTCCCGGCCAGTCTGTTTTCACTGCACGTAGCCGGGCGCCACTGGCCAGACTAAGAAAGCCTGAAAAACAGTCAGACCCGCGATCACCTTGATCGCTACGGAACCATGCTCTTCCAGTCACTAGCCATGCGTGAACTCGAGATTCCGCTCGACCTCAACCAGCCCCACCGCCACTACCGTCACCATCGCAGTCAAGGTAATTCACTACCTATTACCGCCGGCATAGCGACGTTCGCGTCCTTGCATCTCTTCTTCAGTTCGGAGACTAGGCGTATCGGATCCAGGTTGCACCGACGTCGATCCGCTCTATGCCGTTCTGGAAACGTTTCAGAAATGGGTATGGACCATTCTGCCGCTCATCGTCTGTCTTGCCGGTTCGGCGGCTGTTGGCTGACCGGGCGAGCCATGAAGCCCGTACATGACCTCGTCCGTTCCACGCGCGACATCTCGGAACGTATCTGTCCGGACGCATCACCGTCTCCTATGTCTTTAACCGCTTCTACCGCGCCTCCAACGCGCGTTTCTTTGATGCTGAGAAAGCAGGCCTGGGCCTGCCGATCGCTCGGTGGATTGCTACCGCGCGTGGCGGCACGGTGACGGCACACAGCACGCTTGGATCGGGAACCTGCATGTCCGTACGTCTTCAAAACAGCAGCAGATAGCTTGAAAGTCCCGACTCGAATCGTGCCAGTTGGGAGGAGAGCACTGGATAAGGAGAGCCTAGATGAGGCAGAAGTATCAGCCTGAGCATGTCATGGCTCACATCTACACAGAATATTTTTGATCGAGCAGAGAGATCCCGGAGTCTCATTGCGGAGAACGCTCCTCTTCGACACTGCACGGCATCCGGCAATCAACAGTACTAGACCTTTGAAAGAAGAGTCTGAATGTATGCTGGGAACAAGCTTGCACATTCTTGCCGGTGAAAGGCTTTTTCTTGATGCGGTGTGCTCGTTTTATGCTAACCCTGGCGTTGCTTGTTGTGGGATATCTCGCTAATTCACGTTCCTGCTATGTCGACGCGCAAACAAACAACGCCGCCAGCAGCGCGACTTACGATCCGCGCCTCACGTTTGCTCCACTCGCTTTGCCTGACCCTGTGAATGCCTTCCGCTCAGGCAATGGTTCGCCCGGGCCGGCGTACTGGCAGAACGAAGCAGACTATGAAATGCACGCAGAACTCGATACGCAAGCAAAGGTTCTGCGCAACGACGAGGTCATCACTTACACAAACAACAGTCCTGACACGCTCCCAAGTCTCTGGATCTATATGG
>CAXUEE010000135.1:9494-10405 GCA_964249905.1 uncultured Acidobacteriaceae bacterium
GACCGATGGGTTCATGCTGGATGCGGTTGAGATTGAGCGAGGCAAGGAGCGCATCAAGGCGAGCTATCTAGTGGACGATACGCGCATGCAGGTGCGTCTGGATCAGCCGATGGCGCCAAAAGGCAGCGTACTCAGACTGCACATACGGTACCACTATCACATACCGGGTGTATGGGGTGGACGCACCTCCTGGGGCAAGTCGAAGCAGGGTGAGATCTACGACATGGCGCAGTGGTACCCGCGTATGTGCGTCTATGACGATCTTCGCGGGTGGGATACGCTCCCCTACATCGGCAGTGAGTTCTACCTCGAGTACGGCCACTTTGACTACTATGTGACCGTGCCGAGTGAGATGATCGTCGCGGGCTCGGGTGAGCTGGTCAATCCAAAAGACGTCCTCACCGAAACAGAGCTCGAAAGGCTCGCCGCGGCAAAGCAGAGCGACAGGACCGTCACGATCAGGACAGCGGCTGAGGTGCGAAATCCGGCGAGCCGTCCGAAATCGGGTGGAACACTAACCTGGCACTTCCACATGGAGCGCACGCGCGATGTGGCCTGGAGCGCAAGCCCGGTGTTTGTGTGGGATGCCGCCCGCATAAATTTGCCTGACGGTAAAACCAGCCTCGCCGAAAGTGTGTACCCGCCGGAAAGCGTAGGTGAGGAAGCATGGGGCCGGTCGACCGAGTATGTGAAGGACACAGTCGAGCGCTTCTCGAGACAGTGGTTCCCCTACCCTTACGCTGCGGCGATCAATGTCGCGGGTTTTTCAACGGGCATGGAGTATCCGGGCATTGTCTTCGATGGTATCGAGGACAAGAGCAAGCAGCTGTTCTGGGTTACGGCGCACGAGATCGGGCATGACTGGTTTCCGATGATTGTCGGCTCGAACGAGCGGCGGAACGCATTTATGG
>CAXUEE010000136.1:0-2044 GCA_964249905.1 uncultured Acidobacteriaceae bacterium
GTGGTCTGACGACCCTTTGCTGCTCCCAAAGGGTCGTGTGGTCTGACGCCCCTTTGCTGCTCCCAAAGGGTCGTGTGGTCCGACGACCCTTTGCTGCTCCCAAAGGGTCGTGTGGTCCGACGACCCTTTGCTGCTCCTGGACATGCCAGAGCAGGGCAGCGTTCGAACTTTCTCAACAATACGCGTCCTCTTTATTAGGGTTGACCGCAGCGATGAATGCATACATCTTTCTGGTGCAGACTGCCTCTTCTCTTATCGATATCCCCATTCTCATTTACTGAGGCATCTTTTTCTTCAGATCTCTCATCCTGACGCCCTCCTCCATTTGACCGAGTTTGCACCCGGACCTACGTTGATTTTGCGACGCGGAGGCCAAGAGCAGCCGAGTCCAGGAGAGCAACATATGTCCACCTTTAACAACGCCTGGCATCGTCAGATTGCCCGTGCTGCGAAGCCCCGCACCTCTACCGCTGCCCGCACCGCGACGCCGCGCCTCTTCACCGCTCCACGCGCTCAAGCATTCGCCCGCAACGTTGCAAAGGTCGCTCTTGTGCTGATGTTCGCGGTGTTTGTTTCGCAGCTCACAGCCATGGCGCAGAACCTGGGCACCGCACCCGCCTTCGGCCAGGCCGTACAGGGTCAGACGGCGACCACGCCTGAAGGCACCATCCTCAACATCGTCAACTGGTCCTGCAACGTCATTGCGCCGGTTGTCGGCGTTGCGTGCCTCGGCATGGCCTTCTGGCACTTCAAAAGCGGCCGCGGCCACGGTGCATGGACTGCTTCTGGCGTCGGTTTGATGCTGATCTCGGGCCTTGGCCGCATGGTCGAGGGCTTCATCACGCAGGCCGGAGCCATCCGCTAATCGAGCCGATCAGGAGACAACTACGATGCCGGTACCCCAATTCCTGCAGGATCTTCTTGCTCTGCTCTACGCCATCGCGACGCCAGCGGCCCTGTTGACGCTGGTCGCCGCGGGGATGAGCCTTCGCACGGAAGGTGGGATCAACTTCCATATGAATGGAAGGACAGGGAAGTGGATCATCTGGACCATGATCCTGCTCACCCTGCCGCAGATCCTGCAATGGATTGGGACAGCCGGCTTCGACATACCTGTAAATCCGGGCGGTGTCGCAGAAGGCTGGATCAACACCGATCTGACCGCTTTCAAGAACTTCGTTTCACTCGTTATCTCGACCTTCGTGCCTACAGTGGCGGGCTTTCTCGTCCTCAAGGCGACCCTCGACACAGCAGCTGGGGAGAACCCGCTCGCTTCGATCGTCTCCGCAATCTTTCTTCTCTCGATTCCGGCAACACAGAGCCTCTTTCAAGGCATGAACTCCGGCAGCAGCACTGCCACCTTTGACATGCTTAACCAGTTCCTCGGCTACCTCGCCGGCCGCGTCCTGCCGCCGGCCGCCGGGCTCGCGGTGGTCGGTGCCGTAGTGAACTTCACGCAGAGAAAGCCGTTTATGCGCCTCGTGTTTTCGGCCATCGGCTTCTTAAGCGTTTCTGGCTTGATCGCTCTCATAAAAGCGATCGCCGCCTAGGAGCTTTAATGAGCATCGACGGAGGCATCACCCATCTCGCGTCCTACGCCGGCAACGCGCTCATGCCCTCTCTTGCCGGGCTCTTCTTCGCCGGCGCGGTCTACCGCTACAGCAAGGGAGGAGACTCGGAACGGCTGCTGTACGGCGGCTTCGCAACGCTGATGTGCTCGGGCACCCTGCGCACGCTCGAGGCATTCGTCGCGCACGCCGGGCCTACCAGCGCCGACTCCTACCTGCTCGCACTCCAGACGCTGGTGAACTATGTCTGCAACGTCATTCTTCCCATGTTCGCGGTGATGCAGCTTGGATCAATGATTGTGCATTTTGGCGGCGCGTCCGATCACGTGTACCCAGGATCGACCTGGCTGCGGAAATTCTTCGCGAGTATCGGCGCAATGATGATTTCCGGCATTCTGCGGCTCGCTGAACACTTTGTCATCGCCGCTCATGGAGTGGGATAGCTGCTCGATGCGCTTACAGGTACCGCGCCGCGC
>CAXUEE010000136.1:2054-3374 GCA_964249905.1 uncultured Acidobacteriaceae bacterium
ATGCGATGCCCGGGTCCGCAACGCCGCTCGGCGCGCCGCGCGAGCGGCTCACAGAGGAGATCATGGCCCTGCAGATTACACCGATCCACAAAAACCTCCATACCAAAGTCACCTTGCTCGGCCTCGAGTTCGAGGACCTGGTCGTGGTGCTCCTGGCTGCCATCGTGATGGACTTTATGTCGCATTTCGTGAGCGATAAGGCGACGATGCTGGGGCTCCCGCTCAACCTCTTCATGATCATCGCCGTGCCGCTGCTGCTGGTTCCGCTGTTGATCCTCTTCAAGTACGGTAAGCCGCGCGGGTACCTGCAAGACTGGGCCGGTTCTCTGCTTGCGCCAAAGGCCTGGTGCGCCCTTGAGCGCGATGCAGTGCTCGACAGGCCCTACATTATCGACAGCTCCGAATAGCTGAACGATTCGACTGAAGCCGCTTCCTGCCTCAGTATCCAAACCATGTTCCGAGGGCCTGCTGCCCAGGGGAGACCGTGTATGGCAATGACGATGGAACAGCATGAAAAGAAGTTGAAGGTGCCAGCGGTGTGCGAGCTGCTGCCGATCCGCGACATCCTCGACAGCGTGATGGTGCGCACCGGCGGGCAGTTTGTCGCTGGCTACAGGCTCGCCGGCGTTCTCTCATTTTTCTCGACTGACTACGATCGCAACGACGCGAAGGGAATGATCGAAGCGCTGCTGCGCTCGCTTCCCGACTCGAGCATGCGGGTGCAGTTTCGCTACGAGATCACCGAAGACTTGGGCACGCTGCTCGAGGACTACGTCGACCTCCAGCGTACCGAGCAGTCCGAGCTGATGGCGCTCGACACCCACAGGCTCGCCATGTGGCAGGCAAGGGAAGCGCAGGGCATGTACTTCACCACGCGGGTGCACGCGTACTTCATCTGGGACCCGCGAGTCCACGCCAAGATATATCACTCGGCGGACAAGAAGCGAAAGAACGGCGGGCTCGCGATCGGTCAGAAGAAGTGCATTGAACGCGCCAGGAAGGAGCATGAAGAACTGCTCAACGAGTTCAAGTCCATTCTGAGCGGCCTTGAGCGCTCCATGCAGGCCGCGCGGCTGGGTCCGAGGCGCATGTCCGACCAGGAGCTCTTCGAGGACCTGAAGGCCGCGCAGTGCCCGCAACGACGGGACACGCGCCCGCTGCTGCGCGGCCGCAACCCGCACGAGGTGCTGAGCGAGCTCGCCCCCCTGAGGAACCCGGTCTACGCGCTGGCACCGATCCATGTCGCGAGCCACAAGGCGCCGCACGAGAACACGGTGGCGGCGATTTTGCGGGCGATTGGGCGGTGGTGGTGGGGGTCTC
>CAXUEE010000136.1:3384-10047 GCA_964249905.1 uncultured Acidobacteriaceae bacterium
GCGCCCGCTGCTGCGCCCGGAAGACCTTCTCGTGCACCGCAGTGTCCGCGAGCAGGTTGTCGACGCGAGCATCTTGGCCGAAACCGAGACCTACCTCAACATCGACGGCTACCTTCACTCTGTCGTCAGCCTCAAGGAGTTGCCAGACGCGACTATGCCCGGCATGCTCCAGAAACTCTCCGCTCTCGGCTTTCCGGTCACGGTGAGCTCGCAAGTCGAAATCCCCGACCAGGTCAAGGTGCTTGCTGGCTACAAGAAGCGGATGAAGAAGATGATCTCCGCCCAAAAGGACGCAAGCGGCAACTACAAGGCTAACCCGGAGGCGCAGGAGGCGCAGCGTCAACTGGAGCAGATCCAGCGCGACATCACGTCGAGCTCCCTGAAGACCGCGAAGCTCTCGCTCTCGATTGTTGTACGGACCTCCCGGCCGGCGGTGACGCAGGAGGATCTGATCCACGCGGAGCGCGAGATCGCGGACCGCGTCCAGGAGGTGCTCAATGCCTGCCAGAGAATGAACGGCGCGAAAGCCATTCTTGAGACGCTCGCGAAGCGGCGCATCTTCATCGGCACGCTGCCCGGCATGGGTGAGACTGACAAACGCGAACACGACCTGCTCACGACCAACGTTGCCGACCTGCTGCCGGTCGATATGCCTTGGGGCGGCACCCGGCGCAGCCCACTTATCCTGTTTGAAACGCCGTTCCGCCAGCTCATCCCTTTTTCGCCGTTTGACGCGGATCTGCCGAATGCCAACGGGCTGATCATGGGCCTCTCGGGTACAGGCAAGACCCTCGCCACCCAGGACATGCTCCTGATGGCCACGCGCGCGGGCGCGCTTGTGTCGATCCTTGAGCGCGGCGACAGCTATCTGCCCCTGGTCAAGCTGATGGGCGGCGAGATGATTGAGCTTTCGCTCGACAGCAGGGAGACGATCAACGCATGGGATCTCCCGCCGGGCGAGGCCGCGCCGACCAAAAACCATCTCTCGTTTCTCAAGAACCTGACCCGCTACATGCTCGGAGACCACATTCCGGAAAGCATGGATGTGGACCTTCTCGACACGATCCTCATGGAGGCGATCGCGTCTACGTACAAGCGCTGCAGCTCAAGCCGCTCCCGGCCGACGCCGCTGTTCAGCGATCTCGCAAATGAGCTGAGCCACTGGCAGGACAAGGACGCCAACAAGTTCGCAAATGACATCGCGCGGATCGCGGCCATGAAGATGCGGCCGTGGGTAGACGATGGCCCCTATGCCGAGCTCTTCGACCGCCCCACCACTATCTCGCTCGACAACCCGTGGCTCTACTTCAACGTCGAGCGGCTCAAGGACGACCCGCGGATTGAAAGCGCGATGAGCCTGCTGATTGCGCACGCGGCGACCTACCGCGGCGCTGGACACAAGGGCCGCCGCTCGATCACGATCCTCGACGAGTGCTGGGCGCTGCTCGAGTCGCCGCAGCTGGCCAACGTCGTCGTGCAGCTGTTCCGCACCGCGCGCAAACGCGATGCCAGCGTCTGGGGCGTCTCGCAAACCCCCGAAGACTTCGTGGGTACAGCGGACAGACCGAATCCGCATGGTGCCGGCATCATGAAGAACGCCACCACAAAGATCATCGGCGTTCAGCCCGGCGATACCACTGCACTGCGCGAGCACCTGTTTTTGAATGAGACCTCGATCAACCAGATCAAGAGCTTCAGCGATGCCGTCAAGGGAGAGAGCTCCGAGTTTTTGATCACCATCGGCGAGCGGTCGGAGTCGACCCACGTCATTCGCATCGTGCCGAGCCCGATCGACTACTGGATCATGACCACTTACGCGCGGGAGCGGCACTACCGGCGCTGGTTCCTGAAGCAGCATCAGCATATTTCGCAGTTCGAGGCCTACGAGCTGCTTGCCGCGCGCTTCCCGCAGGGGCTCTCGAAACTGCCGGAGCTCCAGGAAGAGCAGTCTGGGGCAGTGCTGGCGGGGGCGCGATGAGGATACGCTTCCGGCAGGCTGCGACAACGGAGGGTGCTGCTGCGCTCCCTTCACGTCCGACGCGGTTTCGGCGTGGAATGGTCGTCGGAATCCTCCTAGTGGGGATCCCTTTTGGGGCGGCGCATGAGGCTCGCGCAATCGATAATCCACTCTCTATCTTCACGAACCTGTTCAATCTGGTTTCCGGCCCGATCGGCACCTCGCTCACCTCGATCAACAAGATCGTCGACGAGGTGCAGCAGCTAAACCAGCAGATCGTCTGGCCTCTGCCGGCTTTGAACAAGGCTCGCGGCTTCGTCGCCACGGGCATCTCGAAGTACCGCCCGTACTCGACCAACGTCTTCGACCCCCAGAACACTTCCGCCCCGCTAGCCGGCCCCCCGCACTGCGAGTCGGCGCTGGATCGCCGCTCCACAACACAGATACCTAACCTGCAGACCTTGTACTCCGGCAGCTTCGGCACCGTTCCTGCAAGCACCCAGGCAGCGCCGAAGGACCGCGTCATGATTGACATGGACGACGCGCTGGCCCAGGAGAATCTCAAGACGACCATCGCGTCCGATCAGGCGCAGGATCAGATCCTTGCTACAGCCAATGCGATGGAGAACCAGGTGGCCCTGAGCACGCCGGGCTCAACACCCTTCTTTACGGCGCAGGCCCAGGTCGCGAACCTGCGCTCACAGGCCTATATCCAGAAGATGCTCGCCGCGGAGCTGCGCCAGGAAGCGGGCAGGATCGCCCACGATGACGCGCTTGCGAAGAGCCGTGCGCAGAGCATCGGCTCTTTCGGCACGCAGATCATCAAGACTCTTTCGAAGCAGTAACAAGGAGACGACTATGCGCGATCAAGATCCTCCCAGAACAGCTTCCTGCTTTTCATATCTCCGCTCGGCAAGAGGTGCGAAAGCAGCGCCGTCCGACGGTACGGCTGCTGTTGACCGAGCTCGTCTTCCGGGCGATAAACAATCCGGGCTGTGGAGGTTCGCAGCTCTCGGAGCACTTGCCTTGGGCCTTGCCGCGACACCGGCGCACGCGCAGATCTTTGACTCGGCCGCGATTGTGGCGGGGCTCGAGAAGCTGCTCAACATGATGCAGACCTATATCGCTGATCCGCTCAACAAGATCGAGTCGACCGAGCAGGATAACGACAACTACCAGCAGCAGGTCGTCTTTCCACTTGACAAGATCCAGAGCGCGCAGCAAGCGGTTTCCAAAAGCGAGAGCGTGCTGCGCATACTGACGACGATCTTCCAGACGAAGTTTTCCAGTGCGACGCTTACCCAGGCGCAGTCGCTTGAGTCGGTTCTGTTGTCTCGCAATCCTTCAAACGTAAACAGCGTGTCGAACCAGTACCAGTCGGTGTACGGGCAGGTCATGCCGGTCAACACGGCCTCGCAGCAGGTGCGCACCATCACCGACGTTACCGACGCCCAGGCGCAGGATGCCATGAAGCGCGCGATCGAGATCGACGCTCTTTCAGACACAGAGCTGTCGGAGGCAGATCAGCTCGGCCAGCAAATCGCCGCCGCCGCTCCCGGCAGCGCACCCATCCTTGAGGCCGAGGCTGACGTGTGGGTGGTGCGCTCGAACGCGTACACGCAGGCAGCGCTTTCCGAGCTGATGCGGACCCGCGGCATCGACATCGCCAACCAGAGCAGCCGGCTGAAGATCGGCGCGGCTCACAACACCGCCAACGGCAGCTTGATCACCTCGACGCTCACGCATTAAAGACAAGACACCTATGCTGCCTTTCATCCCGGCCACGCCATCGCTGCTCGCCTTTCAGCTAGGGGCGAACCAGCTCAACACGTTTGAGAGCTTCCTGACTAACGCGGTCACCGGTATCCAGAGTGCCGGGGTCATCAGCGGCATGCTGAAGGTTTCATACACCATCCTGCTGGTGGGCTTTCTGTGGGAGCTTTACCAGTCGGCGATGAACGGCGGAGACGTCAGGGGGCTTGGCCGGAACGCTGTGAAGTACATCGCTACTGCGCTTATCGTGCAGGCGTGGCCCGCGGTGTTTACCTCCGTCAACCACGCCTTCGTCAGCGCCGGCTCTTGGATGACGGGCCAAGGCGGGGTCGGCAACGTTCTCGACACATGGATGGCGGGGCTCAAAACAGAGTTTCAGAACGACGGCGTGATCCACACCTGGAACGTCATTACCGGCGACATCGCGGGGCTGCTCGATGCAGCCATCGTCATCGTTGCATACATGGTTTACCCGATTGTTTCCATCATCTTCGGCTTCTTCTACATGCTGATGGGAAGCATTCTGTTCGTGACCGGGCCGATCGTCATTGCGCTGCTTCCGCTGGGCGCGACAAACAGGATTGCGAAAACCTTTATTGAGAACGTGTTTATTTGGAACGCTTGGCCGCTTCTCTACGGCGCGCTCGGCCTGCTGATTACGGCAACCCATATCGGTGACATGGCGGCGACGCTGGGCAATCAGAGCTTCCTCGGAGCACTGAACGGCCTCGAGGGTTCCATCCTCGTTGGTATCATGAGCCTCGTCTACTCGCTCGCAATCGCTGTCATTCCATTCATGGCGAAAGCGATCGTGCAGGGCGAGGCCGGGGCGGTTGTCGGCCAGATGCTCAGCGCTGCAACGACAGCGGTGTCCGCCGGCGTTGGAGCGGCAGCGGGCGTCGGCGCGGGCTTGGCTGCGGCTAAGGGCGGCGGTGCGGGGGCCGGCAACTCGTCTTCCTCAAACGCCGCCGGCCAACAAGGAGCAGGCCAACAGGCAGGGCAAGGAGCAGTTGGGAATCGTCCGGCAGTGCAGCAGCCGAATCCAGCAGCTGCAGCGGGGGCGAGCGGGGGCCAGAACTCGCCGCCCGTTCAGACCGCTGGCTCTTCTTCAAACGGCGCACTGCCAAGTGCATCAGCTTCCAGTTCTGGCGTTGGCGAGGGCAGCAAACAAAGCGCTGCCGCCTCAACTAATTCAAATACCACCAAGACACCGGCAGGCGGAGGTACTACTTCCGCCGGCGCGACAGGCAGCGTAGTCCAGGGTGCGCCGGCGAGCCCAGCTGAGAAGGCTGCACAGGGCAACCTAGCGGGGGCTGCACAAGAACAAGCGATTCTCCAAGGAATGGAAAGTCCCGATGGGCCTGGCCATGAACCTCCCGGCCCCGATATCAACGCTAACCAGTCGGCAGGTTCTTTGCCCGCCGGTTCGCCAGCGAGTGGCTCTCCTTCTTCGGCGGAGACTGCGGCTTCAACATCGGCCTTCGACTCGTCAGGTACCGGCAGCAACAAACTGGGAACGAGTGCCGCTCAGGGTAGTGGCAGCGGGCAGTTGTCCAATGCAGGTGCCCGGTCTGGAGGTAACTCATCCTCACAAAGCGCGTTATCTCGCGGGCCTAACCCTCGTTTTGGGCTGTCATCGTTTGCCGCCTACCATGCGGCTCGCATGGCCACACAAAGTGCGGCCTCTGCCGGAGGCGCAATCTCACAGGGCGTGCAAGCAGTCCAGGGTGCCATCAAGGACCCGGCGAGTGCTGGAGCGAAAGTCGGTGCGGCAGCCGGCACCAGTGCCGGGAAGTTAGTGTCAGGACTCAACAGCGCAGTAAGCAGCGCCGGCAAAGTAGGGTACGCCTTGGGTGATCCAGCTGGAACCATTGGAGCCGCTATCGATGGCGTAGCGACCGCTGCCAGAGGAGCGAAAGAGGGTGTCGCCAGTAGCGCAAAAGGGGCGACACAAGCCTTCCGTGAGGCTTACCAGGAAAGCTCTCAGCCCCAAAGCGGCGAAGACGGAGCTAAGAAGTAAACGTACTTCCACCCAACCCTGAGCCCGGCTCAAAAGGAGACAAACCGATGTTCCAGACGAAACCGAAACCAGACGCTCCGGCGCCCAGCGAGGCAATTGTAAACAGGCCGCTGCGCTACTACGAGAAAGACGGCGCAGTCCGGGCATACGCGAATAAGGCGACCATCCTTGCTTTTCTGTCAGGCGCGCTCGCACTCGGCTCGCTTGGCCTGGCCGCCGCGGTGCGCTTGCAGCCGCCGACCGTGATCCGCATCCAGCCGAACGGAGAGTCGAGCGTTCTTGGCGAGCGTACCCTGACCGGCAAGCCCACGGCTGCAACCGCAGGGGTCGATGATTTCCTCAATCAGGCTTACCTAAAGCGCTTCCTCGCAAATTACCTCAACTACTCGCCCGCAAATGTGGACGACCGCTGGGCGACCAGCATGAACATGATGACCTACCAGATGCGCGCGGCCAGCCTCAAAGCCATGCAGGACGGCGATCTGCGGGGCAAGATCGACGCAGACCAGATTTCATCGGTCTTCCATTTACGCATGATCAGCCCGGTACCCGGTGATCCATTGTCCTTCCAGGTGTACGGGGTCAAGGACGTGCACCGGATCAAGGACGGATCAGAGACGACCGACCACTTCGTCAACGAGTACCAGATCCGGCTTGCCGCGGACCGCCGTACCGACGCCAACCCAGACGGGCTCTGGGTTGCCGACTACAAGGAGCTGCCGATCGACGGCGAGCGCCGCAACCAGATTCTTTCCGCTCCCGACCATCAACTGGGCGAGTAGCAGAGTAACCTGCACGCGTTCCAAACCATCACCAACCGACAAAGGAGCGACCATGAGTGCCAGCGCGAATCTACCCGGCCCGCAGCCTGCAACGCAGAAAGCCGTACCCATCCCGATTACCGGGGAGGCGA
>CAXUEE010000137.1:0-5799 GCA_964249905.1 uncultured Acidobacteriaceae bacterium
AAAAACTCCCAATACATGATCCAGGCCAACGACGGCGGAGCCAACGTCTCGCTAGACGGCGGCGCCACCTGGAGTACCCAGAGCAACCAGCCCACCGCCGAGATCTACCAGGTCGCCTTCGACGACCAGTTCCCTTACCGCCTCTACGGCGCCCAGCAGGACAACACCACCGTCATCGTCCCCTCGCTCCCCCTCGGCAACGGCCAGGAGTTTCGCGAAGGCCCCGGCTGCGAAACCGGCCCCATCATCCCCAAGCTCAACGACCCCTCCGTCGTCTGGGGAGGCTGCAAAGGCCAGTTCACTCGCCTCTACGGCAACGAGCCCACCGCCCTCGAGTACCGCTTCCAGCGCGTCTCCCCCATGGAGATCTCGCCCTTTGAGCCCAACACCGTCTACTACGGCTCGCAATACCTCAGCCGCTCAAAAGACGGCGGCATCCACTGGGAAAAGCTCAGCCCCGATCTCACCGCCAAACCCACCGGCACCCAGTACGGCTCCGGTGAACCCATCACCCGCGACGCCACCGGCGAAGAGATGTACTCCACCCTCTACGCCATCCGCGAGTCGCCCCTCAAAAAAGGCCTCATCTGGACCGGCTCCAACGACGGCCTGGTCTACGTCACGCAGGATGACGGCCAGCACTGGTCGAACGTCACCCCGCCCGGCCTCAAACCCGGAGGCCGCGTCCAGAACATCGAGCCCGGCCACTTCCAGCCCGGCACCGCTTACCTCGCCATCTACCGCTACCTGCTGGGCGACTTCGCCCCCTACCTCTACCGCACCGACGACTTCGGCAAAACCTGGACCTGCCTCACCGACGGCCACAACGGCATCGCCCCCGACGAGCCCACCCGCGTCCTCCGCGAAGATCCTGCCCGCCCCGGCCTCCTCTACGCCGGCACCGAGTTCGGCATGTACGTCTCCTTCGACCGCGGGCACGAGTGGCAGAAGTTCCAGCTCAACCTGCCCGCCGTCCCAGTCACTGACATGAAAGTCGCCCACGGCGATCTTGTCCTCTCCACACAGGGCCGCGGCTTCTGGGTGCTGGATGACCTAAGTGCCCTGCGTCAGTTGCCCCCAGCCGCTGAAGCCAACCAGACACGCCTCTACAAGCCCCGCCCCGCCACCCGCATCCCCGCCAACGGCGACCACGGCAGCGGCAACGAAGGCCCGCAATACTCGCTCGCCGGCGCGGAGATCAACTACTTCCTCGCCGCCAACCAGACCGGCCCGGTCCAAATCAACATCCTCGACAGCTCCGGCAAGGTCATCCGCTCGCTCTCAAGCGTCGCCGCTCCAGGCCAGGCACGCACCACCGAGGAAGGTGGAGGCGGCGATGAAGAGGGCCGCTTCCGCCCGCAGTATCCCGCAACGCTCGACGCCACCACCGGCATGCATCGCTACACCTGGGACCTCCGCTACACCGGCGGCTGGATGAGTGACGCTCGCCCCAACGGCGTCGGCGGCCCCATGGCCGCGCCCGGCAACTACACCCTCCAGTTCACCGCCGGCTCCTTCACCTCCACCCAACCGCTTCAGATCGTTGAAGATCCGCGCGTCACCGCCGACGGCGTCACCACGCCCATGCTCACCGCGCAACTCGACCACAGCCTCCGCGTCCTCCAGTTAGTCGCCGACGTCAATCACGCCGTCGCCCGCATCCAGGCCGCTCAGTCCAGGATGAAGAAGGACGGCACCGCCGACTCCGCCAACGGCAAGGAGCTAACCACCCTAGCCGACCAGCTCATCACCTCCAGAATCCGCTACAGCCAGCCCAAGCTCCAGACCCACGTCCTCTACCTTTACACCGAAAACACCGCCACCGACCAGCAGGTAGGCCAGGACGCCATCGACCGATACCAGCAGCTTCGCAAGCAGTTCGACGCGATGCAGTCCGACCTCAATCGCCTTCTCGGCCCGGCCTGACGCGTTCTTGTCTTGTCATTCCTGAAGCGAATCTGCTTTTGTCTCTTGTTGTCCTTCCCGAAGGAAAGTTGCGTTTGTCTATTCCGTCGAGTGCCGCACTGGCTTGTTCGGCAGGCGCTGGCCGCTGACTGGGGGCTGGTTCCCCGGCCCACGCTGCTTGGCCCCGCGCTTGCGCTTCCTGGGCGAGTCCTCCATCACCGCACGCATCCAGTAGTTCCCTTCCCCATCCACCTCGATGCCGTGCACCTCGCGCTCAAATCCCGGGAAGCGCTTGCCGAAAACCTCCATGGCTAGTATCAGCCGGATCACCGGCGACTCCGGCCCGCCCAGCCGCTCACCCGGCATTGACATCGGGATCCCGGGCGGATAGGGCACCAGCATCACCGCCGCAATCCGTCCCGCCATATCCGCGAAACGAACCCGCTCCGTTTCGCCGCGCACCAGCTTCTGGTACGTCTGCCCCGGCGTCAGCACCGGATCGAAGTCCTCGTCGCACGCCTCGTTCACCAGCGTGGCTAACCGCAGCTCAATCATTGCCGCCTGCATCTCGTCCGAGAGCTGCTTAAGCGTCGTACCGCGGTAGCGTTGCGGAAACCGCTGCGTCAGGTCCTGCAGCGCCTCCTCAAGTGGCGCCTCCGAGTCATAGAGCCGCTTGAACTCAAACAGGTTTTCGAGCAGCGAGCCCCACTTGCCCTTCGACGTCCCTACCGAGAACAGCACCAGTACCGTGTAGTCGCCGGTGCGCGCAATCTCCACCCGCCGTCCGTCCAGGAACTCGGTCAGGATCGCCGCCGGGATGCCCCACTCCGCGACCACGCCCTGCGCATTTACTCCCGGCGTCAGGATCGTCACCTTCGCCGGATCGAGCATGCAGTAGTCTCCCTCGATGTCCTCATCCTGGTAGCCGTGCCAGTCCTCGCCCGGCTTGAGCGTCCAGCACGAAGGCACCGACGCCAAGAGCTCGTCTTCGGCGTCTTCAAACAGGATGGTCTCGCGCGAGATCGGATCCGTGACCCGCTCCGGCTGGTAGATCCCAAAGAACCACGCCTCGCCGTTTGCGCTTTCGACCCGCAGACGGTGCGCGATAGAGCTCATCGCCTGCCGAAAGCTGATCGCATCGCCGATCGTCTCATCCATCAGCGTCGGCCCGGCGGGCTCGTCCATCATGGCCGCGGCCACGTCGAGGCTTGCGATGAGGGGATAGAACGGCGAGGTCGTCCCGTGCATCATGAAGGCTTCGTTGAACTGGTCGAAGTCGAGCGGGGCGCGGTCCGACAACTTCACATGGATCATCGAGCCCATCGAGAACGCCGCCAGCATCTTGTGCGTCGACTGCACGCAGAAGATCGCCGGCCGGTCCGGCATGTCGTCCGGCACGCCCATTGCATACCGCCCGCGATAGATCGGGTGAAACTTGGCGTACGCATACCAAGCCTCGTCGAAGTGCACCCGCGGGACCGATTTGGCCAGTTGCTCGACCACCTGGTCGACGTTGTAGCAGAGCCCGTCATAGGTCGAGTTCGTCACCACCGCATATGTCGGCTCCTGCGACCGCGCCCCCGCCGCAAACGGGCTCTTCGCAATCAGCTTCTGCACGTTCTTCGGGCTGAAGCGCTTCAGCGGCACCAGGCCAATCATCCCGTACCCATTGCGCGTCGGCTTGAAGTACACCGGCCGGGCGCCCGTCACCGTCAGCGAGTGGCAGATCGATTTGTGGCAGTTAGCGTCGGCCAGCACGATATCGTCCTGTGCGATGATGCCATGGCCGATGATCTGGTTCGAGGTGCTGGACCCGCCGAGCACGTAGAAGGTCCAGTCCGCGCCAAAGATGCGGGCCGCATTGCGTTCGGAGTCGCCTGGAGGCCCGATGTGGTCGAGCCAGGAGCCGAGCGGCGCGGAGGAGATGCCGAGGTCGGAGCGCAGCAGATTCTCGCCGAAGAAGCGATGGAACTCCTGCCCGACGGGATGCTTGAGGAAGGCCACGCCACCCATATGGCCGGGCGCGTCCCAGCTGTACGCGGACTGGTCGTTGTACTTGAGCAGCTCGCGGAAGTACGGCGGCAAGAGCTGCTCGTGGTATCGCTCGACGGCGGTGTCGAGGCGCGAGGCGATGAAGGCCGGCGTGTCGCCAAAGAGGTGGATGTATTCGTGCACCTGCTTGACGACTTCAAGCGGCAGCTCCGAGACGAGCGTTCGGTCGGCGATGAGGAAGATGGGGACTTTT
Source organism: uncultured Acidobacteriaceae bacterium (assembly GCA_964249905.1). Taxonomy (GTDB): domain Bacteria; phylum Acidobacteriota; class Terriglobia; order Terriglobales; family Acidobacteriaceae; genus Edaphobacter. Next base: position 4,151 of record CAXUEE010000137.1, read on the forward strand.
TTGTTGCGATGGCGCACGCCGCGGATGATGTCGAGCGCGGCGCGTTCCTCGAATTGCGAGTCGCCTTCGAGGTCCCAGTCCAGCAGGACGGCGGAGTAGCTCGGGTCGGACGTGACCAGCGACAGCCCATCTTCCGGCGTCGAAGTACGAACCACCTCGTAGCCTTCGTCGCCGATGGCGTCGACCAGGCGCTCCATGGCACGATCAGACACGGAGTCGGTACGGCCGACTTCACTGGCAATCAACAGGACCCAACGCTTGTCGCTCATCTAAACTTCTTGACTCCTAGAAACACAGGACGCAAACGTCTATCGTACGCGATGCTCCAACAAGCAAGGGACAAGCCCTCGTTCCGGACCTGTCCCTCTTTTGCTCATGCGCAACTGCTCATGCACAACGAATTGCTAGTTCGTGAAAGCCGTGTTCAGCGAAGCCATCATGACGCTCGTGAAAGTAGCCAGGGGGCAATCGAAGTAGGCATCGCCGGTGCTGGCGTTGGGAACGAAGATGGACGCCTTCGCGGGCGGCTGCTGCAAGGAGAGAGGCGTCGCATCGTGCTGCTGGTCCATGGTCGCCGCCACGTAATATACCCGCACGAAGTTGTTGCCCGAGGGATCCTGCCGCAGCTCAAAGACCATCGCGCCGCCCGGGGGCGTGTCATCGACGGCGAAAGTGGGCAGCGCCCAATCGGCGCGGATCAGACCGCCTACCGCGGCCAGCTGGTTGTCATGCCCTGTCAGCATGACCAGCTTCTGTCCTGGCGCACCCAGCGCGTGTGCCGTCGCGGTGCCCGTAGCCGCTTGGTTGAGCGTGTTGACGATGTGCAGCAAGAGGTTGGAGCCTTGCGTCTGCGCCAGGTAGGGGGTGCGATCGACCAGGTCGAAGTCGACGGTATGCAGCTTGGCGATATCGATGATCTGGTCCTCCGACAGTCGGCCCCAGCCGATATTGCCGGAGCTCATGCCATCGCAATACTCGAGCAGAAAGATCTCGGCGATGGTGGAGGCGGTGTCAATCGATCCAGCGAAGTTGACGATGCTGCTGTTAATGGTGCCGAGACCGACGGTCAGCGGCATGGCGCCGATGGACGTGAGGAAGCTCGGCGCGTAGGTCGGGTCGGTGATGGGCTGGTTCTGAAGAACGCTCTCCATCTCGTTGAGTTGGGTCTTATAAGCCTCGACCAGCGCAGGAGGGTTGTTGCCGATGCGGCCACTGAGCGCTGCCTGGGCGAGCGTCAGGTTCGGATTGCCGAGGTTCAACTTAACCGGATAGAAGAGCGGGTCCGTTGCTCCATTGGCCAACTCGTTCACCGTGGCCGTCACGGACGGCAGCAGCCCGGCGGCCAATGCCTGTCCGGTCGCGTAGGTGCGCTCGGCATTGTCCGCGTAGTAGTACTCGTTCTTGACGTCGGCGGAGTCAACGCCGGTGAGCAGGCCCTGCTGCACGAAATATTGGCGGTAGTAGCCGCCGAGGATGGTCATCAACTGCGCGCCATGAACGGTGAGATAGCCGGGCGCGACCGACCAGTTTGGAAAGTTCTGCGAGGCGTACAGGTTGTAGTTATCGTTGGTCTTCGTGGGTGGACGAACACCGTGGCGGCTGAAGACGAGCGCGAATTGGAGCGTAGTGTTGTCGGTGGTCGTCTGCGC
>CAXUEE010000137.1:5809-8796 GCA_964249905.1 uncultured Acidobacteriaceae bacterium
GCTTCTTCTGCGCTTAGGGTAAGACCGGCAACCAGAAAACCGGTCAACAGCTTTGCAGGCAATCTCATGAGACGCTCTCCTCAAGTCTCTGGCTAGACTTGCAGCGAAGTGAGAATGCAGCATCACAGTCCGATCACAGGGAGATCAATGCGCGAGACCTCGCTCTCAGTTTCCTGCGTCAGAAGGGTCTGCGCAGAACGAACTCCATCTGTGTGCCGATGCGGCGAGCCAGCGGCGGAAAAGCGATGACGGCCGAGGGCAATGAGAAGAAGCCGTACTTCTCCTTGAGATCCGGAAAGACCTGGCCGCGCTGGAACGCAACCTCTTCGAGACCGCAGGCGGCGAAGAGCTTCCGCGCGGTGGCGGGCGTGAACTCCCAGATGTGGAACGGAATGCAGCAGGAGCGCCACAACCAATTGCGGTGCAGGACGCGCGCGAGGGTGGATTCGTAGCGGGCTTCGAGCGACTGGATATCCGGAAACGTAATCAGCGCCAGCCCACCCGGAGCCAGCGCACGAGCCACCATACTCAGGGCCGCTTGCGGATCGAGCGTATGTTCGAGCACGTCGGTCATAGAGATCAGGCTGTACGTGGCGTCCGGCAAGGGAACCGTGTCCAGGCTGCCGATACGGATCGGGATGCCGTAGTGCTCCGATCCCCAAGCCGCGCTCTCCTGGTTGTACTCGATGCCCTCCGCGGCAAAGCCATGCTTTTTCAGCAGCTTCACAAAGAAGCCTGTGCTGCATCCCACATCGAGCGATCTCCCCCTCCGCTCAAGCAATGGCTCGAGCAGCCGGTAATAGCGGCCGTACTTGCGTTGGAACTCCCGTTCACTGCGGCCGCCGGCCACGCGCAGATCGGCATGGTACGTCCCGCTGTACATGCGGTCGAGATCGTCGGCGGTGGGACGCGGGTCCGTGCGGTGCAACCCACAGGAGGTGCACTCCGCCAGGTACCACCGCTTGCCAATGCTTTCGACACTATGATGACGGTGTGCCTCTGGATGTCCGCACAGAGGACAAACCGATGCGGGGCCGGGTGCCGTAGCGTTCATAGGACGCAGTATAAGCAACAATCTCGTGATCGCCGCCGCCAAATCGTAGCCGCCAAGCGACACGTCTTTATAATCGGCTACAAGCAAGTGAGGCGCTCATTGATTGTAGAAGTACGCGGCCTGAAGAAGGTTTACGGCGGCAAGACGGGCGTAACCGCAGTCGACGGCATCGACCTGAGCGTCGAGGACGGAGCCATCTACGGGCTGCTGGGGCCGAACGGCGCGGGCAAGACGACCACCATCAGCATCTGCACCACGCGGGTGCTGCCGACCGAAGGCCGGGTGCGGATTGCCGGGGTGGACGTCGTGGCGGAGGCTCCGCGCGCCCGGCAATGGATCGGCGTGGTGCCGCAGTACAACACGCTCGACCGCGCCTGCACGATTTCGGAAAACATCCTGTTTCACTGCTTGTTCTTTGGCTTCTCCCGCGCCGCCGCGAAGGCGCGTACGGCGGAGTTGCTGGAGCAGTTTCATCTGACGGAGCGGGCCGGGGCGTATCCGGCGCAGCTTTCCGGAGGGCTGGCGCAGCGGGTGCAGATCGCGCGAGCGATTAGCCATCGGCCCAAGGTCTTGTTCCTCGACGAGCCGAGCGCGGGACTCGATCCGCAGAGCCGCATCGCCATGTGGGACGCGGTGAAGGGGCTTCGGCATCAGGGCATCACGGTTGTCATGACGACGCACTACATGGAAGAGGCCGACGAGCTCTGCGATCGCGTGGCGATCATCGATCACGGCAAGATCCTGGTCGAGGACACGCCGGCTGCGCTCAAGAACTCTGTCGGCGCGCAGAAGGTGTACGAGCTGCATCTGCGGGACCAGGCCGGACGGGCCGACCTTGCCGCTAAGCTCAGCCGCATCGACGGCGTGACCAAGGCCGAGCAGACCGGCGACGGTGTTCGGGTGCTGGCGCATGGCGCCGACGGCCTGCTCAGCGAGGTGGTTGCGGCGGCTTCGCCGTTCGGCTTGAAGGACATGACGATCACCGAGGCGAGCCTGGAGACGGTGTTCATTCAACTCACCGGCCGTGACCTGCGGGAGTAGGCTGGTGACATGGCGACAGGCGCGATGGCGATGACGGACTTGGAGACCAGAGGCAAGGGAACGATGTACGCCCGGGCGTTCGGGGGACTATTTCTCCGCGACCTGTACGTGTTGCGGCGGGAGCTGTTTCCGTTTGCGATCCGGGTGTGCATGAATCCGCTGCTATTTTTGTTTGTGTTTACGTATGTGCTGCCGCATATGAGCGGGGGCGGCGGGCCAATGAATCCGACGGCACAGATGGCCGGCGCCGGAGCGGGCCATGGCGGCGGCTTCGGCACGGTGCTCTTGCCGGGCTTGATGGCGGTGGCGATCATGTTTTCGGGCATCGCGGCCGTGGCGCTGCCGCTGGCGCAGGAGTTTGGGATTACGCGCGAGATCGATGACCGCGTGATGTGTCCGCTGCCGGTGTGGGCAGTGGCGGCCGAAAAGATCGTCTTTTCTGCCATGCAGAGCGTGATTGCGGCCTGCATTGTGTTTCCGCTGGCGTACTACATTCCGTCGGTGCCGGTGGAGGCGCATGTGAGCAGCTGGCCGTTTCTGATTCTGGTGCTCCTGCTGGCCAGCCTGGTGGCCGGCGCGCTGGGGCTGACGATCGGGACGGCGGTGAAGCCGCAGCAGATCGGGCTGATCTTCGGCGTGGTGGTGGTGCCGATTACGTTTCTGGGCTGCGTGTACTATCCGTGGGCCGCGTTGAAGCCGATTCCGTGGCTGCAGTTCGGGGTGCTGGTCAATCCGATCGTGTATATGAGCGAGGGCCTGCGTGCGGGGCTAACGCCGAGCGCGCATATGCCGGAGTGGCTGATCCTGCTGATGCTTTGCTTCTTTCTGGTATTTCTGAGCTGGCGCGGGATGAAGGGGTTCTATCGCAGGGTCGTAGGGTAGGGCCCTCCCC
>CAXUEE010000137.1:8806-9175 GCA_964249905.1 uncultured Acidobacteriaceae bacterium
ATAGGTGAGTTAAGTCCGGACTTCCGGTACCGACTTCCGGGCGGAAGCGGAACGTCGGCGACCTATCCCCCAACGAAAGGCAACAACCAAGGCCCATATAAAGATTCTGGCTACGTCAAAATAATGGCTTTTCCCGGTGTGGGTAGCCTGCCTGAGCTTGAGCCAAAACTAGCCGATGATGCGAAGAACAAGCAACAACAAAACAGAAGCAGATCCCAACGGGATGACAAAAAAGGAAGCTGCACAGCAAGGAAGCTACGCAGCCGATTCGGCTAGAGCTCATCAGCTCCTGGATCTCCTGGAGGCATTCTGGTTGCGCTACAAGGATGACATGGCTGTTTTGCTCCTGTCTTTAATTATAGTTTCTGG
>CAXUEE010000137.1:9185-10013 GCA_964249905.1 uncultured Acidobacteriaceae bacterium
CTTCTGGAGCGGGGTGTTTATGCCACCTCTATTTTGTTTGCAATGAAAGACTTAGCGGATTTCGGGCTTGACAGGTCTCACCGACGAACGCAGGTTTCCCTCTGGGAATAACAACGAGGAAATCAGACGCCCAGCTCGGCGCGGATGGCTTGGGCGATAGCTTCGGCGTGGTGGGTCATGCGGGTTTGGTCTTCGGCTTCGATCATGACGCGGGCGAGAGCTTCGGTGCCCGAATAGCGGATGACGACGCGGCCGGTGCCGGCGAGATCCTGCTCGGCAGAGGCGATGGCGTCGGCTACGGAGGCGATCCCGTCGAGCGGCTTCTTCTCGCGTACTTTCACGTTGACGATGACCTGGGGGAAGGTCTTGAGGTCGGCGGCGAGCTCGGCGAGAGACTGGCCGGTGCGATGGAGGATGTCGAGGACGAGCAGGGCGGTGAGCAGGCCGTCGCCGGTAGTGGAACGGCCGGAGAAGAGGATGTGGCCGGACTGCTCGCCGCCGAGCGAGGCTCCGGTGGCGAGCATCTGTTCGAGGACGTACTTGTCGCCGACCGGGGCGCGGAGCATTTTGATTCCGGAGCGGGCGAGGGCGGCTTCGAGGCCCATGTTGGACATGGTGGTGGCAACGACGGTGGCGTTGGCGAGCCGGCCGGCGGCGTGGAGGTCGCGCGCGGCGAGCAGCAGGACGGCGTCGCCGTTGACGACTTTTCCGGTCTGGTCGGCGAACATAACGCGGTCGGCGTCGCCATCGAAGGTGATGCCGACGGAGGCTTTGTGCTTGACGACCTCGGCGGCGACGATCTCGGGGTGGAGCGCGCCGCAGCCGAGA
>CAXUEE010000138.1:0-10010 GCA_964249905.1 uncultured Acidobacteriaceae bacterium
GGGTGGGGTGGCTCGGGGAGTGCGAAGCGGGTGTAAGGTGTGGCGGAAGGGTACTGACATCGGCGTTCTGGGGAGTCGTGGACACGCATCCGCGCCTGAGTCGAAGCTGTTTAGTCGAAGCAACTGCACCACAGTGCATCCGAGCGAATTAGGTCATTTCGGCAGGTAGGCGTTCGGTTCGACGAGTGTGAATCCAGGGGTCTCCGCGATGCACTGTCTAAGCAGGAAGGCATGTCCTGCGCCGTAGAAGACGACCACGTGATCCCCAGGAACGCTGTTTTGGAGAATGTTGGAACATATTAGAAAATTGCGCTTGTACCAGCCGGTCAGAAGGTCTGCTCCTGGCTGTTGGGTTCCTGAACCAATCAAAAGCATCTGCCGGTAAAAACTGTTGTCGCCCTTCAGTCGCTCGGGATCGTTCAGATAGCGAAGTCCGGCAACGATCCCTTTCTCTTTCATTAAGAGACTGAGCATTTGAATCATATTGCTGGTCTTGCTGTTTGCCTGAGCGAGGATTTCAGCCTGACCATGAGCCTCGGCAAAGGTCTGAACCGCTTGGTAGGGAAAGTCACCGTCAACGTCGATACCGTAGACCTTTAGCAGGGAGGATTGTTTTGCGAGCCGAAAGCCAAGCTGCACGACTTCATTGCGACTCGGCGCGAGTGTACCCGCGGTGTACTTCGTAAATCGCTCAGTAGCAAGGTTCTGCGACCATTCGGTCATGACTTTGGTCGGATGGAAGGCGGCGAGTGAGTTGACGGCTGCTTCGATTTCGGCTTGTGGTTTTGGTTGCAGAACGTCATCCACCTGCATGTTGTGGATGTCATGACCTGGATTGCTCATATGGAAGCTGCCGACAATCATCACTTGAACTTGTTGAGGGGAAGGCGGTTGTTGGCTGTGGAGAGCCGCGGCGGACAGCAATATAGCCGAAAGCTTGCACGTTTGGTGTGATGGCTTCATCCGCAATGGTCCTCCAGGGCATTACTCCATCGTACGGGTCCAGAGATTGATTTGTTCCTGCTCATCCTGGTGAACTATGAAGACGAGATGGCGACGAAAGTCCGTAGGTGTTGGTTAGTCATTTCACGGGAGTGATCCGGTTTAATCGACCGTCACGTTACTCTTTTGGAGGACAGGAGAGATCACCTGTGATTTCCAAGCCACCCTAAGATGCTACAGAGAATCAGAAACGGCCCGGACAGGACAATTGCTACACGGCTTTTCCCTTTACCGAATGCACCCAGAACACTTGCTGCTACGCCTGCTATTGCGCCTGCAATAAGTACGCGATCTTCAAGCGGGTTGAGTGAGAAGCCACCTTTACCGTCCGACACTAACGGGAAGGGAGCGGTCCAGGAACATACAGCGGAGACAAGCGAGACCAATCCTGCGGCGCAGCCAATCCCGAAGGCGAACTTTCGCAAGATTCGAATCTCGATTCTGCTGGCCATGGCGCTAGCGCAATGATCGCATGCAGGCCCGTCGTCAGTGATCCGGCTCGTTCGGGTTGTGACAAATTGCTCCAAGGACGTAAGAGGCAATCCCTGGAATGCCTGGGACGGTGAGGCAATCTCCGCTGTGTACGAGTAACTGGCTAGCGCAGGGCGGTGTCGACTTCTTTGTAGAAACTGGGAGCTTTGAGGAGCTCGCGGGGCTTGGAGCCGTCGGCTGGGCCGACTAGGCCGTCGTTGTACATCATGTCGATGAGGTGGGCGGCGCGGCCGTAGCCGATGCGCAGACGGCGCTGGAGGAGCGAGGTGGAGGCTTTGCCGAACTCGAAGACTAAACGGACGGCATCGTCGAAGAGCTCGTCGTTGTCGTCGCCGTTGACCGGTCCGTCGCCGGCGCTGTCGGCTTCTTTTTCGTCCTTCGGTCCTTCGAGGAAGCCCTGGACGTACTCGGCTTCACCCTGGGCGCGCCAGAACTCGGTAACGGCGGAGATCTCTTTCTCGGTGACGAAAGGGGCGTGGACGCGCTGCAGGCGGCTGGTGCCCGGTGGGAGATACAACATATCTCCACGTCCCAGCAGCGATTCGGCGCCGTTTGAGTCGATGATGGTGCGGGAGTCGACCTTGGTGGCGAGGCGGAAGCTCATGCGGGTGGGGACGTTGGCCTTGATGAGGCCGGTGATGACGTCGACCGAGGGACGCTGGGTGGCGAGGATGAGGTGGATGCCGACGGCGCGGGCCATCTGGGCGAGGCGGGTGATGGACTCTTCGACGTTCGAGCGGTCAAGCATCATCAGGTCGGCGAGCTCGTCGATGATGATGATGATGTAGGGCAGAGGCTCCTGGTTGACGTCTTCGAAGAGGTACTCGGAGCCGTTGTCGAAGAGCTTGTTGAACTGGTCGATGTTGCGGACGTGGTTGGCGGCCAGGAGCTTGAGACGGCGCTCCATCTCGCGGACGGCGTTGCGGAGGGCATTGGCGGCTAGTTTGGCCTCGGTGATGATGGGGGTGAAGAGATGCGGGATGCCTTCGTACATGCCGAGCTCGACGCGCTTGGGGTCGACGAGGATCATGCGGACCTGCTCGGGCGTGGATTTGAAGAGCACGGACATGATCATGGCGTTGATGGCGACGGACTTGCCGGAACCGGTGGAGCCGGCGATCAGCACGTGGGGCATGGAGGCGAGGTCGGCGGTGACGATGCGGCCGTTGATGTCTTTCCCTAGAGCGATGGCAAGTTTGCTCTTGCTTTGGGCGAAGGACTCGCACTCGACGACATCGCGGAGCCAGATGGTCTCGCGGTCGTGGTTGGGGACCTGGATGCCGACGGTGGATTTGCCGGCCATGCGCTCGATGAGGATGGATTCGGCGGCCATGGCGAGGCAGAGGTCGTCGGCGAGGCCGGTGACGCGGGAGTACTTGACGCCGGCATCGGGGCGGAATTCGAAGGTGGTGACGACGGGGCCGGGATTGATCTGGGTGACCTGGCCGTCGACGCCGAACTCGGCGCACTTCTGGACGAGGGTGCGGGCCTCGTCGCGGAGAGCCTCTTCGCGAACGATCTTCGGTTCTTCGGACTGGTAGAGAAGGTTCGAGGAGGGGAGCTTGTAGCCGCGAACCGAACGTGCCGTGATGGTGACCGGCTTCTGGTTGGCATCGGCGCGCCGGCCGAAGGTGGGTTCGCCGGAGACTGCGGCGGCGGGCGCGGGAAGGGGCGCGGGAACGGCGGCCTTGGCTGGAAGCGGCTGCGAAGCTGCAACCGGGAGTGCGCGTGAGAGTTCTGCGGGACGGCTAGGAGCAGACGAGACGAAAGAAAACGGCTCTTCCTGCTCCTCTCCGGGAAGAAAGCTGGTCTGGACGCCCGCAGAAACGGGTGGGTGAACTTCGACCTCATCCGGCTGGGGCGGCAACGGAGCGGCGGCTGCGGCGAGAGCTTTGGCGAAGGGTGCGGCGGCCGCGGAAGCTGCCGAGAACGGCGTTACCGGTGGGGCATCGACGTCTGTCCGCGGCATGGCCTGCCATACGGAGGCAGGCGCGGCAGGCAGCGGTGACGGATCCTGAGAAGCGGGCAACGCTCGCTGGCGTCGGCGGCCCAGCCAGCTAAAAAGACCCGACAGAAGCGTGTTGGATGGGCTGCGGTGCGCGTCCGCGGCGGCTCGCTCGGTGGCCTTACGTTCACGTCGGGCCTCGGCGTCGAACTTCTCGCGCCGGGCGCCAAAGGGTTCGCCTTGTTCGTTGAGCATGTCGGGGGCAAGAACATCGTTCGGCTTGCGGCGGATACGGTTCCAGCGCTCGCGCAGAGCGCCGAAGAAAGCGAAGTGGACGGTGAGCCACTCGCGTGCAGTGTTAAAGCTGAAGGTAGTGACCAGATAAAGCGAAAGCGCCACCAGGAGCGTGGCAACCAGTGCAGCTCCGGGCAGGTTCAGCGCCTGAACCAGAGCGCCTGCAACCAGGAGGCCGGAAAGGCCGGCGATGGGCAGGGCTCCGCGCCAAAGAAGGTGTCCGGGCAGCAGGGCCAAGGCGGCAGGCGCAAACACGAGCCATAAAGCAAGCCCAACAGACTTCGCGAGAGGCGACCCCGCGGGGCGGGACAGGAGCCAGCAGATGCCAAGACGGACGAGCAGGACGGGCAGGAAGACCGAGGCGATCCCGAGGATCTGAAGCAGGGCGTCGGCGGTGTAGGAGCCGGCTAGCCCGATCCAGTTACGGGCAGGCTGTGCAGCCGGGGCAAGGGCGCCGACTGTGTTGAAGGAAGGGTCAGAAGGGGTGTAGCTGACCAGTGCGAGAAGCAGGAGGACGGCGCCGGCCAGCAAAGAAACTCCCAGGACCTCATTGAGGCGCCGGTTGCGGGTAGGCGTGGCGATCAGGCGTAGCGGCTTCATCGGTTCTTCTTCCCGGGAGGAGGCATACGGGGCGGAGGAGAGGCTAGCGCGGTAACCTTTCCTGGCCCTCGGCTCCCAGTTCCGATTACAACAGACTGGACCGAATATCCGCGCAGGCGGAGCGGGTCAGGAATCAGGATGCAAACGATCCCGGATGCCCGGCATCTACTCCTCCTATAAGCGGCATGGGCGTTGGCCTGTGTTGCGCGTGCGTTTTGGCAGGGGAGCGGGATTTTCGCGATTTCTCCTGCTTGCCCCCGGCGAAGGAGAATCGCAGACAGCCGAGGGACCCTGCTCCAAGCGCTCCATCAGTGTGCAAGTTTGCGGAGGACGAAAGGACGCCATGGCGGAGATGAGCAACAGTGATTTGGAAAAGGTGTTGAAAAATGTCATCAACGTGCTCGAGGACGGCCAGAAGGGGTACGCTGACCTGGGAGAGCATCTCAAGGATGACACCCTGAAGCGGTACTTTCTAGCAGAGTCGCTCAAGCGCGCTAACTTCCGCGGCGAGCTCGAGAACGAGTTACATCGGCATGGCGTGAAAGATGTGCACGAAGAGGGTACGACCGCGGGCGCCATCCACCGCACGTGGGGTGATTTGAAAGCAAAGGTCTTCGGGACCAGCGACCACGACCTGCTGGGAACGGCCGAGCAGGGCGAGGACACGGCCAAGAAGACGTATAAGGAAGCGCTCGAGAAGGAACTGCCTGCGCCGCTTCGGCAGCTGCTGGAAGAGCAGAACCGGCATATCGTGAGCTCGCATGATTACGTCAGGAACCATCGGGATGCAACTGCGTCTAAATAACCAGAACGCAGCGACGTTGGGCGATGGGATCCAAACCCGTCGCCCGATTTTTTTTGGGCGGGAGAGAGCATGAGCTTGGGACGGATTGCGCTGGCTATGCTCTTCCTGGGCGCTGGAACGATGCACTTTGTCGTTCCCGCTTCCTACCAGCGGATCGTGCCGCCCACCTTGCCGGCGCCGCATCTGCTGGTGTTAGTGAGTGGTGCATGCGAAATGCTCGGCGGAGCGGGTCTGCTGTTCCGGTTCAGCCGGCGCGCGGCCGCGTGGGGGTTGGTCGCTTTGCTAATCGCGGTGATGCCGGCCAATGTGCAGATGGCAATGGATCATGCGCAATGGCCGAAGCTTCCGGAGTGGGCGCTGTGGCTGAGGCTGCCGGTGCAGTTGCCGCTCCTCTGGTGGGCCTGGAGGTATACGCGATCTACAGCTGCATAGGTCCGAAGTGGAGGTAGAAGACGACAGCGGAGGCGAGCAGGCAGTAGATGCCGAACAGGTACCACTTGCCGGACTCAAGCCAGCTGGAAAGCCAGCGCAGCGCGACCAGGCCTGCGAAGAAAGCGAAGACCGCGCCCAGGAAGCTGAACATCAGTCCTGATTTGAGGTCGACGGGTGTGCCGAGCGCGGCTTGTGCATGGGCGTCCTTCATCAGGCGAAGGCCTTCGCGGGCGACGACGGCTGGGGTGATGACGACGGCGAGGGCAAAGCTGAAGCGCTCGGCCCGTTCCTTGGTGGCGCCGGTGAGCATGCCGGTCGAGATGGTGGTTCCGGAACGGGAGAAACCGCGGAAAGGGAGGGCGAGACCCTGGACGAAGCCCATCCAGCCAGCCTGGCCCATGGTGACGCTGCCGCTGCCGAAGCTGCCGGTGATGGACTCGCGGACGGGTGCAGCAATCTGGCGTCGCTCCATGAGGCCGGCGATGAGAATGAGGATGCCGGCGGCGGCGAGCGCGGGGGCGATGAGGTCCAGGCGACCGAAGAGCTGCTCGATCTCGGCTTTGGGCTGGCCGGCGAACATGGTCTTCTCGATGGCTTTCTGCAAGCCGAGGCCGATGATGCCGGTGAGCAAAGTGGCCCAAACGACGCGGATGGCGAAACGTTTGAAGGCGTCGGCGCTTGAGAAGTAGGTGTTGGCCCAGGTCTTCCAAAAGTAGACGATGACGGCGAACATGGTGCCGGTGTGGAGCATGACGAGGAGCAGTGTCATCTGGGGGGCCGAGGGATCCAGGTGCATGAGCTTTTCGGCGACGACGACGTGGGCGGAGCTCGAGACGGGCAAGAGTTCGGCTAGACCCTGCACGATGGCAAGGATAATGACGTGGAGTAGGTCCATGGGAGTATTTTAGCCGGGGCAGGGACGACCGAAGGTTAGGAAAGTGAGCTGTTCCGTTTCGAGGCAGCATCGAGCAGCCGAAGAATCTGCCCTGTTTCCGCAGGCGGACTATGTACATGGCAAAGCACGCGATGCCGATAGCAAGGAAGCCGAATAATCATCCCAGCACCCAATCCCGATCAAGGAACGCCGCAAGACTGACCGAAGCGACGGCGAGAGCGGGAGTCGCTTTGCCGGTTACGTACAGGGTCCTAAAGAAGGGGGTGGGCGGAATCTGGCGGGAGTTTCCTTGCAGCAGAACAACCTGGAGCGCAGTCGCAAGCAACTTGAGCAGCGCAAAAGTTAAAGCCAAGAACATTACCCGGCCTGCGGGTGAGTGGCCGTGAGCGAGAGGGAGTGTCATGCTGCTCTCAAGGTACTGCCTTCATGGCCTGTGTCAGTCGCGGTCGTTGCCGTAGATGGAGAGCCCCTGCTTGACGCGGAAGGCGATGGAGACGGCGCGGGCAGTATAGTCGGAGCTGCCGAAGCGGCGCTGCATTTCTTCGGCCATGGATTGGGTGCGCTGGGCGGCGTTGTCGGCGCGTTTGTGGTCGTCCTGCACGGTGTACATGGAGACGAGGACGCCCTCGCGGTAGACGGCGTTATAGAAAGCCTCGGGCGCCTTGGGCGATTCGGGGTACTGCTCGGCGTACTTGACGTATAAGTTGGCTTCCATCTCGGGGCACTTGGGCAGGCCTTGCCAGTCGCCGCAAAGCTTGTTGTCGAGCAGGTCGTAGGCGGCGAGGAAGGCGTACTTCGTGCCGGGGTAGAGCTTCATGACTTTTTTCAGCGGGCCGTCATAGATGGCGGGGCGAAGGTAGGCTTCCTGCTCCTTAGCGGAGGGAAGGGTGGAGTTGTCGGATTTTTCAAGCTGCCAGCGGATGTCGGCGGCGCGCCAGGCGGCTTCGCCCCCCATGCGGGAGTCGGGGAAATATTCGTTGACGCGCTGGTAGAGCAGGTGCGCGGCTTGGGCGGCACCTTTGGGCGGGTGCGGCTCGCTGGCCTGCTCTTCGAGGTTGGCGGCGGCGCCGAAGAGGATGACATCGCCGTTGGGCGTCTGCGGGGTGACAATGCCGCGGTCCTTGACCCAGCCGGTTTGCGGCACGGGTTTGTCGTCGGAGGAGAACTCGGGTTCGCGGTCGGGGTCGCCCTGGTCGGGGGTGTCGGTGTTGGCGAACACCTTGACCCAGGGGCCGTTGTGGTCGGTGACGACCATCTCATGGCCGGGAGTGACCTCGGCGACTTTCTGCGAGGCGTCGTCAGGGGAGACGTAAACGAGGGTGTTGTGGAGAGTGGTGGCGCGGGCGGACTTATCGTAACCGGAGCGGTTATCCTTCTTCTGGGCTTGCGCGGGAACAACGGTGAGCAGGGTGACGAAAAGAGCGGCGGCGCGCATGGTTATTGGACGTCGGCGGAGGCGAGTTCGGCTACCAGCGAGGCCTTGAGGGCGGGCTCGATGTTGCCTCCGCTGAGGACGACGACGACTTTGCGCGCGGGAGGCAGCTCGTGCGCGTGGAAGAGCGCGGCGGCGAGGGTGACGGCGCCCGAGGGCTCGGGGACGAGGTCGGTGTGGGTGAGCAGGGTGCGCATGGCGGCGAGGATCTCGTCTTCCGTAACAGCGACGATACCGTCGACGTAGTGGAGAATGTGCTCGAAGTTAAGCGCGCCGAGAGACTGGGTGCGGAGGCCGTCACCAAGCGTGCGACTGGTGAGGGCGGCGGGCCACTCGACGAGGGTGCGGGTGTCGAAGGACTCCTTGGCGTCGGCGGCGAGGGCGGGTTCGGCGCCCCAGACGCGGACTTTGGGGTTGCACAGGCCGGCCTCTGCGGAGAGCTTGATGGCCGTGGCGACGCCGCTGAGCAGGCCGCCGCCGGAGACGGGAGACAGGACGAGGTCGACTGCGGGAAGCTGCCGGGCGATTTCGAGGCCGCAGGTCGCCTGGCCGGCGATGATGTGGGGGTGGTCGTAGGGCGGAATGATGCTGTAGCCGTAGGCGGTGGCAAGTTCCTCTGCCTTGAGCTTGCGGGCGGAGCTCGCGGGGCCGACGAAGACGACGTCGGCCCCGAGAGCGCGGGTGGCGTCGATCTTGACCTGCGGGGCATTGTCGGGCATGACGATGACCGCCTTGGCGCCGAGCGCGCGGGCGCCATAGGCCACGCCCTGAGCGTGGTTGCCGCTCGAGTAGGTGATGACGCCGCGGGCGAGGGCGTCGGGCGGGAGCTGGGCGATCATGTTGTACGCGCCGCGCAGCTTGAAGGAACCGATGGGTTGGGCGGACTCGCACTTGATGTAGAGCTCGAAGGGGAGCGCGGGCAGCTGCAGCGGGACGAGCGGTGTTTCGACGGCGGTGCCGGAGATGCGGGCGGCGGCGGACTGGATCTCGGGGAGCGTGACGAACATAGAATCTGATTCTAAAAGGGAACTCACGCTATTCCTGCGGGTAAGTGAGGATCCCTTCTAAGACTCTTGTCAAAGCATCAAACGATGCTATAAATGGTGTGTTTGGATCGGAGTAGCCTTATGCGAACCACAGTGACCCTGGATGACGAATTGCTCAAGGATGCTGAGGAATATACCGGCATCTCCGACGAACCGCTTTGCTGCGCGAAGCTCTCACGGCTCTCATTGAGCGTGAGGCCGCGCTGCGGCTGGCCCGTCTGGGTGGAACGGAACCGGGCATGAAATATATTCCGCGCCGACGCTCGGCCGCGTGATCCTGGTCGACACCTCGGTCTGGATCGATCACCTGAATAAGATCGATCCGGTTCTCGAACAGCTGCTAAGAGACAAGCAAGTTCTCGGCCACCCATTTGTGATTGGGGAGCTTGCGGTGGGAAGCATGCGGGATCGAGAGAACTTTCTCCGCATCATGCACCGGCTTCCCAAGGCGACGGTTGCACGGCGCAGAGGTTCTGCACCTGATCTCTTCCGAGCGTCTCTTCGCGCTTGGGTTTGGGATACGTAGATGTGCACCTAGTGAGCTCTGTTCGGCTTACAGCCAATGCTGCTCTGTGGACGCGAGACAAGCGGCTGCTTACCGTGGTTCGCCGATTCGACCTATCCCATACTTGACTAGGAGATTGGCGTTCTGCCGCCGGGGGTCTGGATGGCGTGCATGACAAGAGCGAAGAAGTGAACCAGGTGCCAGTTGTCGAGGGCACCGGGGGAGGGGCCGTCGAGATCGATGTGGCTGAGGACGGGGCTAACCAGGGCGGCCTGGAGGGTTTCGGAGGGGAGTTCGCTCGCCATCCAGAGGGTCTCTGCGGAGGGGATGATGTTGTCGGCCTCGCCGTGGAGGAGGTAGACGGGAGTGGTGTAGGTGCGCAGGTAGGGGTCGGGGGAGAGGCCGCGGAGCTCGTCAGCGTGCTTGAGGTTGGCGTGGGCGATGAGGCCGCGGGTCTTGGGCGAGCTGGAATCCATCAGCTGCATGGCAGCGATGCGTTGCGAGGGAGTGAGGGCGGCTTCGGCGCGGGTCTCGGCGGGCTTGTCCTCGTAGAGGTGGGCGC
>CAXUEE010000139.1:0-1164 GCA_964249905.1 uncultured Acidobacteriaceae bacterium
ACTCTGCCGTGCGTCAGCTGGCGCTTACGGCCCTTGAGGGCCTGCAGGCCCCCGCAACACCCTCCGCCCCGCCTCTTCCAACGCCCGTTCCCGCCACCTCCTCCGAACCAGCCACGCCTGCAACAAATGCCCTACCGGCCGGCCCCGCTGCTTACAAGTCAGATATCGCTCGCCTTCTCGCATCCGCGATCCCCGCCATTGCCGTCCACCTGACCGACGACTTACCCGCCAATCGGGTTGAGACGGCCATCGCCCTCGGCGGCTTTACGCCAGACCCGCCCGCCTCCCTCTATCCGCCGCTGCTCGCCTATCTGAAACGGGGCGATGCGGTCGGCACAGTCGGCCAGCTGGTCGTCTCCGACCTCCTCCAACTCGGCCCTGTCAGCGACACGACGGCCGACGCTCTCGCGCACTTTCTACGCCGCTCCGACCAGACTGCGTCTTCCCGCTCCGATCTTGTCGACGCTATTGCCTCCAAGACCAACCAATCTCAGTCCCTCAACAAAACCCTCCTTACCTATCTTTCCTCCGACGAGCCTAGCCTTCGCGCCCGCGTGATCCTGTCCCTTCCACAACTCGACCTGGCCCAGGACGTTTTTGCTGACACCAGGGCACGGATCGCCCAGATTGCCGCCTTTGACCCCGCCGGCGGCCAGGAAAATCTTCAGGTGATCACCGCAGCCAAGGCGGTTTCCACCTGCTGGACAGCTACTCGCATGACGACCGGCTGCCCTAACTATTAAAGAGCCGTATTCTGAAGACGTGACCTTGCTTCCCATCCTGTCGGCAGGCGTGCTCCTCTGGCCACTGCCTCCGGCTGCTTCCGCACACGGTCCTGCCCTTGACCGTCACCTTTACCTCAATCTTTGGATCGCCCTCGCCCTTCTCGCGTCTGCTCACCTTATCGGTTTGATCGGCCTTTTTCTTCAGCGGAAATCCGGTGGAAGACCGCGTTCCCGGGCGCTCGTCGAATATGTTCCCCTGGCTGCGCTCACGCTCCTGTTCGCCTTCCTCACCCTGCGCGCCGAGCGCCTCTGGGCCGCCACCCGCTACACCGGCCCCGACCTTGCCGCGCTGCAGGTCGAAGCCACCGGCATGCAGTTTGCCTGGTACTTCCGGTATCCCGGTCAGGACGCCGCGTTCGGCCGGACACGCCCGCAGCTC
>CAXUEE010000139.1:1174-4484 GCA_964249905.1 uncultured Acidobacteriaceae bacterium
CCCCCGGCGAGGGCAATCCGCTGGGCCTTGATCCGGCTGATCCCCGGGCCGCCGACGACTTTGTCACCTCCGAGCTCGTCCTCCCTGCCCACCGCGAAGTCGACCTCCGCCTCCACGCCCAGGACGTCATCCACGGCTTTGCCGTTCCCGCCCTCCGCCTGAAGCAGAACGCCGTCCCGAACTCCGGCCATGGCCAGGACATCCACATTCACTTCACTCCCACCGCTCCCGGCACTTACGCTATTCTCTGCACGCAGCTTTGCGGCCTCGGCCACTTCCACATGACCGCAAACCTCCGCGTCCTCCCTCCTGACGCCTTTGCCGCCTGGCTTGCCGATCACGAAAAAGCGGCCACCTCATGATCCCTGCCGCCGCTACCCGGCACCCCACCCGCTCCCGGTCGCTGTTCACCACCGACCACCGTACGCTTGGCGTCCGCTACCTTCTGCTTTCGCTGGCTGCGGTCGCCGTAGGAACGCTCATGTCGCTCGCCATGCGCATTCACCTGGTCTGGCCCGATCGCAGCCTGCCCTTTTTCGGCCCGATCAAGCCCGAGGACTACCTTGCTCTGGTGACGCTGCACGGCACGCTCATGCTGTTCTTCGTCATGACGCTGGCTCCGCAGGCCGGTTTCGGTTCGCTCATCCTGCCCGCCCAGATTGGCGCCCGCCGCATGGCTTTTCCGCTGCTAAATGCCCTCGGCTTCTGGGTTTATCTCCTTGCCTTCCTGATTCTCCTCTCGTCAAGCCTGGTCGCAGGGGGCGCTCCCATCTCGGGCTGGACCGCCTATCCGCCGCTCTCCGCCGTCGCTGCCGCCGGACCGGGCCAGGGCCTCGGGATGGATCTTTGGCTCTGCTCGATCGGCCTTTTTGGCCTGGCCTCCATCCTTACGGCGGTCAACCTGCTGGCTACCATCGTCGCCCATCGCTGCCCCGGCATGACCTGGGAACGGCTGCCGCTCACCGTCTGGGCGTGGTTCACCGCCGCCGTGCTTACGATCATCGCCTTTTCCGTTCTGTTTGCCGCGCTTGTTCTGCTCTTTCTTGACCGCCATGCCGGCACCAGCTTTTTTCTACCGCTCGGCGACCTGGTCAACGGAACCCTCCACACCTCCGGCAATGGCAGCCCGCTGCTCTGGCTCCATCTTTTCTGGTTTTTCGGCCATCCGGAGGTCTACATCGCGATCCTTCCCGGCATGGGCCTCACCTCCATGCTGCTGGGCAATTTCTGCCGGCGCAAGATCTTCGGCTACCGCGTCATGATCGCGACAACGCTGCTGATCGGCTTTCTGGGCATTCTCGTCTGGGGACACCACATGTTCGTCGCCGGCCTGAACCCGTTTGCCGGCACGGCTTTCTCCATCTCGACCATGGCCATTGCCCTGCCCTCGGCCGCCAAGGTCTTCAGCTGGCTGGCCACCACCTGGCGCTCGCGCCCGGCTTACACCACGCCCATGCTGTTCGCCCTCGGCTTCGTCTCCCTGTTCATCACTGGCGGCCTTTCCGGACCGATCCTGGCTCAGCCTATTCTCGATCAGTATCTCCACAACACCTACTTCGTGGTGGCCCACTTTCACCTGATTATGGCGATGGCCGGCATCTTTGGCCTGTTTGCCGCGACCTATTATTGGTTTCCCCTGGTTTGCGCCGCTACCGGACTCCCCGCCCGGCAGATGAACGAGTCTCTCGGCCGCTGGCACTTCTGGCTCACCCTTGTTTTCGCCTACATGACCTTTCTTCCCATGCATATTGCCGGCCTGGAGGGCGCACCCCGCCACTATGCCCGCTTCGACGGAGTGCAGAATGCGGCCGCCGCCCTGCTCGCCCCGACGCTTTCCATGCAGCGCCATATCACCTACTCTGCGTTCCTCCTCGCCGCGAGCCAGATCCTGTTCCTGATCAATCTGGTCCTCAGCCTGCGCCGCGGACCGCTCGCCGGAGAGAATCCCTGGGCTGCCACGACCCTCGAATGGGCTCCGCCGGATGTCTGGAAGGCGGCGTCCGGCCAACAATTTCAGGTTCATCGTGGACCCTGCCACTACTTTCACCGTGGCGCGCACGAGGGGTTCACGCCGCAGTGGGCACAGGACGAGAATCCGGAGTAATCTGTGTTCACGGGACGCTCGAGGAATCCTCCTGAGGGTGTTCGTGGGGCAAGAGTCTGGACGCCGTGTTCTCTGAAGAAGAGCCGGCCTCCGGGATCGTTTCTGCCTTCACGGTATCAGGAGATTTGCTCTTCGCAGAGGGAATCGCATGCCGGCAATCATCACGCCCCCAGTCACACCTGCAGGAACAGAGAAGCGCCGCCGCGAGCTGGAAGATGGCGACCATGGCGGCGGCAGACGTCCGCCTACCGACAAACGTACCGGCGGCGGCGGCGACCCGGACAACTGGAATGAACGTCGCCGCGGACGTCCCGGCCCCCGCGAGCGGCTCGACCGCTACCGGCTCGGTCTGTTCTTCGGCCTTTCCGCCGTGTTTATGTTCTTTGTTGCGATCGTGAGTGTCTTTTTTGTCGCCCAGGGCAGCGGCCATATCGACGCCAACGCACACTATATCAATGAGTGGCTGCCCACCGCCCTTCCGCCAATCCTCTGGTTGAACACCGCCGTCCTGCTTCTGAGCTCGCTCACGATGGAAATCGCCCGGCGCCACATGTTTCGCGAGATGCATGTCATGGATGAGTGGCTTGGCTTCGGCAAGCCCATCACCCGCGGCACGCTGCCGTGGCTGAGTGCCACCATCGTTTTGGGCGTTCTGTTCGTCTCGGGCCAGCTCGTCGCCTGGAAGCAGCTAGCTACCCAGCGAGTCTTCTACTACTCCAGCCAGAGCAGTCATTCTTTCTTTCTCATTACCGGGGTCCACGGCTTGCACCTGCTGCTGGGAGTAGCCGCCCTGTGCGCTGCGCTGATCGGTCTTTTTGCTTCCCGGCAGCTCGAGAACCGTCAGATTCTGGTCGACCTGGCCGCCTGGTACTGGCACTCCATGGGCCTTTTATGGCTGGCGCTGTTCAGCCTGCTGGCTTTCTGCCAGTGAACCAAGGCATGCCGCGATGGCACGCCGTCTTCGTCTTGCTGTGCCTGGCCATCGTGCTGCTCGCCGCACCGGCCTTGGGACAGGGCTGCAGCCAGTGCGCCGAACAGATGCGCACGACCCCTGGAGCGGTGCAAAGTGCCTACCGCCGGGCGATTGTTCTGCTAGTTCTTGCTGGCGGCAGCGTCTTCGGAGGGGCGGTCTTGACGCTGCGGCGCTTTCGCTAACAAGCTGACGCTGCCCGTGCCGGGTGTCTTCGTAACGCCAGTGCATCTTCT
>CAXUEE010000139.1:4542-10003 GCA_964249905.1 uncultured Acidobacteriaceae bacterium
CCAAAGGCCTGATTCGATCAGAGATCCCTAGAACCGAACAGTGAACGTCCCGGTGATGGCACGTGGTGTGCCGGCCTGGAGTGTGTTGTTGTTGACCGAGGTTGGATCGCTGGCGACAAAGCCGTTGGTGCCGATGGTTGACCAATACTTTGTGCTGGCGATGTTGTAGATATTCAACTGCAGCTTGAGTTGATCAAAGGGACCGACTTCGTCCTTGTGGTAACTGGTGCCGAAGTTGCCCAGAAAGCGGCCGCCGACACTGTTGTCGTCGGTGTAGGTGAAGTAGCGCTTGCCCATGTAGTCGGAGTCGAGGTGCGCGTCGAAACCTCCGTGGGTGTAGGCCAATTCATTCTTGTAGAGGAACTCTGGTGCATCCACAACGATCTTGCCGCCGGTTTGGATGATGCTGGTGGCGGAGGCGTTGTAGTTGGCGTTATACGTTGATTTCGAAAAGGTAAACCCGTTGTAGAAGGTCCAGCCATCGTGGATGCGGGCCGTGATTGCGCCGTCGACACCGTTGGTCGTAACCCCTCCCACATTGGACAGAATGGAAGCGTTGCCGGCGATCCCGGGGCCTTGTTGAATGGCCAGCAGCCGATTGGAGAAGTTGACGTGGAAGTAGCTGGCCTGCGCCTGAAGGTGATTGTCGGTGTGCCGGTAGCCACCTTCTTCGCTCCAGGAGCTTTCCGACTTCAGGTTGCTGGTGAGCGCGTTGAAGCCGGCCTGCGTCGTTCCCCAGGGCGAGGTCCCGAAGCCCTTGCCGCCGGCCTGGAAGGCCCGCACGTTCTCCGCTACATCGGCGAACACTTCATTGCCATGCAGGAGCTTCCAGTTCACGCCGACCTGGGGCAGGAAGGGCTTGCCGGAGGTGAGCTCGCCCTGGGCGTAGTTCGCGGGGGTGTCCGTGGGCGCGAGATTGACGCCGAGGTCGTACCCGGTCAGCGTGCCTGTCGTATAGGTCTCACTGGTCTTGAAGCCCGCGGACAGCTTCAGTGTGGAGGTCAGGTTGTATTGATCCTGGAGATAAATCTGGAAGAGGTTGGTTGGAAAGTTGTACGCCCATTGGGTCCAGAAGGGATCCACCGGCGTGTCGTAGATGGAACGGCTGGGACCGGAGAGCGTGGTTCCGTAGTAACGCCGCGCCAGATCAAAGCTCTCCTTTTCAAACCAGCCGCCCACGAGCACGGCGTTGCGTCCGCTCTCGTAGTTCAGGGAACTCAGAAAGCCGCCACGGGCGATGCGGTATTCCGAGGTACGTTCCGAGATCGGCGACACGGGGTTGAAGAAGGTGTCGTACGTGGCCACATAAGGGGTGTACCAGAGACCCGCGCCATTGTTGTGGTGGCCGTAGACCGTGGTTTTCCAGGTCAGGTGGCTGGTAAGCGCGGTCTTGTAGTTCAGGTAGCCGAGGAAGTCCTTGCGCAAGCCGCCCGCGGCGTAGTAACCGGCGTCTTCAGGGTCGTTCGAAAGGTCGCCAAAGCCTGTCTGCAGGGAGGCAACGACACCGGGAAACGTAGTGGGAATGGAAGAGAACACGTAGCCGCCGCCGCCCTGCGCGTTGTACGCGTTGGCCGCCTGCAGCGAGGTATTCCAGTCCCCGAAGTTATCCCAATGGTAGCCAAGCTTTTGCACCCACACCTTGTTGTCATCCTGGTAGTCGACTTCCTGGCGGTCCGAAACATCGACATAGGCCGTGAACACACCTTTGGAGCCGACAAACTGTTGCAGCTTGGTATTGAACTGGAAGTAACTCTGGCGGATGGGGCCCTGGCCGCGCCACTTGTCCGAGCTCTGCCAGACTCCATCCACAAAGAGCTTGGTGTGCGAGGCGAGCAGGCCGCTGTCATAGCGGGCGAAGGTGCGTGTGCCGCTGAAGCTTCCGAAGGATTGCTGCGCCTCGAAGCCGCGCTTGTCCGACGGATCGGTCGAGAAGAATTGCACGGCGCCGCCCAGATTGCTGGTCGAGGCGGTGTCGAGCGCACCGGTGCCCTGCGACAACGAGGCATGGCCCAGGTTTTCGTCGATGAGGGCGCGGCTGATATGCAGACCGTTCAGGTTTCCGTAGGACATGTCGCCGAGCGGCACGTCATCGAGGGTGAAGCCGAGCTGATTCTGGTTGAAGCCGCGCACCGAGATGCGCACCGCCCACTCGTACGCGCCGTAGGGATCGGCCGTGGTGATGCTGACACTGGGCAGGTGTCCGAGGATGGCGATGGGACTGGTCCCAGGTGTGGACTCGAGCAAAAGCTTCTGGTCTACCGTCTGCACGTCGCGGGTTGAGCCTTCGGCGATGACCGTCACCTGATCGCTGGTCGTGAGCTTCTGGTCCGCGGGGTCCGGGGTGCCCTGGGCGGCTCGACCGGTGTTCGCCGGAAGAGGGTTGTTCTGCTGTGCTCCAGCACTCCCGGAGAGGATCCCGAGCAGGCCTGCGGCTATGGCCGCGGAAAGAGAGGTTTGAGTCATGAGTCCTCCTGGAAAGAAAGCGTCGTGAGGCTTCCGTCGCAAGCCCTGACGAACCGCTGCTCATCACCGATGAGAGCGGACCATCATCAACAGATTCAGCCCGGCAACGTGCTTGCCGGGCCCTGTAAGCCTTGCGCGGATGTCAGTGACTCTAACGGCGGAGGAAGTAAGAGATGTTGATGGCACATGAAGATCGTGTAAAGAGACGGCGCACCTCCACACGATAGGAACTGCTTTGGAAGCGCTTGGCGCGGAGAGGAAAACGTTTTCCGAGCAGAGGGTTTTTTTTCGTGCCTTCGACTCCTCGGCTAGCTTTTCTTCCGGGGGTCCTGCTTCTCCCGTCCCAGTTTGAACGCCATCATGTACCACTCGAACTCATCGAAGAACTTCCCTGAGTTTTCGGCCAAGTCCTGCGTTAGGGCAACGCCCTCCGCGCTGAGTGCCTTGTCAACGGCCGGAATGGCCTGAATAGTTGGGATGGAGCCCATGCCTGTTTCTGGAAGCAGCGCGCGGAGCTGCATCGCGGCGCGCATCCCGCCGTAAGGCGCAACCGAGTACGCGATGATGGCCGAAGGCCGGTAGAAATATTCCTCCAGGAAATAGTCGATCAGGTTAGTCAATCCGGGCACGATGCTGTGGTTGTACTCGGCGCACACGATCGCAAATCCATCTACCCGCTCATACAGGTCCGCGATGGGCTTCAACTTGGCTTTGAGATCACGATCGCCAGGGTCTTCGCTGTCTTTGACCTGCTTCCACATCTTATCGAGCAGCGGCAGCTCGAGCGCTCCCGCATCCACCAGGTGCGCCTCATGCCCGCGCGCCTCCAGCTGCGCCATCACCCACTTCGCGGCACGGTCTCCCATGCGCCCGGTACGCGTCGAACCCTGCAGAACAGCAACGATCATCTCCTCTTCACCTCCTCCGGTAAGATGCAGCCTCTGCGGCTTACGAATTCGGAGAAGCTCCTTGACTTCTCTCGTGATCGCTTTGCCAAAGGCGTGAGGATGCGATCACCGCTCTTGGTGGGCGACGGGTTTGACCGGACACATTTTCCTGGTGTGCAGCCTTTATCATGGAAAGTGACCTTCCCGGCTTTGTGTTGGGCGGACACGGCGGCCCAGGCTCCATGGATCTTCTCGCAAAAATACGAACGCTTCCTACCTCCGCCGGCTGCTACCTGTATAAAAACGCCGACGGTGAGGTGATCTACGTCGGCAAGGCGAAGAACCTGCGGTCGCGGGTGCGGTCGTACTTCCTGGCGGCGAACCAGATGAACCAGAAGACCGGCTCGCTGATGCGGGAGGCGGTCGATCTTGAGTACATCACGGTGGCCAACGAGCGGGAGGCGCTGGCGCTGGAAAACAACCTGATCAAGCAGCGCAAGCCGCGGTTCAACATCCTGTTGCGGGATGATAAGACGTACCCGTACATCAAGCTGACGATGAACGACCGGTACCCGAAGGTGTTTGTGACGCGGCGGCTGCGCAAGGATGGCGGCGCGTACTTTGGGCCGTACTTTCCGGGGAACCTGGCGCACCGGCTGGTGGACCTGATCCATCGCAGCTTTCTGATTCCGAGTTGCAAGGTCGACCTCGAACGGTATCATCCGCGCGCGTGCCTGCAGTACTACATCAAGCGCTGCCTGGGGCCGTGCGTGGAGGGGTTTGTGCCTCCGGAGGTGTATGCGGAGACGATCCGGGATGTGCGGCTGTTTCTCGAAGGGCGCACGGACGAGCTGGAACGGCTGCTGAACAAGCGCATGGCTGCGGCGGCCGAAGAGATGCTGTTCGAGGCGGCGGGCAAGCTGCGCGACCAGATTGTGACCGTGCACCAGATGGGCGATAAGCAGCGGATCGCGACAGTGGATAACGAGGATGCGGACGTGTTCGGGTTCCATTACGAGAACGGGATGCTGGCGGTGAACCTGTTCCACATGCGCGGGGGAAAGATTGTCGATCGGCGGGATTTTTTCTGGGAGGATCTGCCGGAATTTTTGAACGATCGGCTGAACGATATGGAGCGGATTGCCGATATAGACGGAGGCGAGAGCTGCGAGGCGGAGGTGTCCCCCGGGATGGAACCGGACCCGATGCAGGCTGCGCCCGAGGTAGAAGAGGGTAAGCCTGCCGTACAGCATACGGGGGTGACGGAGCTGGGCGGAAAGTTTTCGCCGGGAGCCTTCTTCTCGGCGCTGCTAAAGCAGCTGTACCTGGACCAGGCGTATGTGCCGAGGGCGATCTATGTGCCGGTGGAGTTTGAAGATCGGGCGGTGCTGGCGGAGCTCTTGAGCGAGCGCACGAAGCACAAGGTGGAGCTGGCGGCGCCGCAGCGGGGGGAGAAGCGCTCACTGGTCGACCTGGTGTGCCAGAACGCGAAGCAGTCGTATGACCAGCGATTCCGGGTGCTGCAGCCGAATGGGAAGGCCATTGCGGAGGCGCTGCAGGAGGCCCTGACGCTGGCCGAGGCGCCGAAGCGCATTGAGTGCTTCGACATCTCGCATATCCAGGGCGCGGAGACGGTGGCGTCGATGGTGGTGTGGGAGGACGGGGCGATGCGCAAGGCGGAGTATCGCAAGTTCCAGATCAAGACGGTGACGGGGAACGACGATTTTGCGAGTATGCGCGAGGTGATCCATCGGCGGTACAAGCGGCTGCTCGAGGAGAAGAAGCCGTTTCCGTCGCTGGTGCTGATCGATGGGGGGCTGGGGCAACTGCATGCGGCGTATGCGGCAATGGAGGAGATTGGGGTGGTGCTGCAGCCGCTGGCGTCGATTGCGAAGAAGGAAGAGGTGATCTACGTGCACGGGCAGGAGGACGATCCGGTGGTGCTGGACCGGCGGTCGCCGGTGCTGCATTTAGTGCAGAAGATTCGGGATGAAAGCCACCGGTTTGCGGTGACGTACCACCGGAAACGGCGCGAGATCCGCGACCGGGAGAACGAGTTGGACGAGATCAAGGGGGTGGGGCCGCGGACGAGGCAGCGGCTGGTAGAGCAT
>CAXUEE010000140.1:0-9697 GCA_964249905.1 uncultured Acidobacteriaceae bacterium
CAGCCCACTCTACTGGGGTGTGCTCGCGCAATCTGGCGCGGCCGGAGCCGCTGGGCCTCAGGGCGCAACCGGAAGTCAGGGACCTACCGGCTACCCCGGCGCGCAGGGGCCGGCCGGTCCCGCCGGAGCAGCTGGCCCCGCTGGCCCGGCCGGAGCCGTCGGCCCTACCGGCCAGGCAGGCCAAACCGGAGCTGCGGGTCCTGCAGGCCCGCAAGGAGCGGCCGGAGCGGCCGGAGCTACCGGAGCGCAAGGCCCCGCCGGAGCGCAGGGACCGCCCATTGCCTTTCGTGGCGGCTGGTTGACTGGAACCTCCTATGCTGTCGGAGACACCGTCAACTACAGCGGAACCGGCTATATCGCGACCGCTGCGAACTCCGGCCGCGAGCCCGACGTCAGCCCACTCTACTGGGGTGTGCTCGCGCAATCGGGTGCGACAGGCGCAGCCGGACCCCAAGGGGCGACCGGACTGCAAGGACCCACCGGGTACCCCGGCCCGCAAGGCGCGGCTGGCCCCGCCGGTCCTTCAGGCGCGGCCGGCCCAACTGGTCCCGTTGGTGCAACTGGCCCTGGCGGTCCCACTGGTCCGGCCGGAGTCGCTGGCCCCGCCGGGGCCGCTGGGCTCATCTACCAGGGCACCTACACTTCCAGCACTAACTACGGACTGAATGCGGCCGTTACCTTCCAGGGTTCAAGCTACATCTCGACTCTGGCCGGCAACCTGGGCAACGTCCCCGGAAACTCACCGAATGCCTGGAGTCTGCTGGCTACAGCCGGTGCGGCAGGAGCTGCGGGAGCAGCAGGAGCGACCGGCCCCGCAGGCGTCGCCGGACCAACCGGGCCGGCCGGAACGTCAGCTTCAGTTCAGGTCGGTTCCGTCACGACGGGTGCCCCGGGCTCAAGCGCATCCGTAGTGAACGTCGGCTCATCCTCAGCTGCCGTGCTGAACTTTACGATTCCCCAGGGAACTGCCGGCGCGGCCGGCACAGGCTCAAGCGGCAGCTCGGGCAGCTCCGGAACGAGTGGCATTCCGTTTGCCTCGATGTACCACGCCGTCTCGTACGCTGCGACCTACTACTCCATCAACAACACGAATCAAAGCGCCACTGAGGTCGCGTCGGTCCTCACTTGGGTGCCGACCGGCTGCACTGCCACACAGCTGACGGTCTTCTCCCAGCAGGCGGCAACAATCACCGTCACTCTGCGCGTCGGAACCCCCGGATCCATGGTGAACTCTGCCCTCAGCTGCCAGGTCTCCCAAAGTCAGAGCTGCACCGGCACAGGTCCCGTCTCCATCTCTGCAGGCAGCTTCATCGATCTCAGCATCGCGCACTCGGACTCAAACCCGTCCGGCGTCTGGACGCTAATTGCTTGCAATTGAGCTCGACGAACCTGACAAGCTATCCGGAAAGAGGACCTCGCGCATGTCGTTGATCGTGGCCAGCATCAATCCGCCATTAGGAGCTGCGTTTTCCAACTGCTGCTCAAGCACACGGGCCAGCAGCGTTCCCTGACCAAAACCGAACATGCCCAGCGCCCCGGCCAGAGTATGAGAGATCAAGAGCGCTTCTTCCAGCAGGATGGGAGTTAGAGTTCCCCTTTCAATCGCCGTTGCGGTTCGTTCCAGAACCTCTAAGCGAGCGAGCACCAGAGAGCGATTCTTCCGCCAGATCCCAGCGATTAATTGCTTCGTCGTTTCGGCTTGCGCGAGACTAACGCTGTGGGCTGACATGTGAGTTCCACCAGAGTAGTAAAGTTTTCCAGATTTGCAAGCAGAATGTTCATAACCCGTCCAGATTTTAAGTGGAACGGACTTAAATCTGCTTCTGCTTCCCTTATCGGCATTTCGCAAGAAATCTTCAGCGGAGATTGGCACGAAAGTGATAACGGTTCTCCATCCCTGAACGGCACGAAGAACGAAACTCCGAGCCTCTCCCAACTCTCTGATTCTCAGCGGTCTTCCCTAACACCTTGTAAACGAGCGCCCACCCCACCCGTGCGGCACTCACAACTTTCATGGCACGCCGAGGCGCACAGGGAGCAGACACCCTCTGACATCGCGTCTGCTCGAACCGTCGTACCCGATGTGCCTACGCTTTCCAGCCCAGCACGTCCGAAATCTGGGCGGCCAGTGTCACTGGATCGAACGGTTTGAAGAGCACCCCGGCCACTCCCAAACCGGCGAACCGCCGCTGGTCCACACCCTGTACCTTCGCCGTCAGCAGCACCACCGGAATATGCGACACGCTCGCATTCTCCTGCATCTGCCGGAAGGTCGTCGGGCCGTCCATGCCGGGCATCATCACGTCCATCAAGATCGCGTCTGGCTGCTTCTCCGTCGCCGCCGCTATGCCTTCCTTGCCGGAACCCGCGGTATGGATAATCCAGTCCGAAGTCGCTTCCAGCGAGAGCGCAGCGACTTCCCGGATGTCGTCTTCGTCGTCGATGATCAAAACACTGCGCACAAGCTTACCTTCTCATGTCACACAAATCAGAACCATAACACTATCGTCGTTGGGAACCCGCAGGGGAACGAAGTCTCTGCACCATTCTAAGAACCAGCGCTTCCACATCCCGCGCCTCCACTTTGGCCTTGGTAAGGAACTGAGTCGGACCGAGCCGCAGCTTCGACATGTCCTCCTCCGAAACCTCCTGACCCGAGTAAACCACCAGCGGCAGGCTGCGCAGATCCGGTTGCTGGCGCAGCCATTCGACCAGCGAAAAACCATCTCCATCCGGCAGCCCAAGATCGAGAATCAGCAGGTTGGGCCGGGCCAGAAGACACCGCTCGATCGCACCTTGCCGTGTACGTGCATGATCCACGTGGACCTCGGCGTCTTCAAAGCTGTCGATAATCACTTGCGCGAGTTCATTGTCATCCTCCACCAGAAGCACATAGGCCGGCCCTTCCCCGGTATGGAGCACCCGGGAAAGCTCCATTAGGAGCAGGCGCTCGTGGAAAGGCTTCTGCACCCAACCCTGGGCCGCCTGGCTCACCGCGGCAGCATCCTGCGAGTTCGTCGAGGGTGGAAGCACGGAAAGAACGATCACCGGGATTTCCGCCGTCTGCGAAGAGCCTTTGAGCTGCTGCAGCGTCTCCCATCCCGTCAGACCCGGCATATACAGGTCCAGCAGGATGGCCTGGACGCTATGGCGCTCCGCAAGGTCCAGGGCATGTTGTCCATTCTCCGCCTCTAAGACTATGTAGCCATGCCTGCGTAGACTTTCTGCGACCACGGTGCGAATGCCGGCATCGTCATCGCACACCAGAACCGTCGCATCCCCCGGCGGCACCATGCTGACCGGAAGAGCCGCGGTGATGTCCTCCACGCGGCTGGTACGCGGGAGGGTAAACACCAGCGACGCACCTGCTCCCCGCCCTTGATGCTGGTTGGATTCGGCCCAGATTGCTCCGTTGTGCTGCTGGATAATCGTCCGGCAGATAGCCAGGCCTAGCCCCGTGCCGCCTTTCTGGCGGGAGTCGGCCAGCTCCACCTGCTGAAAGCGGTCGAACACCTGATCCAGCTTCTCGGCCGGAATGCCGCGGCCCTCGTCGGAGACGCGCAGCACGATCGAATTTGCATCGGCCTCCACGCGAACTTCGATCCGCGTCTCCGCGGGTGAAAACTTGATCGCATTCGAGAGCAGGTTCGTCAGCACCTGCAGCATCCGGTCGGCATCGCCATCGAAGAACATCGCCTCCGGCAGCGCCCTCAGAATCAACTCCAGCCGCACCTCTCCGGCCTCGGCCAGCGGAGTCATCGAGTCGATCGCCTGCTGCGCAAGCTCGTGCAAAGAACAGCGGCGCACTTGCAGAGGCGCGCGGCCCGACTCCATCCGCTCCAGATCCAGAATGTCATTGATCAACCGGACCAGCCGGTCCGTGTTGTTCACAGCGATACGCAGCAGCTTCTGGGCCTTGGCGTCTACCGCGCCAACCTGCCCGGCCGAGAGCAGTCCTAAAGCGCCCCGAATACTCGTAAGCGGAGTGCGTAGCTCGTGCGAAACCGTCGAGATGAACTCGTCCTTCACACTGTCCAGTTGCGAGCGCTGCGCCAGCAGCGCCTCCCGCGCCTGACCGGCCTGCTCCGCATCTGCAAGCTGCAGGCGAAGCATTTTAACGCTGGAGCGCGAGCGTACCCAGGCCAGACCAAGGCACAGGTTCAGCAAAGCAAGGCAGACCAGTAAAGGAAGCATGCGTTCGTTTGCTGAATGCGGAAGCATTCGCGCAATTTCTCCAAACCTAGCGGACGGTCTCAAAGGCTAGGACACACCTTCGGCAAACAAAGCCGTGCTGGTGAGCGGGTACAAGGTAAAGGAGAGGGCAGAAAAGAACGCACTTGCAGGTAAACCGTACCGAGAGAACGTACATTGCGCCCTCTCTGCACATCAGCTTACGCGGTGACGGCCACTCCGTCGAGCACTTCCGCGAATTTCTTTTGAACCCGGGCAACCTGAGCCCGTTTATGGTACCCGTATCCGGCAATCAGCGGCAGAGCCATTGTCGCCTCCGCGAACACCATCTGCTCCCAAGTCAGGTCGACCTTGCCCCAGCTCGACGCTTCTTTCAGCGTGGAGCCGGAAAGCGCGCCATCGCGAGCGTCGGCCACGGTCACCTGGATCGCGTACTTGTGCATCGGAGCCTCCGCTCCCAGAATCTCCGCCGAGACCACGATATCCTGGGCAAAGTTCTTCGGCGTACCTCCGCCGACCATCAGCAGACCCGTAACTGGATTGACGATTTTCAGCCGCGTCAGCTCGTAAAAGTCCTTGGCCGAGTCAATGGACACCACCGGCTTGCCTTGCCGGGCATGTTGATGCGCCACCAGCCCGAAGCCGGCCGAGCAATCCGAAAAGGCCGGCACAAAGATCGGCACCTGACATTCATACGCCGCAAAGACAACAGAATCGACGCCACCCTGCTTCGGCGTCTTGCCGTTGCGCTCGAGCCACGCACCCATCTCGCGGATGAACTCGCGCGAGCTGTACGGCCGCGGCTCCAGCGAGTTCGTAATCTCCTCGATCGTGTCGTCGCAGATGCGTAGCTCGTCCTCGTCAATGAACGTGTCGTAGATGCGGTCGATCTTCAGCTCGCGCAACACGGCGTCTTCGTTGCCGTACTTGTACTGGTCGGTCGCAATGTAGTGCTTGAAGCCGAGCGCCTCAAAAAAATCCTGGTCGACGATGTTTGCGCCGGTCGAAACAATCGCATCGACCATGTTGTTTCGGATCAAATCAATAAAGATCTGCTTCATGCCGGCCGACACCATCGAGCCGCCTATGCACAGGATCACGGCACACTCGGTGTCCCGCAGCATGCGCTCAAAAATCGACGCTGCGCGGTACGTATCGCGCGAGCTATAAGCCAGGTGCTGCATGGCATCGACGAGCGCCACGACATCGTGCTGCTTCATATCGATATGCTGAATGGGGTTCTGGAGGAGGTCTTGTTTGCTGGGGAAAGAAGGATTCATGGCACTTCTAAGAATACCAGCCGGGCGAGGAGCACACGGCCGCCACGGTGTGAATTCTTGGGTGATTTCCCAACCTCAGCTGTCCTATAATTCCGCTCGAAAGCGCATTGACAATTAATCCTCTGCACTCTTGCTGAA
Source organism: uncultured Acidobacteriaceae bacterium (assembly GCA_964249905.1). Lineage (GTDB taxonomy): Bacteria > Acidobacteriota > Terriglobia > Terriglobales > Acidobacteriaceae > Edaphobacter. Next base: position 5,610 of record CAXUEE010000140.1, read on the forward strand.
GTGCCGGCGTTGCCCCTTCCGGGGTGCCGCACACCTCGGCGCAAGATCCCGCAGAGGGGGCCAGCTATCACCCGATCGCTCGGAGAGGATGTGCCCCATGTCTCACACGTTCTCCAGGTCTGCGGATGAACTTGCCTTCCCAACGCAGCTTCGTCCGAGACTGCCAATCCTGCTCGCCGCCCTTTTGCTGCTGGCAGTGCTCGTCAGCGAAGAGTGGCTCTCCATTCGCCATCTCTCCCTCACCGTCGACGAAGGCGCCCACACCTACGCCGGCTATCAGCACTGGCGGGCGAGAGATTTCGGAGTTAATCCCGAGCATCCTCCCCTGGTCAAGCTCGTGGCCACGGCGCCGCTGCTCAGCCTGCAACTCCGGCAGCCGCATCCGCCCCCCATCAACATCATGGTGGAAGAGTATGTCGGAGGCAGCCAGCTTTTTACCACCAACGACGGCGAGCGAATCCTCACCCGCGTTCGCAGGGCGGCCAGCCTGTTCACTTTTCTGCTCGCGTTGCTGATCTTCGCCGCGGGCTACGAAATCTTCGGCGGCCCCGTGGCCCTGATCGCTCTGTTTTTGTTTACCTTCGAGCCCCTCGTGCTGGCCCACGGCTCGCTCGTCACCACCGACATGGGTGCCTCCTGCTTCCTGTTCGCGTCGTTCTACACGTTCTATCGCTTTCTGAAGCAGCCCGGTCCCGGCCGTCTGCTGGCGTGTGGATTGGCGGTCGGTCTCGCGCTGGCTGCGAAGCTCACGGGCGTGCTTGCCCTGCCCATCCTGATCCTGCTCGCTTTGACCGATGTTGCCTTCACCAGGGAGGATCGCGGCCGGCGCGCACTTCGGCTCACAGGCTCGCTGCTGGCAATCTTTCTGATGGGGTACGGCATTCTCTGGGCCTTCTACACCTTCCGCTACGCCGCCCGCCCTGACGGCCCGCCACTGACGCCATCCCTGGCGCAACTCGCTTCCCTTATCCCGCACCTCTGGCAAAGCAGACTGCTGACGCAGCTTGCCGCCGCCCACCTGCTTCCTGAGGCCTATCTCTACGCCTGGGCCAAGCTCTACTCCGACATCACCACCACTCCCGGTTTCCTCTTCGGCCGCACCTATCCAATGGGCACCTGGAGGTACTTTCCAGCCGCGTTCGCCATCAAGAGCACGCTCTCGTTGCTCCTCCTGCTGGCTCTTTCTCCCTTTGTTCTGCGACGCTTCGGCAGAGCAGCCCGGGTGCCCACGGCGGGGCTAGCCCTGAGTGTCTGCGTCATTTTGCTCAGCAGCCTGCCTTCGCACTTGGATATCGGCGTGCGTCATATCCTTCCGCTCTATCCCTTTGCCATGGTCCTGGCCGCAGCCGCTGCCTGGGCCGTTGCCCGAGCCTCCCGCCCTGGTGCGCTCGCCGTCGCTGTTCTTCTTCTCTTCGGTTGCATCAGCTCCCTGCGCAGCTTCCCCGACTACCTCCCCTATGCCAACGAGGCCTTTGGCGGCTCCTCGAAAACATATCGTGTTCTCACCGACTCCAACGTGGACTGGGGACAGCAACTCAAAGAGATCGACGCCTATCTCCAGGCGCGCCACGTTACCGACTGCTGGTTCGCCTCAAGCAACATGAGCATCGCGCCCGACAAGCTGCCCTGCAAAGCGTTGCCGACCGGCCTCGCGCTCATCGCCGGCCTGCCCGAACCACTCGTGCCACCGCACATCGAGGGCACCGTTCTGATCAGCGCCGAGGACGCGTCCGGCGCGCTCTGGGGACCGGGAGACCTGAATCCGTATCGCCAGTTTCAGGATGGCCATCCCGCGGAGCTCATCGGCAACTCCATTCTGGTCTATCGCGGACAGTTCGAGGTTCCGCTTCTTGCCGCGTCCACCCACATGAGCCAGGTGCCCACCCTGCTGCAGATGCGCCAGCCAGACTCAGCGCTCGCCGAAGCGACGACCGCCGTCCATCTCGCACCGCAGTCACCCATCCTCCAAGCTCAATTCGGCGGCGCGCTGCTGCAACTCGGCCGGAAGGAGGAGGCCCAGCAAGCTTTCAGCTCCGCGCTGGCCATGGCCCGCACCCACCACTCTGAGGATGAGACCGGCGCCGTCGGAGCCCGCATCGCACAGATCAAACACTCCCCGTTCTAACTGTCTTCGCTTGCTGAGCGACTGTCCTGACTCCTTTGTTGTCATCCCGTAGGGATCTGCTTTCATTTTTGTCGTTGTTTGTTCGATCCCCTTTAGCGAATCCGTTCAAGTCTCCGGACCGGGAAGTCCCATCTTGCGGTTGTGCCCCGCGTCCCGTCACGAGAGAATCGTCCCTATGAACGTCAACTTCGCCGAGCGGGCCCACAATCACAACTGGAAGCTCGACCCCATCGTCCGCTCATTGCTCGACACCGACTTCTACAAGCTCCTCATGCTCCAGTTCATCTGGAAAAACTTTCCGGAAGTCCACGTCACCAGCGAAATCATTAACCGGACTGTCCCCCTCCGCCTCGCCGAGCGCGTCGGCGCCCCCGCCCTCATCGAGCAGATGGAGCACGTCCGCCAGCTCCGCTTCCGCCGCAGCGAGCTCGTCTGGCTCGCCGGCAACACCTTCTACGGCACCCGCTGGATCTTCGAGCCCGCCTTCCTCGACTGGCTCGAGCACGATTTCGCCCTCAGCGCCTACACCGTCTCCGAGCACGACGGCCAGCTCGTCCTCCGCTTCGCCGGCCTCTGGTCGGCCGTCACGATGTGGGAGGTCTACGCCCTCGCCATCGTCAGCGAGCTCAAGACCCGCGCCGCCCTCGCCGAGCTCTCTGAGCTCGAGCTCGACGTCCTCTACGCCCGCGCCAAGACCCGCCTTTGGGACAAGATCGAGCTCCTCCGCGACCCCACGCTCCCCGGCCTCAGCCTGTCCGACTTCGGCACCCGCCGTCGCCACAGCTTCCTCTGGCAGGAGTATTGCGTCCAGGCCATGCGCCGCGCCCTCAACCCCAACGGCGACTCACGTTTCTCCGGAACCTCGAACACCGCCCTCGCCTACAAGCACGACCTCGAAGCCATCGGCACCAACGCCCACGAGCTCCCCATGGCCCTCGCCGCCATCGCCTCGCGCGGCGCCGACGACGAGCTTCGCCAGTCCCAGTACCGCGTTCTCGAGCTCTGGCAGCAAAGCTATGGCGGCAGCCTGCTCATCCTGCTGCCCGACACCTTCGGGACGACGCAATTCCTCCACGGCGCACCCGCCTGGGTCGCCGACTGGACCGGCCAGCGCATCGACTCTAAGGACCCAGTCGTCGCCGGCGACGAGTACATCCGGTGGCTCGAATCTCGCGGCAAGGACCCGAAAGGCAAGCGCCTCATCGCCAGCGACGGCCTCGACGCCCACGAGATCATCCGCCTGCACCGTTACTTTCACGGCCGCATCCGCTTCTCTGCCGGCTGGGGCACGCTGCTCACCAACGACTTCCGCGGCTGCCACCCCCGCGGCGAGGACACCCTCGAACCCCTCAGCCTGGTCTGCAAGCTCACGGGCGCCGAAGGCATTCCAACCGTCAAGCTCTCCGACAACCCCCACAAAGCCACCGGTCCCGCCGCCGAGATTGCCCGCTACCGCCGCGTCTTCGGCACCGAAAGTACCGCCGGCCCGGAGCCGGTCGTCTAGCTCCCAACCCGGCAACACTCCGGGTGCCCCAGGTCTCGCCTCTGAGACCTGGGCTTCGCCTCCAGCGACACTCTCAACGCCTGAACGGCAGTTAACCCAGCCTCGCTATACTGCCCCCATGCGCACCTCTCCTCTCCTGCGTCTCGTCGCAACCGCAACCCTGGTCCCTCTCCTCCTCGTTCAGCAATCCGCCGCCTGGGGCAATGACGGCCACCGCATGATCAATCGTCGCGCTGCCGCTGCGCTTCCCTCCGACATCCCCGCCTTCCTCCGCTCGCCCGCCGCCCTCGACGCCATGGAGTACTTCGGCCCCGAGCCCGATCGCTGGAAATCCCCCGCCGAACCCGAGCTCTCCGCCGCCGGCTCCCCCGAGCACTACATCGATCTCGAATACGCCGACCTCATCGGCGGCCCGCTCCCCCGCCAGCGCTACGCCTTCGTTCGCGCCCTCGCCGTTGG
>CAXUEE010000141.1:0-3497 GCA_964249905.1 uncultured Acidobacteriaceae bacterium
AGTGGTTTAACGATGCCAAGGGGTTTGGCTTCATCAGCCGTCAGAACGGCGAGGATGTGTTTGTTCACTACTCGGCGATCAATTCGAACGGTTTCAAGAGCCTCCAAGAGGGTCAGGCTGTGCAGTTCAACGTGGTCAAGGGACCGAAGGGCTGGCAGGCGTCTGACGTTCAGCCTCTCTAATCCAGTGGCATTGTGAGCGACTTCGCTTCGGAGTTGGCTCCCACCGATCTCATAACAGGTTTTGCGAAAGGAATGGCTCCGGCTGTTCCTTTTCGCATTTAATTCCGAAGTTCACTCTGCTCGCGGTAGCAATCGCCCTCATACGTTTGTCCGGTGTAAGTCACCAGGCACCATCAGCTTTCGAGGTCGCGGTCGCCTACCATGTGCAGCCGCATGAAATTCGTTGCGCCGGATCGGGTGCGGGTTCCGGCGACGATGCCGACCACCTGCCGGCGCTGGACGAAGCCCAGATCTTCGAGGATCTTCTCGGCCATGTCGACAAGCTTGTCGGTGTCGCGGAAGCGCTCGCACAAGATAGGATAGGTACCCCACAGCAGCATGGTCCGGTTGATGACGCGCTGATACGGGCTCATGGCATAGATGGGCGGATCAGGCCGGTACTTGGAGAGCAGCCGCACCGTGCCGCCGGTCTCGGTGAAGATGGCGATGGCGGAGACTTCCAGATCTTCGGCGGAGTGGGCCATACACTCGCAGATAGTTTCCGCGACGCTGAGCCGTGGAGTGCGCCGTGTCCGCTCCCGGGGGGCAGGATCGACGCGCATCTGGTGTTCGGTTTCGCTGACGATTTTGGCCATGATCGCGACGGCTTCGACAGGATATTTGCCTGCGGCGGTCTCGCCGGAGAGCATGACAGCATCGGTTCCGTCGTAGATGGCGTTAGCCACGTCCGAGGCTTCGGCGCGCGTTGGGCGCGGATTCTCGATCATGGATTCCAGCATCTGGGTAGCGGTAATAACGGGTTTGCGAAACTCCGCCGCGCGCTTGATGATGTGTTTCTGGATCGCTGGAACTTTTTCGGGAGGCACCTCGACGCCGAGATCTCCGCGGGCGACCATGATGCCGTCGGCGACTTCGAGGATCGAATCCAGGTGCTCGATCGCTTGCGGCTTTTCGAGTTTGGCGATGACCCACGCGTCGGAGTGGAGCGCGGCGACCCGCTGCTTGACGTGGCGTACGTCGTCGGCGGTGCGCACAAAGGAGACCGCGACGGTATCCACATCCTGCCCGATGGCGAAGATGAGGTCTTCCTCGTCTTTGGGGGTAAGCGACGGGACGTTGACCGCGATGCCGGGCAGGTTGATTCCCTTCTTCTCCCCCAGGACGCCGCCATTGACGATTTCGCAGACAACGTCTACGCCCTCGATGCGGACCACGGTGAGCTCGATGAGGCCGTCAGAGAGCAGGATGCGGGAGCCAGGCTCAAGATTTTCCGCCAGCGTGGTGAACACGGTGCCGACGAGCTCGGCGGTACCTTCGATCGGACGCGGAGTGATGGTGAGCAGTTTGCCGGCTTCGAGCAGAACCGGCTGGTGATCCTTGAGAACACCGGTGCGGATCTTCGGGCCCTGCAGATCGGCGAGGATGCAGATGGGCTTCTGTTCTTCGAGCGCCACCTGCCGCACCATGCGGATGAGTTCTGCTTTCTGTTCGTGCGAGCCGTGAGAGAAGTTAAGCCGTGCGACGTCGAGCCCGGCCCGGACCAGCTGGCGGAAGAGCGGAACCGTGCTGCAGGAGGGACCCAGGGTGGCGACGATTTTGGCTCTGCGTCCGCGCATTTGGGCGAGCCCGGCGACTGGGTTGCGGGTGGTTTCAAAGGTGGTCGTCATGGAACGTGTCCGATCTTTCTGAAGTCGATGCCCGCTGCGTGCGCAAGGCCTTGTCGAACTGAAATTATTCCCCGCTACGAAAGCCATTCTACCCGCGGGCTGCGTACCGCGCCGAAAGTACTCGGATTATGTCACTTGCCTGGTCCCTGAGATAGGCCGGTCCCGGCCGGCGTTGCGGGCCGGGACCTGAAGGCCGCGCTACGGTCGGCGAGAGCGGCATTGAACTCGGCGCCGGACAGCAGGCTGAGAAAGACGAGGTAAAGCCAGAAGAGCAAGGCTATGCCGGCGCCGAGGGGTCCGTATACCTGGCTGTAGTTGGCGAAGCGGGTGACGTACCAGCCGAAGGCGAGCGTGCTGAGCAGCCAGAACAAGGTGGCGACAACGGCGCCGGGCAGTGTCTTCTGCCAGGCCTGGCGGTGCGGTGTACCGGCTGTGTAGATCAGTGCCGTAAGCGCGATGACCGCGAGCAGCGCGACGAGCCAACGCGCGAGCAAGGCAAGGGCCAGGAGCGGAGGCCGCATCGCCTGATCGACCGAAGCGACGACCCACAGCGTCACCCTCTGCCCGAAGACGACGGCCACGGTGGCGAGCAGCAGGGGAACAAGCGACAGGGGCAGCAGCAGGAGTGAGCGGAGCCGGCGCTGCCAGAAGCTCCAGCAGTCCTGGGGGAGATTCATGGCGCGGCGCAGTCCCTCCATGAGGATGACCAGAACGCCGGAGCCTCCGGTGACGCTGACGAGAGCGGCCAAGGCCAGCGTTCTTCCGGTATGCGCACCGACGGAGGTGCCGGTGAAGTAGCTGGTAAGGAGAGGAAAGACGTCCGAGGGCAGAATCTGGGCGAAGAACGAGCCGATCGCGAGTTTGAGCGGGGCGACGTCGGGCAGCAGGGCAATCACAGCGGCGGCGACGACCAGCGCGGGAAAGAGCGCGACGATGCTGTTATAGGCGGCCGATTGGGCAAGAAAGGGAGCGTCATGCGCCAGCAGGTTCGCGGCCGTGCGCCGCAAAAGCCCGGCCAGCCGCAATGGAGCCCGGATACGCGAGTGCGGCGGCGGGTCTAGGCCTTCCACTTATTCAGGAACGCGGTAACCGATCCCTGGTCCATGTGCCGCATATTGTTGAACTCGCCGGTTCGCTGCGAGGTGAGTACCTTACCCGTTTCATCGAGGACGGCAAGCGCTGGAACACCTTTGCCGAGGGGTACGCCATAGTGCGCGGCGAGATCAATATTCTTGTCCAAATGTCCGATAAAGACATGAACGAGAACAAAATTTTTCGCAAGCAGAGCGCTGTTCGGCTGCTCGTGAAAATAGATGTCGAGCACCTGGCAATCCCCGCACCAGTCTCCGCCGAAATCCAGAAGAACGCGTTTGTGCTGCAGGCGCGCCTCTTTGAGACCGGCGGCAATGTCCGTCCTGGGATTCGCTGTTTCGGAGTAGATGGCGCGGGGAAAGTAAGGATGGGCCGGCGTCTGCGGGTCCTGTGCGTGGGTCGTGAGGCCTGCGGCCAGGATGGCGGTGAGTGCTGCGGGAATGATTGTGAGGCGTTTCATGCCTGCTCCAGTCCGTTCTGATTCTTCCACACTATAGTGGATGGCTGCCGAGGCAGGATCGTCGCAAGGCTGCGCCAAATTCGCGCCGATACGATA
>CAXUEE010000141.1:3507-5570 GCA_964249905.1 uncultured Acidobacteriaceae bacterium
ATACGATACTCTTCCGGGTATGTTCCGCTCTTGTTTTCTGCTCTTTCTGCTACCGGGTGCGCTCGCCGCTCCGCAGAGCGCTCCTCAGGCGACGGTGACGGCGCCGCCTTCCGGCTATACCGCAGTCCTGCCGTTGTGGCCCGCGGGGGCTGTGCCGTTGGCGCAAGGGAGCTCAGAGGGCGACGTGCCCAAGCTGTTCACGTACCGGGCAGCCGGCGCTGGACCGCACCCGGCGGTGATCGTGATGCCGGGCGGCGGGTACACGCACCTGGTAATGGGCAAGGAGGGCGACGTAGCGGCGCGCTGGCTGAATGCGCACGGCGTTTCGGCGTTTGTGCTGGAATACCGGCTCTCGCCGGCGTACCGCTTTCCGGCGCCGATGCTCGACGGCTCGCGGGCGGTGCGGCTGGTGCGGGCGAGGGCGGCGGAGCTGGGCGTCGATCCGCGCCGGGTGGGCGTGTGGGGCTTTTCAGCAGGAGCCCATCTTTCCGGCTACCTGGCCAGCCGCCACACGGCCGGGAATCCGGGTGCGGCGGACCCGGTGGAGCGCGTGTCGGACCGTCCGGACTTTGCCATCCTGTCCTATGGGCGCTTCGACCTGAGCGACGCGGTGCCGCGGCCGGCAGCGACACCCACGGCACCGGGCATGGAGACGGTGATGGGCGCGACGACGGCGCAGATTGATGTGGTGGCGATGATGACGGCGGACAACTCACCGGCCTTTCTCTACTCGACGAGCGGCGACCAGACGGTGGACTCGCGCAACTCGACGGCGTACTACGACGCGATGAAGCGGCTGGCGGTGCCTGCGGAGCTGCACATCTTTGAGCGCGGCGCGCACGGCACAGGGCTGGGGGACGCGAACGCGAATACACCAACGCCTCCCCCGGCCGAGGTGGCCATCTGGCCAACGCTGCTGGCCCACTGGATGGAGCAAAACGGCTGGATGCCGGCCCAGCCATGACAGCTGCGCGGGCAGAGCCGGATGTGCGGGCGGACGGACGCTTTGCGATGCCGGCCTGGCTGGCCTGGACCGGCGTCGGGCTGTTGACTTTCTTCGTGACGTTTGTGCTTCCCTTTTTCTTTCCGCCGCGAACGCCGAGCTACTCGCGGGCGTACAGCGCGGGCGCGAACAACCGCGTGGCGATGGTGGGGATCGCGTTCGTCAGTGTGGCCGTGGCACTAGCCTGCTGGTGGCTGAAGCTCGATCCGTTGGGGCACTCTACCGAGAGCAACATCGAGCGGGGAGACGGTGCCCGTCCGCTGACGTACCGCCATCTGCTCTGGGGCGTGCTCGCGCTGGTAGGGTTCACTGCGGTGCTGGGTTCGTTTGTGATTCGCGACGGATTTTACTACTCGGATGCGGGCTACTTTCTGACCCAGCTGCGGACCGGGCTGGTGTTTCACGGGCACATCTTTCGCGACTTTGAGTTTCCCTATGGCGTGCTGCTGTATGCGTGGCCGGCGAGCTTTCTTTGGGTGCTTGGCGGCCTAGGCATGTCGAGGGTGGCGAGCTACGTGGTCTCGCTGGCAGCGGCCGAGGCAGCGGGTGTTGTGCTGCTGTTCTATGTGGTGCGGGCGCTGCCGATGCGCAACAGCCTGCGCGTGGCGGCGTTTGCGCTGGTCGTATTTGGGTCGATGGACCCGCTGCTGGGGTTGAACTACTCGCTTTTGCGATTTCTGCTGCCGCTGGCTGCGGCGGTGCTGCTGGGAAGCCGGAAGACGCCGGCCGGGGCTGCGCTGGTGGCCGCTGCGGGCGAACTGCTGATGCTGTTTACGTCGCCGGAGCTGGGCTTGGCGTTTGGCGGCGCGGGACTGCTGTATGGGCTGTACCGGGCGCTGCCTTCGAGGAGCAGCGATGGGCGCTCGTGGCTTTGGGTGAGCGCGGCAACGCTGGCGGTGGTGGCGGTGTACGCAGGGGTATCGGCGCAGGATTCGCTCGGGACGCTGGGCAGGTTTGCCGGCGGCGCCTTCAACCTGATCATCCAGCCCGTGCCGCACCTCTTTGCGCTTCTGGCGGCGGTGGTCGCGCTGGCTCCGCTGGCGGTGGTCTGGAGCTTAGG
>CAXUEE010000141.1:5580-9617 GCA_964249905.1 uncultured Acidobacteriaceae bacterium
ATCGCGGCCCACACGGCCATGCTGCCGTCCGCGCTGGGCCGCAGCGACCCGCTGCACGTCTTTTTTAACGGGCTGGGCGCGTACCTGCTGGCCTTTGTCGCTGTTGACAAAGCCGTTGCTCGCTGGCGCAGAATCGGCGTGACCGCCATCGCGCTCACATTTCTTTACACGCAGGCGCAGGACTACGATTTCTACAAGCTGCTGCTGACCAAGACGTTTCAGAATATTGACGTAGACGACGCGCTACCTCCGGCGACCGTCCAGGCGCTCCAGCAGACACTGGGGCCGCACCGCGTGCTGTTTCCGTGGAACATGCCCCTGCGGCTGACCAATGCCTTAACGGCGTCGGGGCAGTTCCAGCCGGAGTACTTCTGCGTGATGCCGATCGACCAGATGTCGGAGGTGCGGAAGGTTGCCGAGATGCGCAATGCGGATTTTCTGATGGTGCCGCGCGGATGGAAGCTGGTTACGTCAGATGACATCGACAATGGCGGATTCAAGCGATACCTTCGCCTGGGCTACACGTACAAGGTGCGGCAAACGCCGTTTCTGGCCGGTGCGCTGATGATGGACGAACTTGAACATCACTGGAAACCGGTGGGCATCTTCGGCACCTACACGCTTTACGGCCGAGCCGGGCACGCATAGCAGACACAAACCTTCTCCGCGAACCGCCATCTAACGGCACGATGGCTGGATCGGTCTGCTCCAAGGATCTCCAACCCATCAGGAGGAGTCTCCATGCTTTCGCTTCGCAATCAAACATTTCGCAACACGGTTCTGGGTGCCTCGCTTGTGGCAATGACAGCGTCGCCGCTTGCGGCCGCCAGTGTTTCGACGGACTACGATCACAACGCGAACTTCCGCGGCTATCATACGTTTTCGTTTTACAAGGTTCAGACCTCGGATCCGCTGTACGAACAACGCGTGAGGGATGAGGTAACCGCCGACCTGACCAAAGCCGGCTACCAGATGGTGCCCTCCGGCGGAGATGTAGCTATTACCGCGATCGGCGACGTCAAGGATAAGCAGGAATACAACACCTTCTACGACGGCCTGGGCGGCGGCGGCTTTGGCTGGCGCGGATGGGGCGGTTGGGGCGGCGGCTGGGGCGGCACGACTCAGACCACAGTGCAGGATGTTCCGGTCGGGACACTGATGGTCGACATGTACGACTCGAATACGCACCAGCTTGTGTGGCGTGGCCGCGTTTCCGATCAAGTCAGCAATAACAGCGACAAGGAATTCAAGCGGATGAACAAAGACATCGACAAGATGTTGAACGGCTTTCCGCCCAAGACCAAAGGCTAAGCGAGCGCATGATTCTCCCTCCCGCTCGCACGGCGAGTGGGGGGGCTTGCTTTTGTCAGACGATGCATCCGTTCTTCCAGAGTGCCAAGACTACGTCCATCTGACAGGTATGTTCGCCAGCCTGACCGCCGGTGACTGCCGACCATAACTGAGTTACGGTCGTATGCGTGCCGGCACGCAGCAGATCCACAGCATGAACCGCGTAGCTCTGATTGCGGGAGGCTCCAGACGCTCCGGCCTGCGCGGCGATGCCCCGCACCAGACCCGCTTCACAGAGACCGAGGAAGGCGTTCCTTGGACCACTCTTTTTCTGTCCTGCGGGCGTCGTTGGGTACACCTGCTTGACTGCTGCGGACCATCGCTCCGCCGGCGAGAGATCCTTGCCGAAGGTGGGCATCCGGACCGCCAGCAAGGCCGCTTCTCCGTAACGATTCGCCATCGCTTCAGTTTATTCCCGTGAATGGGTTTTCACGCGGAAGATGCTGGACGCGAGCAGTACGATCTAGAATCGTCTGCAGTGACTCCCCTTCCCCTCGATATCCGCCCAGGCCGTACGTCTCGTTATCCCGCCGGACCTGCCCTGCTGCCGCGTGTGCTGAATGGGAGAGCGTTTCGTCAGAGTACGGCGGAGTTCGTCCTGGACAATGCCGCGCGGTATGGGGACCTGGTGTACTATCGCGCGCTGAATCGCAACGTGTACCAGTTGAACCATCCTGACCTGATTGCGGACATGATGGTGAAGGATGCGCCGAATCATCATCGCAATCTTGTAATGCAGTCGGCGCGGCAGGTGCTCGGACATGGGCTGCTTACCTCTGAGGAGCCGCTGCATATGCGTCAGCGCCGCCTAGCCCAACCTGCGTTCTTGCGCGAGCGCATCGCGGCCTATGCGGAGGTTATCGGGTCACAGACGGAGGCGCTCATTGTGCGCTGGCCTGCGGGACCGGTGACGGATCTGCATCCGCAAATGCTGGAGCTCGCGTTGCGGATCGTCGGCAAGTGTCTGTTCGATCTGAACACGCTGGACGATGTGGCGGCCATTGCCTCAGCGGTGGACTCGTTCATGAGCTTTCTGCCGCTGTCGTTTCTTCCCTTCTCGAAGCAGATCCAGCAACTGCCCATCCCCGCGATGACGCGGCTGCGTAAAGGCAAAGAGCATCTGGACCGGTTGATCTACGGCATGATCGCCGAGCGTCGCAACGATCCTACCGACCGCGGCGATCTGCTTTCCATGCTCCTGCATGCGACCGATCCGGAAGGTGGCGCGACGTCGAACACGATGACGGACCAGCAGCTGCATGACGAGTGCGTAACGATCATCCTAGCCGGACACGAGACGACGGCCAATGCGCTCTCGTTTGCGCTGCATCTGCTCGCACACCATCCGGAGGTTCAGGAGAAGCTGCATACGGAGGCGACGGCGGTGCTCGCCGAGCGTACGCCCGGTGCTGCCGATTATGAGCGCCTGCCGTACGCCACGCAGGTGTTTGCGGAGACGATGCGGCTGTATCCACCGGTGTGGGTGACGGCTAGGACTTGCGCAAAGCCGTACGAGATCGCCGGATATGTGATTCCGGTCGGTGCGACGCTGTTTGCGCCGCAGTACGCCGTGCATCGCGATCCTAGGGTCTACCCAGAGCCGAGCTGCTTTGATCCGGAGCGCATGAGCCGGCAGACACGAGCGACACGGCCGCGGTATGCCTACTTTCCCTTCGCCGGTGGCAGCCGGCAATGCATTGCGGAGGGTCTGGCCTGGATGGAGGGAACGCTGGTGCTGGCGGTTGTCGCCAGGAAGTGGAAGCTGCGCGCACCGGCGGGCAGCTCGGAGAATCTTGCGGTGAATCCCGCAATCAGCTTGCGGCCCAGGCACGGAATCCCGCTTCAGCTAGAGCGCCGGTAACTGCGTACGCTCTTCGCTCGCCTCTACGCTGAAGGGTCCGGGTGCACAAGAGGGAGCGAAGACTTCTGCTGCTGCTGTGGCGGACCCGCTTCCGTGCCGCGGGGGCGCAGGAGAAGGAAAAGCAGCAGGAGCGCTACGATCAGCCCGAGCATGACATAAAAGAGGGTTGGGCCTGTGCCGCCCGGCTTCGACTCTGCGTTCTTTGACTGCTCCGCCATACCCGGTACGATGCATGCCAGGCAGAAAGCGAAAAACATCTCCTCAATCTGCGCTGTTGAGAAGGGATTGGGACTTGGGTCAATTAGTCGCAGATTCGACGGCGCACATTCTGCTCAAGGAATATGGAAGATGAGGACGCAGCATAGACCACGGTAAGTCCTCGCTTGTACCGATGAGCAGGGAGAAGTATCCCACGCGTGAAGGTGGCGACTTCCACGAAGAGTGTAAAGAGAGAGGCTAACGCGAGCCGGAACGATGATTAGCGCGGACCTCCTGGCCCGCCTCCCTGCATATGGCGGATCGCCAGGAAGTAGCCGCGCTTATATGCCTCCTGGTATGTTCCGCGTGCGGGAAACGGAACCTGCGGGCGACGAAACTCCTCGTGCGCGGCGGGGTCCGGCGGACGATTGCTCGCGAAGTCTCTTCTGGCAGACTCGATGCCGTCATGGAAGGCGCGCCGCTGAAGATCATCGGCGTACTCGGTAGGCGGCGCATCCCATCCGCCCGGTTGCGGCTGGTAGCCTTGCGGAGGCGGAGGCGTAACGACAGACCTTCCATGTTCGCCTTGCAGGTGCTTCGCCGCGAGAAAGTATCCACGTTTGTAAGC
>CAXUEE010000142.1:0-9599 GCA_964249905.1 uncultured Acidobacteriaceae bacterium
AGGGATGCTTCATGCGCTTGGACCAGGTCATCTCGGAGACGTGGACGAGGCCTTCGATGCCCTGTTCGAGCTCGACGAAGGCGCCGTAGTCGGTGACGGAGAGAATGCGGCCGCGAACCTGGGCGCCGATGGGATAGCGCTCGGTGGCGTCGAGCCAGGGGTCGGGGGTGAGCTGCTTGAAGCCGAGCGAGACGCGCTGCTTATCCTTGTCGAACTTGAGGACCTTGACCTGGATTTCATCGCCGACGTTGACGAGATCGCGGGGATGGGTGAGGCGGCCCCAACTCATGTCGGTGATGTGGAGGAGGCCGTCGAGACCGCCGAGATCGACGAATGCGCCATAGTCGGTAAGATTTTTGACGGTGCCGGTGAGGACGGTGCCCTCTTCGAGGGTCGAGAGGGTGACCGATTTCTTGGCGTTCTGCTCCTCTTCGAGCAGCTCCTTGCGGGAGATGACGACGTTGCCGCGCTTTTTGTTAAGCTTGATGACGCGGACTTCAATCTCGGTGCCGACGTAGCCGTCGAGATTGCGAACGGGGCGCACTTCGATCTGGGAGCCGGGGAGGAAGGCCTTGATGCCGATGTCGACGGTGAGGCCACCCTTGACGCGGGAGACGACCATACCCTTGACGGGGGTTTTGGTGTTGGCGGCGGCTTCGAGCTTGTCCCAGACCTTGTGGCGCAGAGCTTTCTCGTGCGAGACGGCGTAGCCTCCGCCGTGCTGCTCTTCGCGCTCGACGACGACTTCGATGGAGTCACCGGGGGCGAACTTGGGGGTGCCGTCGGCGTTCATCACCTGATCGAGCGGCAGGAGGCCTTCGCTCTTAAGGCCGATGTCGACCACCGCGTGCTTGTCGGTGATCTTGACGATGGTGCCGGTGACGACGACCTCTTCCTGGGTGAGGTTCTGGGCGATGGAGGACTCGGCGGCCTGCTCGCGGTCGAAGTTGGCGAGGGCGGCGGCGAAGTCGGAGTCGTCGTAGTCCTGCTCCGGCTCTTCGGTGGAGGCGGAGAGCGAGGGGGCGATCTGACCGGAGGCCGGGTTCTCCGAAGGTGTGATCTGGCTGGCAGAAGCCGGAGCAGCCGGAGAGGCAGCGGGAGCGGCGGAGACAGGAGAGGGGTCAAGGTGAATGGTGGTTGAATCGGTTGACAGGTCGGCCGTGCCGTCTGCCGCGTCGGGCGCCAGGGTTTCGATTTCGGTGTTCAGGGGTTTGCTCTCGATGTACTCAGGATTATGGTCGTCTACCATGATTGATGCGGACTCCGGGATCCAATACGCCTTGGTACCTACGTTTTGCTTCGGTCAGACCAGGGCGTCACCGGTTCCGGAACTCGCGAGCGTTGCCCGAAGTTTCGGATCGCTGACGGTTCCCCGAGGCGGCTTCGCGGCAGGGAGGGTCGGAGAGCGGAGCAGAACTGGAGCGGCTGCACTTGAATCCCACACGCAGTAACTCACTCGAAAGCATATCAGTGGTGGAACGCCCGGTCAACTGCAACAAAGTCACCCTTGAGTGGGCTTTATGTTACCTGAGATGCACGAAGCTCCGCGGCGGATGTGGGCTGCGTGGAGGCCGTGCGCGGGTCGGTATACTTCCCGCATGGATCGACTTTGGACGCCCTGGCGATACAACTACATCACCGGAGAGAGCCCAGCGGCGGGTGGAGATGAGACGCGTAGGGGAGTGCCCGCGGCGCTGCGGGCGTGGCCGGGCGAGGACCGTGGATGTGTCTTCTGTAATCTGATCGGGGCGGTGGAATGGGCGGCCGCTCACGCGATGGCGGAGGAGGAAGCGGAGCGTGCGGGGCTGGTCGTGGCCCGGTTGCGGACCGGCTTTGTTTGCCTGAATGCGTTTCCGTATGCAAGCGGGCATGCGCTGCTGGTGCCGTACCGGCACACGGATTCGCTGGCAAAGCTGCCGGTGGAGGAGGCGGAGGAGATGATGCGAATGGCGCAGCGAGTGGAGACGGCACTGCGGGAGGTGTACCGGCCGGATGGCATCAACCTGGGCATGAACCTGGGCCATGCAGCCGGGGCAGGGGTGGCGGAGCACCTGCATCTACACGCGCTGCCTCGGTAGTTTGGGGACGTGAATTTTATGACGGTGACGGCGGAGACGCGCGTCCTGCCGGAAATGCTGGAGGTGACCTGGGACAGATTACGCAAGTCACTGCTAGAGGTGACGCCGAGCAACAGCCGCCCGGTGTGACGCATCCCATGCTATGGCACGGCGAGAAGTTTGGCGCCGTAACGGTTTTGTTGCAGGAGGAGCGATGAACAACCTGAGAGACGCGGTCCCGGCGTCAGTACGGAGGCCGGCGGAAAGCTCACGGTTTGTGCAGACGCTGAGTACGCGGGCGTCGCGCACGGTGAGTGGAGTGATTCCGGATGGACGGGTGAAGCCGGTCTTTTTGCGACTCCCCCATGAACCTGAAGATGCGCGGCTGACCGGGGTGACTCGGTCGCTTGAGCGGCGGCTGCTGGCGCTGAATATCAATGGGATGAGGGTGGAGAGGAAGCTGGAGGACTGACGATTGGTTTGTGGAAGCGAGGCTCCCTATAGGGAGCCTTTGTTGTTTTGGAGTGAGCGGTGTGATGCCGGCTTAGGCAGCTGAAAACGACTCAAGGATGCGTGTCCGGGCGGCTGAAGCGGCATTTCTGCCTGAAGGTTGATTGGCGACCCTGAAGGGCCGCCCTCGCTAAACTGATTTGCCTACAGACTTGTCTAGTGGCGATTCTTATGGACAGGCGCGGTCAGGCGGGTAGCTGGGTGACGGTGGGGAAGTGGTGCTGCTCGCGGCCCTGCGCGGCGTCGTATTTGAGGGTGCGTTTGTAGAGCTCGTAACGGCCATCGGCGAACTGTTTGCCGTGCTCGCGGAGTTCGGCCATCTGCTTGTCGGCGAGCGGCTGGAAGCTGCGGAGGATTTCGAGGTTCTGGTCGAGGATGGCCATCGAATCCATGCCGGAGACGGTGGTCGAAACACCGGGGACGCTCATGGCATAAGAGAGAGCTTCGGTGGGAGTGAGAGCTCCGTGGACGATCGGCTCGCCGGAGCCGCCCATGCTCTTCATCGAGAAGACGGCCATGCCCTTGGCGCGGGCGACGGGTAAGACATTCATTTCAAAGGAGCGGTAGCTGGGGTCGAAGGGGTTGATGGGCATTTGGACGGTGTCGAACTTGAAGCCGCGGTTGAGCATGTCGAGGTGGATGGACGGGTTCTTGTGGCCGGTGAAGCCGACGAAGCGGACTTTGCCCTGCTGCTTGGCGGCGGTGAGCGCTTCAAGGACGCCGTCGGGCTCGTAGGCTTTTTCGGGGTCGTTGTAGTAAATGACTTCGTGGACCTGCCAGACGTCGAGGTGGTCGGTCTGCAGGCGGGTAAGGGACTCCTCAAGCATCTTCATGGCGACGTCTTTTTTGCGGCCGTGGGTGCAGACCTTGGTCATGACGATGGCCCCGTCGCGCTTGCCTTTGAGGGCGGTGCCGACGCGCTCTTCGCTGAGACCCTCGTGGTACTCCCAGGCGTTATCGAAGAAGTTGATGCCGTGGTCGAGGGCTTTGGCGACCATGTTATTGACCTCGGTCTGGGACGGCGCGGTGCCGAGGTGGTAGCCGCCCATGCCGAGGATGGAGACCTGGAGGCCGGTGCGGCCCATGGGGCGCTTCGGCACTTGAAAGCTGGGCGTGGACGAAGCGCCGTACTCACCCTGGAAGTTGGGGACGATGGGGTTGGGAAGGCGGGTCTGGCCGCTGTTCTGGGCTGCGTTCCCAGTGCCGCGGGCGTGGGTGTCCTGAGCTTCGAGCGGGAGGGCGGCGGCGGCTCCGGCAGTGGCGGCTCCCTGGATGAAGCGGCGGCGGGAGACTTCGGTAGAGGAGCTTTGCTGCGAGGCGTGTTCAGACATGGTGTCTCCGGGCCTAGGATGAGTGCGTACTTAGAGGCGAAAGAAGAGTCTCTTGAGGAGAAGGTAGTTTGGCGTACAGATCTAAAGTTTCCGCCGCTGTAAAAGCAGATCCTTACGGAATAACAAGTCAAAGGCGGGCGGCTTCCCTATGGCGTTGATGCGAGGCTGTTAGAAGTCCATGGTCTGGGGCCAGGGGGACTTTTTGGGATCCTTGACCTCGGGGAAGGGCATTCCGGTATTGTCGGTGGCCTTGACCATCTGCCGGACCTCGATCTGCTGGAGGTCGAGCGGGAACTCGTGAGCGAGGCGGGCCTCAGGGTTATCGAACTTGATCGAGACTTTATACATCTCGAACTGACCGTCGCCGGCATAGGGTTTGGCGCGCTCGCGGAGCTTCTGCATTTCTTCGAGGCTGAGCGGGGTGAAGTTCTGGGCGATCTGGAGGTTCTGCTCGAGAATCTCCATCTTTTCGACGCCGGAGATCGTGGTGGCCACAGGAAGACTCATGGCGTAGCGGAGAAGTTCCTGAGCGGTGAAGGTGCCTTTCTCGACGGGCTCACCGTGGCCGCCAATGGGCTTCATGCCGAGGGGGGCGATGCCGCGCTGGTTGAGGATAGGAAGGACTTCTGTTTCAAAGCTGCGGAAGTTGGCGTCGAAGGGGTTGAGAGGCATCTGGACGGCGTCGAAAGGGAAGCCGGTTTTGAGCATGGCCAGGTGATATTCGGGGTCGGTGTGGCCGGTGAAGCCGAGGAAACGGACCTTGCCGGCCTTCTTGGCGGCGAGCAGGGCTTCCGCGGCGCCGCCAGGACGCATGAAGAGCTCGGGGTCGTTCTGGAAGCCGACGCCGTGGATCTGCCAAAGGTCAAGGTGGTCGGTCTGCAAGCGGCGGAGGCTTTGGTCGAGCATCTGCATGGCGAGCGAGGCGTCGCGGCCGTGGGTGCAGACTTTGGTCATGAGGAAGGCGCGGTCGCGGCGGCCTTTCAGGCCTTTGCCGAGCCAGTCCTCACTTTTGCCACGGTTGTATTCCCAGCAGTTGTCGAAGAAGGTGATCCCTCCATCGACGGCGCGATGAACGATCTCGACGGCGGTCTTCTCGTCGGCGGCGGAGCCCAGGTGGTGACCTCCGAGGCCGAGGGCCGAGATCTGGACGCCGGTCTTGCCGAAGGGGCGGAGCGGGATGGACGAGGTGGTCTGCATGCTGAGCGGGTTGGATGCAGGGTGGGCCGCGGGCGTTCCCCCCGGCTGGGTGCGGAGATGGGAAACAGAGAACGGAGCGCAACGGACGCGAAGAGAGACCCGCTATGGACGCAGAGGAAAGGCCGAGGCGGTGAGCAGGCGGCGTGCGGTGAGGGCGAGAGCGAGGCGGGAGATGCCGGTGAAGAGGAGGGCGAAACCGATCAGAGTGCCTAGAAACCACTCCGCGGAGTAGGGCAGGTGACGCCAGATAAGGAAGGCGAGGAGAAGGGAGATGGCTCCGTTGAGGAGCAGCCAGGTGCTGCCGCCGACACCGCGCATGGAGAGGCCGGCGATCAGCTCAAAGATGCCGCGGAGGAGGAGGTAGGCGCCCACGACGGCGGTGATGCCGACAAGTCCGGCGACGGGATGGACGAGGAGGAAGATGCCGGCGAGGACGTAGGCGAGGCCGATCAAGGCCTCCCAGAGGTGGGCACCGGCGCCGCGGACGTGCCAGGCGAGCCACAGATGTCCGGCGCCGACGAGGAGGAGCAGCCAGCCCAGGATGCCGGTGAGGGCAACACCGGCCAGCAGAGGCGCGAGGATGGCAAAGAGTCCGGCCACGATGAGGACGATGCTGAGGGCGATCGACCAGCCGATGGACTCGCGCGCGATGCCGCGAGCGGAGATGGGCGAAAGGGTTCCTTGTGCGGTGTTCATGCGGGTTCCCCTCCAGGTTCGGAATGATGCGGCGTTGCTTGTTCAGATGCAGGAAAGAACAGGTTATGTTTCGCGTCTTCTTTTTCGTTCCTCGGAGAGGGTTGCGCGTCCACCTTCCAAATGAGTGGAACGTACATGGTCAGCCCTTCCGCCTTCGAGTCAGGGGAAGAACATGCGAATGCCGGCAACTCCGGCGGCACCGGCGGCGAGGCAGTCGGGGGCGTTGGCGGGAGTGACGCCGCCGAGGGCGAAGACGGGCATGGGCAGGGCGGCATGACAGGCGGCGTGGAGGGCTTCGAGGCCCGCGGCAGGCACGACTTCACGGCCGTCGATCGATTTGCCGAAGACGGGGGCGAAGAGGGCGAGCGAGGCTTGCTGGTCGCGGGCGCGGCGGATCTGGTCGAGGGTGTGGCAGCTGACGCTGACGATGGCTTCGGGCAGGACGGCGCGGACCTGAGCGGGGGTGAGTTCGCCGGGGGCGGAGCTGAGGTGGACGCCATGAGCGCCGGCAGCGAGGGCGATGTCGGCGCGGCCGGGGACGAGGATCCGGGTTGAAGCCGCGGGTGGGACGGCCTTCACCATGCGTCGCGTAAGAGCGACGAACGAGCGGGCGGGCAGGTGCTTTTCGCGCAGCAGAAGAAAGGTCAGGCCTTTGCGGGCGAGCCGGGTGCCGTGGGCAACCAGGGCGTCGGCAGGTGGATCGTCTTCGCCGGATGGAAGCCTGAGGGTTCCGCTGCTGATGGCGTACTGGAGCACCACCAAAGTCTAATAGAGCGGGGCAGTTACTCTGCCGATATGTGGTACGGTGGGGAAGATGGCCCGAAGGGCTTAGCTTCTCGCCGTGAAGGAAACGTCCCACGAAAGAGTCTGCACAACGCGTATGAGCACAGTTTACGATCTGATCGTTATCGGGTCCGGTCCGGCCGGACAACGTGCCGCAATTTACGCGTCCAAGCTTGGCAAGAAGGTTGCGCTGGTGGAGATGCGCGAGGTGGTGGGCGGCGCGTGCATCAACACGGGCACGATTCCCTCGAAGACGATGCGCGAAGCGGTGCTGCACCTTTCCGGCTATAACTACAAGTCGATCTACGGGATGAACTACCGGGTGAAGGAACGGATCACGATGGCGGACCTGGCGTTCCGGGTGCAGCACGTGATCAAGACCGAGATCGACGTGACGGAAGCGCAGCTGCAGCGCAACAACATCGAGATGCTGACCGGAGTGGCCAGCTTCCAGGAGGCAAGCGCGGACTGCGTCCAGGTGAAGGTGACCAACTCGCGCGGCTCGACCGTGTATACGTCCAAGAACGCGCTGATCGCGACGGGGACGAAGCCGGCGACGTCGGCGAAGGTGCCGATCAACGGCACGTCGATTGTGAACTCGGATCTGGTGCTCGAGCTGAAGACGCTGCCGAAGACGATGATCATCGTCGGGGGCGGCGTGATCGGCGTTGAGTATGCCTGCATGTTCTCGGCGCTGGGGGTGCGGGTAACGCTGATCGAGCGGCGGCCGCGGCTGCTGGAGTTCGCCGACCAGGAGATTGTGGAGGCGCTGAGCTACCACTTGCGCGACGCGCGGGTAACGATGCGGCTGAACGAAGAGGTCGACACGGTGGAAGAGATGCCGGACGGCACGGTGGTCGCGAACCTGGAGTCGAAGAAGAAGCTGCAGGGCGACACGCTCTTGTATGCGGTAGGGCGGCAGGGCAACGTGGACGAGTTGAACCTGAGCTCGGTAGGGGTGGACTCGGACTCGCGCGGGCGCATCCCGGTGGACAAGGACTTCCGCACCAAGCAGCCGAACATCTTTGCCGTGGGCGATGTGATTGGATTTCCTTCGCTGGCGTCGGTCTCGATGGAGCAGGGCCGGATTGCGGGCGCACGGGCGTTCGGGGACGAGACGATCCTGTCCAACCCGAGCTTCTACCCGTATGGCATCTGGACGATTCCGGAAATCAGCTTTTTGGGCAAGACCGAAGAGCAGCTGACGGAAGAAGATGTGCCGTACGAGGTGGGGGTGGCGTACTACCGCGAGATTGCGCGCGGTCAGATTCGCGGCGATACGACGGGCCGGCTGAAGCTGATTTTCCACCGCGTGACGCATGCGCTCCTAGGCATCCACATCATCGGCGAGGGTGCGAGCGAGCTGGTACACATCGGGCAGGCGGTGATGGCGCTGGGCGGAAAGCTCGACTACTTCGTCGATACCGTGTTCAACTATCCAACGCTTGCGGAATGTTATAAAGTTGCCGCGTTCAATGGTTTGAACCGCGTGAGCAAGTTCGAGTAGGGAGCTACGCCGGGCGAGCCTTTTCGCTGCTGCGCACATCTTCTACACGGCTGGATCTGTTCATGCCGGTTCGCTCACTTCCGTGGCGCTTACACGGGATTAACGATCACGCGTGCCCGGAGGGTAGTTGTCCGGCGACGAGCTTGACGCGGCGTCTCTGTGAGGACGTCGCTGCCAAAGGTGGAGAAGATGTCGAAGACCATAGGCGTCGTGCTTTCCGACCGGATAGACGCGGGACTGATTGTGGATCACCAGATTATGGGTCCGCTGCGTTTTTATCCGAACAACGCGGATGATCAGTCCGGACTGGTGGAGCTGCACACGGACGGGCTGATCGAAGTGATTTGTGAGCAGGTGATGCTTACCGCGGGGCCGGAGGCGTCACGGTCGGAGATCACGGCGGTAGGAGTGGCGCTGCCGGGCTTGATCCGGAACGGCGTGGTGGAGGAGGCTCCCAACCTGCCGCAGCTGAAAGGAGCACGCATTGCGGAACTGCTCTCAACCCAGCTGAGCGCGCACGGCCTGGCGGTGCCGGTTACGGTGGGCAACGATGCAGACGGCATGGCTGCCGGCCTAGCGGCGGCGCAGGGCAAGCTGGACTCCCTGATCCGGGTGTGGACGCTGGGAGTCGGCATTGGCTACGGGCGGTATCCGTTTGCGCCGGGGGTTTGGGAGGGTGGCCATGCGGTGGTAACGCTGGATGACAAGGAGAAGTTCTGCGGGTGCGGTGGACGGGGGCATATCGAAGGCATTATGGGGCATCGTGCGATGCGCTTGCGCTTTCTGGACATGGAGCCGGAAGAGGTGTTTGAGGAGGCCAAGAACCGGGATTCGAAGAGCAAGAATACCGAGCGCTGCCTGGCGTTTGTGAAGTTGTGGCACAAGGCGCTGGCAGCCGGGACGGCGACGTCGATTCACATGGATGGCCCGGGCAAGTTTCTGCTGACCGGCTTCAATGCACGTTTCGTGGATCTGGCGATGCTGAAGGATTACGTGAACCAGATGGTGAAGATGAGTCCGCTGCAAAGCTACGTGATCGAGATTGTGGAGGACATTCCGGAGACGCGGGTGATTGGAGCGGCGGTGATGGCGGAGCAGGCAGCGAACGGGCACTGACGTTGCGGGCCTTCGGTCAGACCTCGTACTCTCACCGCAGACGATGAAACAATCTGGGGATTATTCTTACTATTTGAGGATCAATCGAAACGACCTCGCCGGGGATGCCTGGCGAGGTCGCTCTGGTTAGAGACATTGGACGGCAGGTGTCGATCAAGCGAAGCCGGCCTGTTGGGTTGCGAGGTTGGCGGCGGTGGCGGCAGCTGAGCTGGGAGTGCCGGCGAAGGCGCCGTTGATGCCGAGCGGGAAGAAGCCTCCCTGGGTGAGGCCGGGGCCGCCATAGGCGAGGTTGAGGACCTGGGGAACAGAGCGAAGGGCGGGTAGGCCGTTGCTTGGGTTGATGGACAGGTACTGGGTCTGGGGGCCGGTGGGCGGAGGCACGAGGTCGGCGCCGTCGAGGAT
>CAXUEE010000143.1:0-1347 GCA_964249905.1 uncultured Acidobacteriaceae bacterium
GGGGTGCGATCGAGGATGTCGCGGATTGTGGCGTGGCGTTGCTGCTTCATCACGAGAGACCGAGAAGTGTATAAAAATACATCTTTATGTATAAATATGCAGGCCGGGATTGTCAACCACCCCCCCTGCTTTTCGCCTGACAAAAAGGATCCGCGCTGGCGACACCGGGCTCGCAGATTTTCCGGTGCCCCGCGCGCGCTTGAATTTCAGCGAAGTTATAGTGAATCATGGCAACCATTCCCCGCAGTTCCCGTGATCATGATTTGTCAGCTTCCGAGCCTGAGCGCGCGCGCCCGTCGCTGCTCGATGCGCGCTTTGACATGGACTCCTGGGGCGGCGGTTTTGTGGCCACAGTGCAAGGCGGCGCGACGCACAGAATCGTCGGGCTTGCGCTGACGGCGCTGGCCCGGCTGGCGCACCGCGGCGCGACGGCGGCCGACGGTAAGAGCTCGGACGGAGTAGGCGTGATGACGGCGGTGCCGCGGGAGCTGCTGCTGGCGTCAATGGGCGTGGCGCTTGCTCCGGAGCGGCGGCTCGGAGTGGGGATGCTGTTCCTGCCGCAAGGCGAGTCCAACGCAAAAGCGGTGCTCGAACAGTGCCTGCGGGCGCAGGGTATGGAGGTGCTCGCGTGGCGCGAGGTGCCGACACGGCCAGAGGCGCTGGGGGAGATCGCGCTGCGGGCTATGCCGCAGATCCGGCAGGTGCTGGTAGCGGACACCGAGGCCGGCGCGAAGGACAAGCACAAGGGACTGGAACGGCGGCTCTATCTGGCGCGCAAGGATTACGAGCGGCGGCATGAGGCGGGCGAGGTGAAGGGCTATCTCTGTTCGCTGTCGACGCGCACGCTGGTGTACAAGGCGATGTGTTCGGGCGCGCTGCTGAGCACGTTTTACCCGGACCTGGCGGAGGAGCGGTACGTCTCCAATTTCACGATCTTTCACCAGCGCTATGCGACGAACACGGCTCCTTCGTGGAACCGTGCGCAGCCGGCGCGGACCTTGGCGCATAACGGCGAGATCAACACGGTGTGGGGCAACCGGGCGCGGATGGCGGCTCGCGATGCGACGCTGCCGGACGAGTGCAAGCCGGTGATGACGGCGGGCGGCACGGATTCGACCTCGCTCGATGAGGCTGTGGAGCTCATCTCGAAGAACGGACGGTCCCTCTCGGAGGCGGTGCGCATGCTGCTTCCGCCGGCGGTGAGCGCGAACCGCGAGTCGACGTTTCTGCGCTACCACGCGGACTGCGTGGAGCCGTGGGATGGTCCCGCGGCGATCGCATTCTCGGACGGCTGCGTGGTCGGCGCGGCGCTCGATCGCAATGGGCTTCGGCCAAGCCGGTTTGCCA
>CAXUEE010000143.1:1357-2282 GCA_964249905.1 uncultured Acidobacteriaceae bacterium
CCCGCTGGACGACGAGATCGCGGACGCGATCGGGGAGGGCGGGCTGGTCGTGGCGGGGTCCGAAGCCGGCCTGGTCGACCTCGATCCGGCGGAGATTGTGCAGAGCGGAAGGCTCGGGCCGGGGCAGATGCTGGTGGTCGATCTCGTCGATCAGCGGATTTACCAGGATGAGGAGCTGCTGAGCGTCTTCGACACGGGGGCGACCTACGCGACGCTGCTGGAGGCGATTCCGTTTGCGCCCGAGCTGTCGAACGAGGTAGTCGCGCCGGAGGTATGGAAGAACGACCAGCGCGGCTTTGGGTACACGCGTGAAGACGTCAACATGATCCTGAAGCCGATGGCGGCGGAGGGCAAGGACGGTGTCTGGTCGATGGGGGACGACACGCCGCTGGCGTTTCTGGCGCGTGCGCCGCGGCCGGTGTATGCCTTCTTCCGGCAGCGGTTTGCGCAGGTCACCAATCCGGCGATCGATCCGCTGCGCGAGTCCTGCGTGGTCTCGCTACATACGCGGCTGGGTCCGTGGCCGCATTTGCTGGATAAAAATGTACCGCTGTCCGGAGTGTCGCTCGACTCCCCTTACCTTTCGCTGGCCCAGGTGGCGGCGCTGCGGCGGGGCGAGCATCCGCATGCCGAAGAGCTGCCGGTCGCTGAGCTTGGGTGCGCCTTCGGTACGGCGCAGACGCTGGTGGAAGGGCTGGACGCGGTGTGCGCCCGGGCCTGTGAGCTGGTGCGCAAGGGCGCGCGTATTCTGCTGATGACGGACCGGAACGTGCCGGCGGGTTCTGTGCCGATCCCGATGGCGATGGCGGTCGGTGCGGTCAACCAGGCACTGGTGGATTGTGGTTTACGCGCAATGGTGGGGCTGGCGGTCGAGGCGGGGGATTGCCGCGATATCCATCATGCGGCGGTGCTGATCGGGTATGGC
>CAXUEE010000143.1:2292-5464 GCA_964249905.1 uncultured Acidobacteriaceae bacterium
TTTCGGTCGTCGATAGCTACCGCGGCGCGCACCTGTTCGACATTCTCGGCCTGCACAAGACGGTGGTCGACCGATGCTTCCGCGGCACACCGGCGCCGTTGTCCGGGATCGGCTTTGCGGAGCTCGAGCAGCACGTGCGCCTGTGCTGGGAGAGCTGCGAGGGCGAGCCGGCGGAGCTTCCCGATTACGGCTGGGTGCGCTTCCGCAAAGCCGACGTGAGCGAGCCGCACACCTGGCAGCCCGGCAACGTGACGGCGCTGCAGACGACGGTGGGGAGCACACGCGCCGGGGTGGCGCCTCCGGATGCGGCGGCAGCGTTCCACATCTTTACGCAGGATTTGATTGCGCGCGAGCCCTCGTACCTGCGCGATCTGCTGGCGATCCATCCCGCCGGGCCGGAGCTTTCGCTTGCCGACATCGAACCGGCGGCGCGCCTGGTCAAGCGCTTCTGCGCGAGTGCCATGTCGCTCGGCTCTTTGAGCCCGGAGGCGCATACCTGCGTGACGATTGCGATGAATACGCTGGGTGCGCGGTCGAACACCGGCGAGGGTGGGGAGGATCGTGAGGTCTATAAGATCGCCGCCCCGGTCGATCTCAGATCCCATGTCTCAGAAGCGAGACAAAGGGCACCCGGAGCTGTGGCAATAGCGGAGCTGGTGGAAGCTGCTCCGGACCGCCCGATGCTGCGCAACAACCGCATCAAACAGGTGGCATCCGGACGTTTTGGCGTGACAGCCGAATACCTGGCGCATGCCGAGGAGATCGAGATCAAGGTGGCCCAGGGAGCGAAGCCGGGCGAAGGCGGGCAGCTGCCGGGGCACAAAGTTTCGGGGCTGATCGCGCGGTTGCGTCATGCGCAGCCGGGGGTGTCGTTGATCTCGCCGCCGCCGCACCATGACATCTACTCAATCGAGGACCTGGCACAGCTGATCTACGACCTGAAGCGGGTCAATCCGCGGGCGGCCGTCGGGGTCAAGCTGGTCTCGAGCTGCGGCGTGGGGACCGTGGCCGCGGGCGTGGCGAAGGCCTATGCGGATTTCATCGTCATCGCCGGCAACACCGGAGGCACGGGAGCGGCGGCGCTCTCGAGCATCAAGTACGCGGGCAACCCCTGGGAGCTGGGGCTCGCCGAGGCGCAGCAGGTCCTGATCGCGAACGGCATGCGCGGGCGCGTCCGTCTGCGTACCGATGGCGGCCTCGCGACGGCGAAGGATGTGCTGATCGCGGCGCTGCTGGGCGCGGATGAGTATGCGTTTGGGACGTCGGTGCTGGTCGCCATTGGCTGCGACATGGCGCGGCAGTGCCACCTGAATACCTGTCCGACGGGCATTGCGACGCAGCGTCCGGAGCTGCGGGCCAAGTTTCGCGGCAAGCCGGAGCACATCGTGCGGCTGTTTGAAGAGCTTTCGGCCGATCTGCGGCGGCTGCTTGCCCAGTACGGGCTGGCTTCGCTCGAAGACGCGGTCGGCCGGACGGATCTGCTGGCGCAGGTGCGGTTCGATGGCAGCCTGGACCTGACGCCGATGCTGGCGGCTCCGGCGACCGGGGTGCGGCAATGGCAGGGCATCCGGAATCTGCAGCCGGAGGACCATCCGGCGCTCGATGAGGCGTGGACGGCGGAGGCGCTCGAGGCCGTCCAAGCGGGCGAGCCATTCGCGGTGCGCACGAAGATCACCAACGCCGACCGTGCCGTGGGTGCGCGGCTGGCCGGGGAACTGGCCCTGCTGCGTGCGCAGGAGCCAATGCCGGCGGAGATTACGCTGACTCTGGATGGCACGGCGGGACAGTCGTTCGGGGCGTTTGCCGTGGAAGGCATGACGCTGGTGCTGAACGGGCAGGCAAACGACTTTGTCGGCAAGGGTCTGTGCGGCGGAGAGCTGGTGATCCGCGCGCAGGGACGGGCCGCGACGGACAGCGGCCACCATGTGTTGCTGGGCAACGTGGCGCTCTACGGGGCGACTGCGGGCTCGCTCTTCGCGGCGGGCTGCGCGGGAGAGCGCTTTGCGGTGCGCAACTCGGGAGCGCTCGCCGTGGTCGAGGGAGTCGGCGACCATGGCTGCGAGTATATGACAGGCGGGACAGTCGTGGTGTTGGGCAGGACCGGCATCAACTTCGCGGCGGGCATGACCGGCGGAGTCGCGTGGGTCTACGACGAGGGCGGGGACGGCACCGGCTTCGTGGAGCAAGGGCGCTTTCATCCGGATTTTGTGGAGGTGGAGCAATTCGGTCTGCTCCACGAAGCGGCACAGAGCTCTCTGCGCCGTCTCCTGGAGCAGCATGTCGAGGCGTCCCACAGTGCGCTGGCGAGACGCATGCTTGCGGAGTGGGAGAGCTTCGGCCCGCGCTTCGTACAATTGACGCCGAAGCCGCAGCTCTAACGGAAAGCCTTCGCAGCGCGGTTCACAATCGAACTCGGACACGCTTAGGATACAAAAGCAAGCACTGCGCAGTCGCTCGCTCAGCGGCTGCACGCGCCGGACGGGGCACAGGAAAGTGAAGAGGAAACATTGATGGCGGATTTCCAACTGAGAACTGTAAATGACGTGCTGGTGCGGGCGACCGGGTGGGGCGGCGCTCCGGTCATGCAGACGCAAGGGAGCGACGGAAGCTGGACGCCAATCAGCTCCGACCAGCTGTATAGCCGGGTATGTGCGCTGGCCCAGGTCTTCCTGAGTTGGGGTTTGGGCAAGGGCGATCGCGTCATGCTGTTGAGCGAGAATCGCTGGGAGTGGGCGGTCACCGACTTCGCGGCCCTGGCCATCGGCGCTGTGGACGTGCCGCTCTACTCGACGCTGACGTCTGCGCAGCTCGGGTATATGCTGCGCGATTCGGGCGCGCGGGTGGCCGTGGTGTCGAATCAGGAGCAGTACGAGAAGCTGCGGCAGGCCGGGGATTTTCCTGCGCTTGAGCACGTCGTTGTAATGGATGCGGGCGACTTCGCCGGGGCGAAGAGCTTCGCCGCGCTGATCGGGGGAGCCGAAGCAAAGACGAGCCGGGATTCGGACTTCGACGCGAGGATTGCCGCGGCCCAGCCGGAAGATCTGGCGACGATCATCTATACCTCGGGCACCACGGGCGAACCCAAAGGAGTTCGGCTGACGCACGGAAACCTGGCCAGCAACGTGAATGTGTCGACCCGGCCCTTTGGGTTTACGCAGAAGGATAGTTGTAT
>CAXUEE010000143.1:5474-8507 GCA_964249905.1 uncultured Acidobacteriaceae bacterium
CTCGACTACGCGTTGATGTGCCATGGAACCCAGCTCGCCTACTGCGCGAAGTTCGATCTCTTGCCAGCCGCGATGAAGGCCGTCAAGCCGACCATCTTTGTGGGCGTGCCGCGGGTGTACGAGAAGATTCGCCAGGCCGTCGAAGGTAAATCGGCGGCGTCGCCGGTGAAAAGCAGGATCCTGAAGTGGGCCCTGGCAACAGGCAAGAAGCATCGCAGGGAGACTCTGGAAGGACGGACCCCAGGCGGTCTGGGCTGGTCGCTCGCGAACAAGCTGGTGTACGGAAAGATCCGGGAGGCCTTCGGAGGTCAGGTGCGGACGTGGGTTTCGGGCGGTGCGCCGCTCGGCATGGAGACGGCGGGCTGGTTTGCCGATGCGGGTATCCGCATCTTTGAAGGGTACGGATTGACCGAGACGTCCCCGGTGGTTGCGCTGAACTACCCCCTGGCGCACCGTATCGGAACGGTCGGCAGAAAGCTGTCGAATGTGGAGATTCGCTTTGCCGCGGACGGGGAACTGGAGCTGTCGGGGCCATCGATCTTCTCCGGCTACTGGAACAAGGAAGCGGAGACCCGCGAGGCGTTTACCGGCGATGGATGGTTTAAGACGGGGGACATCGGGAACGTAGACGGTGACGGGTATCTCTCGATCACGGACCGGAAGAAGGAGCTGCTGAAGACGAGCGGCGGCAAGATGATCGCGCCGCAGCCGATCGAGAATAAGCTCAAAAGCAACGTCCTGGTGGCGCATGCGGCCGTAGTGGGAGACAAGCACAAGTATCTTTCGGTGCTGCTCTCGCCCAATCTCCCGGCGCTTGAGGGCTGGGCCAAGAGCCACGGGGTCGCGGCGGCAAGCGCCGGAGCGCTGGTCGAGGACGCGCGGGTCAAGGCGGAATATCAACGCATCGTCGACGAGGTGAACAGGAGCCTGGCGAATTATGAAACGCTGAAGCGCGTAAAGGTCGTCGCGGAGGAGTGGACCGTCGAGGG
The DNA here is from genome assembly GCA_964249905.1 of uncultured Acidobacteriaceae bacterium. Lineage (GTDB taxonomy): Bacteria > Acidobacteriota > Terriglobia > Terriglobales > Acidobacteriaceae > Edaphobacter. The sequence continues at coordinate 6,464 of CAXUEE010000143.1, forward strand.
CGGGGAACTGACCCCAAGCATGAAGATGAAGCGGCGGATCGTCGAGCAGAAATACGCGGCGCCGATCGCTGGCTTCTATGTGGATGAGGCGCACTCCAAAGGGTGATACGGCAGGCTCAGCGCAATTCCGAAGAAGCAGGCTGAGAATCCTCCTGTGTTGGAAGCGAAGCCGGACTACACCTGGCGGTAAAGGCCTTCCTGAAAGAAGCGCAGCATCTTGCGTGCGTGGGTGGGAGATTGATCCATGGCGCGAACCATCGCCCGGTAGTCGAGGTATCCCTGTGGACGGGAGAACCCCGGTTCCTTGAGGTCGATAAAGCCCATCGACCAGTTCTCGAACTCGCGTTTCGCGATCTGGACCCGGGAGAGATAACGCAGCCTGTTATGGCGAGGATCCTTTGTCACCGAGGCAAGGATACGGTCCACCGCATCTTCCGGACCTTCCAGAACTTGCAGAATCGAGCCCTCGTGGTAGAGCAGGACACCAGAGACCCGGTACAAGCTGTTGCGGGCGCGGGATTTGGCAAGCAGAATGCGGAGCGCTTCGGGAGTGAAGGGCGTGGTGGCGGCACTGGCATAGATGACCTGAATAAGCGGGTTCAAGCGTATGTCTCCTACAAGACATATCGGCAAGTTTCGTCAGAACTTTAGATCGTGTGCATCTTATTTTCTATGGAGCCATTGCAACCAGCAGCAAAGAGCGGGCGTAAGTTCGAGAACCCAGTCCCGACACAGTTGGGTGGCTTTTCACTGATGCTCAAGGTGCTTCCGCTTTACCTGAGCAGCCGCAAGGAGAGGGTGCCGCGGGTGCCGTTGGGACCGTTTCGGACCGATGCAGTGGTATACCGGTCGGAACCGCAAAGCGGACTGCGGGTGACGTGGTTTGGGCATTCGTCGACTTTGCTGGAGGTGGATGGGGTTCGGCTGCTGATTGATCCGGTGTGGGAGCAGCGGGCGGCGCCGGCGCAGTGGTTTGGGCCGAAGCGGTTTTTCCCGCCGACGATCGAGCTGAAGGCGCTGCCGGTGATCGATGCGGTGCTGATCTCGCACGATCACTACGACCACTTGGGCAAAGGGACGGTAGAGTCGCTGGCGGCGATGCGGCCGGAGCTGCGCTGGATAACCTCGTTGGGAGTAGGGGCGGAGCTGGAGGCGTTCGGGGTAGCGCGAGAGCGGATCTCGGAGCTTGGCTGGACGGAGAGTGTGCAGGTCGAGGGACAGAATGGGGCGAGGCTGCGGATCACTTCCGTGCCGAGCCGGCATTTTTCCGGGCGTAGCGTGACCAATCGAAACGAAACCTTGTGGGCTGCGTTTGTGCTGGCAGGGGAGCGGCACCGGGTATATTACGGGGCGGACTCGGGCCTGTGGCCGGGATTCAAAACGATCGGGCAGGAGTATGGGCCGTTCAATCTGACGATGCTCGAGATCGGCGCGTTCAACGAGCTTTGGCGAGATATTCACCTCGGGCCGGATGGGGCAATGGAGGCGTTTGAGCAGCTGGGCGGTGGGTTGATGATGCCGATCCACTGGGGGCTCTTCGATTTGGCGCTCCATGGCTGGCGCGAGCCGATTGAGCGGGTTCACGCATTGGCGGGAGAGCGCGGCATGGCACTGTTTTCGCCGGAACCCGGAGTCCCGACCGAGGTGACGGGTGAGCAGGAGGTGCGGTCGGGGTGGTGGCGTGCGCCGGGAGGTGCGTCGCCGGAGTGAGCGGAAGAAAGCAGTTGTGCGGCGGAGCAAAAGCGGATACAAAGAGGGGGCTGGGATAGACGGCGGAGGTTGGCGGATGTCAGGTGCGGTCCAGGTGATCTTGCGCGAGGTGATGGATATACGGCAGGCGGCGGAGTATCTGGGGATCAGCGGTGACACGCTCTATCGATACGCCAGTGAAGGGTTTATTCCGGCGTTCAAGCTGGGAAATCGATGGCGATTCAAGCGCAGCCTGCTGGATGCCTGGATGCTGGAAAAGAGCGGGGTGCGCGCGGAGAGCAATGTGGCCGTCATGCCGAAGCAGAAGAAGCCGGCAGGGCGGGCGCGGTAGACG
>CAXUEE010000143.1:8517-9595 GCA_964249905.1 uncultured Acidobacteriaceae bacterium
GTTTGGGTGGCCACGTGCCTGGGCGAAAGCAATAGCAGATTCCCTTCGGAATAAAGCCAAAAGATTGAGCTTTCATCGTTAACCACTTGTGAGAGGACGAAGTGTGCCAACGGTGATCTCTGGCGGGCAGTTGAAGCGGAAAGGGACGCCCACTGTGCCGATACCGCGGTTGACGTAGAGCTGGGAGCTGCCGACACGGTAAAGGCCGTGGGGAAAGAGCCGGCCGAGAGGCGGCAATGCGAGCGGGCGTAAGCCGGGAAGGCGGATCTGGCCGCCGTGGGTGTGGCCGGAGAGGATGAGGTCGACGGTGTGACCGCGCGGGTGAGCGGCGATCGCGGTGGCATAGTCGGGCTCATGCGCCATGAGCAGAACAGGCGCATCCGGGTAGGGCGGGATGGCGAGATTGAGGTTGGGGCGGCCGAAGGAGATGTCGTCAACGCCGCCAAGGAAAATGTGTGCGTCACTGTGGTCGATGCGAACGTACTGATTGACGAGGATGGGAAGGCCGTTGGTCTCGAGGTGGTCGCGGACGATGCGGGAGCCGATGACGGCGTCATGGTTGCCGAGAACGCCGAAGCGGAGGGGGCAGGTAAGAGTGCTGAGGATTTCCGCGCAGCGGGCGGCGGCGGCGAAGGAGACATCGATAGACATGGGGCCGCGGCTGGCGTAGTCGCCGGTGACGAGGAGGAGGTCGGGCTGGAGGGCGTTGACCTCGTGGAGGACGCGACGGAGAAAAAAGTCTTCGGTGTACTCCTCGAGGTGGATGTCGGAAATCTGAACGAAGCGGAAGCCATCGAAAGCAGGGGGAAGGGTGGGGAGGAAGAAGGTGCGGGGGAGAATCTGGCGCTCGTGCCGCGCCCACTGGTGGGAATAGAGGCTGACAGTGGCGACGGAAGCGAGGGAGCAGGCAAGGAAGGTGCGGCGGGAGAGCAGGCTTGGCGTTCGCGTCTGGTCAAGCTGGGCAACGCTGGGCATAGATCATCATAGCGGGTCGGGCAGAAGGTTTGGGCTTCAGGTCAGGGTGGAACTCTGGGCGGTTCCGCTAAGATGGTCGGATGCCGGATGCAGTGCGGAAGCG
>CAXUEE010000144.1:0-1217 GCA_964249905.1 uncultured Acidobacteriaceae bacterium
AAGACGGGCTCGAGGACGGCGGGGAAGAGGTGGGTGTGCTTGTGGGTGTCGATATGAGTAACGTCGATGCCGGCGCGCTGGAGTTTCTGGATCTGGGCCTGGGCTTCGCGGGCAAGGTCTTCTTCGCGAATCGTGCGGCGCAGGACCGCTTGGGCGAAGTCATAGATCGAAGGCCGGAAGTGCTTGCCGTCCGCGCCCAGCAGGGAGGGAATGGCGTCCGGATGGGAGACGGGCAGGCCGTCGACGAAAACCAGATGGCAGCCGACGCCGAGCGTGGGATGGGCGCGGGCAAGAGCGACGGCCTGCGCAAACGCCGGGCCCGTAGCCATAAGGGTAGCGGAGGTGAGCGCGCCGGCCTGGTGCAGCTCGAGGATGGCCTGGTTGATGCCGGGGGTGAGGCCGAAGTCATCGGCGTTGAGGATGAGTTGAGGGGGCATGGGGGAGAGCAAACGCAGATTCCCTGCGGGAAGAACAAACAAGGGGAATGGCAACAGGCTCGGCTAGACCACGGCTGAGGCCTTGAGGCTCTTGCCGCGGTTCTCCGGGCCGAAGGCGAAGATGAGCATAAGCGAGACGATGACGCAGAGCTCAAAGGAGGTAAGTGCCCAGGAGTAGCCGAGGCGGTGCTCGAGGAAGTTTTGAAGCGAGGGCAGAGGCGAGGAGAAGAGGACGCCGAGCTGGTAGACGAAGCCGGTAAAGAGGCCGCGGATAGCGTCCGGGGAGAGCTCGTTGAGGTGGGCTGGAATGACGCCGAAGGCGCCCTGCACGCCGAACTGCATGACGATGGAGCCCAGCAGGAGGACCAGCAGCGAGCCTCCGAAGGCCCAGGCGGGGATGGACAGCAGGCAAAGGGCGAGGGCGAGCAGCAGGCCCCGGCGGCGGCCGAGGCGCTCGGAAAGATGGCCGATGGCCAGCGCGCCGGCGATGGCGCCGATGTTATAGAGGACGGGGATGCCGTAGGTGGCCTGCATGCCAAGGACGTGGGCGTGCGCGACGAAGGGCAGTGCCTTGAGGAAGTCGGGGTAGAGGTCCTGGGTACCGTGGCTGAGGCAGGTCATGGCGGTCATGACGAGGAGCAGGTAGCAGAAGGGCCGGATATTCCGGAGCAGGGTGTCCGCCATGGACTTCAGGGTGTGAGTCTGGGTGGCTTTCCAGCCGTCGGACTCGGGGGCCTTCAGGGTGACGAGAACGATGAGGAGGGCGACGAGGGAGCCGAC
>CAXUEE010000144.1:1227-3116 GCA_964249905.1 uncultured Acidobacteriaceae bacterium
CCGGGCAGGACCTGGATGGCGATCGAGGCCATGAGATAGCCGAACGGGTAGCCGCCCTGCATCATGCCGGAGAGAAAGCCGCGGCGGCGGCGCGGGGCGCTTTCCATGGCGTAGGCGGCGCCGATGCCCCAGTAGCCGCCCATGCCGATACCGTAGAGCGCGCGGTACAGCAGGAAGAGGCCATAGGTGGGGGCAAAGCCGCTAAGGACGGTCATGGCGGAGAAATAAACGACGCAGAGCATGAGCGGCCGGCGGCGGCCGTAGCGATCGGCTAGGACGCCGAAAAGAAGCGCGCCGACGGGGCGCATGGCGAGGGTAAGGGTGAGCGAGAGGACGATGGCCGTCTTGGCGACGTGGAGTCTGCTGGAAAGTTCTTGGAAGAGGAAGACCACGACGAAGAAGTCGAAGGCGTCGAGAACCCAGCCCAGGATGCCTCCTGCGACGGCGTACTGCCAGCCTGGGGTATCGGCTTCTGTGTCGAGCGTGGGATCATCGGAGGCAACGATCATGCGGATCCTTGGAAGTGGTGTGGGAGCAGAGTAGCATCCCGCGGCGGTTCAGGAGGCCTGATCGACGCCGATATCTTCGTTCCAAAGGGAGGGCTGATCGTGGATGAAGCCGGCCATCATCGCGATACAGGTGGAGGAGGCGAGGTCGAGGACTTCGATGCCGGCGGAGCGAAGCCAGTCGATGCCTCCGGGGAAGTTGACCGACTCGCCGACAATGACGCGGCGGAACCCGAACTGCCGGAGGAGGCCGCTGCAATACCAGCAAGGCGCGAGGGTGGTGACCATGGTGAGATCGCGGTAGGAGCGCTGGCGGCCGGCGCGGCGGAAAGCGTCGGTTTCGCCATGGATGGAGGGGTCGTCCTGCTGGATGCGGCGATTGCGGCCGGAGCTGAGGAGCTCTCCGGAGGCGGAAAAGATGGCGGCGCCGATGGGGATGCCGCCCTCGGCGAGGCCCAGCCGGGCTTCGGTGAGAGCGGCTTCCAGCATGGTTTTGGGGTCGGGAGGTGCTGACATTGGCTTCAGCATACGACGAAAAAGGTCGAGGCGATCTTTCTGGTCATCCTAGTACCAGCCGCTTGCTTGAAAGTGGAATCTGTCGGCGCGCGGAGGGTCAGCCGTAAGTAGCCGCAGGAGGAGATCGCTTTGCCGGAGCAGCAGGAAGATCAGCAGACCGAGACTCGATCGCAATCCGTGGAGGCCGAAAGGCTCAGGCAATCCGCAAGCCGCGAACAGAACTGGCAGCGCTGGGGAACGTACCTCCCGGAACGCCAGTGGGGCACCGTGCGGGAAGATTACTCCGCCGACGGCCAGACCTGGAAGTCGTTCCCCTATGACATGGCACCCTATCGGGCCTATCGCTGGGGAGAAGACGGCCTGCTGGGCTGGACGGACCGGGAGTGCCGGCTGTGTTTCTCAACGTCGCTCTGGAACGGGGAGGACATGTCGCTCAAGGAGCGGCTCTTCGGCCTGACCGGCGAGCAGGGCAACCATGGCGAAGACGTCAAGGAGCTCTTCTACTACCTGGACGCGACCCCGACCGGCTCGTACGCCCGCGCGCTCTATAAGTATCCGCAGCGCGCCTTCCCGTACCAGAATCTGATCGAGGAGAATGCTCGCCGCGATTACGGTGACTCCGAGTATGAACTCCTCGATACCGGAGTCTTCTCCGAGGAGCGCTACTTTGACGTACAGGTCGAGTATGCCAAGCAGAGCGCGGAAGACACTCTGATCCGGCTGACGATTTCCAACCGCGGTCCCGAGCCGGCGTGGCTGACCGTTCTTCCTACGCTGACGCTGCGCAATAACTGGTCCTGGCGTGACCCGAACCAGGACGCCCATCCAGATCCGGACCAGCAGGCGCGTCCATGGATGCATCTGCTC
>CAXUEE010000144.1:3126-6405 GCA_964249905.1 uncultured Acidobacteriaceae bacterium
GTGCTGGTGGGCCATAGCACGCTGGGACGCTTCCGCTTCGGGCTGGTTACGGACAAGGACGCGGCTCCCACTCCGATCCTGTTCACCGAGAACGAGTCGAACTCCGGACGGGTAGAGCCCGGTGCAACCGGCGGCTCGCCCTACAGCAAGGATGCCTTCGCGCGCTTCACGGTCGAGGGCGACCAGGCTGCGGTGAACCCCGCGCAGACCGGCACCAAAGCTGCTTTCCACCTCAAGCAAACGATCGAGGCCGGCGCTTGCTGGACCGTTCGCCTGCGTTTGATTCGGGAGGAGGACTCGGGAGTGACCCCGCTCAGCGTAGCCGGTTTTGATGCCTGCTTTGCCCTCCGTCAACGCGAGGCCGACGAGTTCTACGCCGATCGTCTTCCGGCATCGTTCAGTGAGGACGAGCGAAACGTCGCGCGGCAGGCGTTCGCCGGTCTTCTGTGGACCAAGCAGTTCTACTACTACGTCGTCGAGCGCTGGCTGGAGGGCGATCCGGCTCTGCCGCCGCCGCCGAAGGAGAGGCTTGACGGCCGCAATCACAGCTGGAGCCATCTTTTCGCGCGCGACGTTCTTTCCATGCCGGACAAGTGGGAGTATCCCTGGTTTGCGGCGTGGGACTCCGCCTTTCACGTGATCCCCTTGGCTACCATCGACCCTGAGTACGCCAAATCGCAGCTGCTCCTGCTTTTGCGCGAGTGGTACCTTCACCCGAACGGCCAGATGCCTGCGTATGAATTTTCTTTCTCCGATGTAAACCCACCGGTGCACGCCTGGTCGGTGTTTCATGTGTATCGCATCACCGGCCGGCAGGCAGGCTGCTTCGACACCGATTTCCTGGAGCGCGCCTTCCAGAAGTTGCTGCTGAACTTTACCTGGTGGGTGAACCAGAACGACGCCAGCGGGCACAACCTGTTTGGCGGGGGCTTCCTCGGCTTGGACAATATCGGCGTCTCTGACCGCTCGATGACGCTCCCTGACGGCGTTAGCCTCAACCAGGCCGACGGCACCTCGTGGATGGGTTTTTTCTGCGCGTCGATGCTCCAGATTGCCATTGAGCTCGCACAGACACGGCCTGTGTATGAAGACATTGCGAGCAAATTCTTCGAGCACTACATCGCCATCATTGAAGCCATCAACGACTTCGACGGGCAAGGTCTCTGGGACGAGGAGGCTGGCTTCTTCTTCGACCACCTTACCAGGAAAGATGAACCGGCGAAGGTGCTGAAGGTTCGTTCGATCGTGGGGGTTGTTCCTATTTTTGCGATCGGCATCCTGCTGAAGGAACAGGTCGACCGGCTCCCCGGGTTCCAGCAGCGCATGCAATGGTTCCTCAAGCACAAGCCGCATCTGGCGCAGTATCTTGCCGTTGCCGACTGCGCGGATGAGGCGATCCGAGGCTCGTACTTTATCGGCCTGGTGCCGAAGGCCCGCCTGCTCCGCCTGCTCGCGCGTGTGCTCGATGAGAGTGAGTTCCTCTCCGATCACGGCGTACGTTCGCTTTCGCGCTTCCACCTGGAACATCCTTTCGAGATTGAACTGGCGGGCAAGCAGCTGGTTGTGCGCTACGCGCCAGCCGAAGGGGACTCCGGCCTGTTTGGCGGCAACAGCAACTGGCGCGGACCCGTCTGGTTTCCCGTCAATCTCTTGCTGATTAATGCGCTCGAGCGCTACCACCAGGTCTACGGAGAGTCGCTGAAGGTGGAGTGCCCGACGGGCAGCGGAACGTATCTCGATCTCTTGGGGGTCGCCGAAGAGCTGGAGCGCCGGCTGACCCGTCTTTTCCTGCGTGATGCAGACGGGCGCAGGGTCTCGCATGGAGAGGAACGTCGCTATCGAGATGACCCGCACTGGCGCGATCTCGTCTTGTTTTCAGAGTACTTCTGCGGAGACACCGGCAGAGGCTGCGGAGCCAGTCACCAGACTGGATGGACCGCGCTGATCGTGACTTGCCTGGCCAAGCTGCACCGCGATCCGCTCGGTAGGTTGTAGGGAAAGAGAGAGTCGCTCCGCTCCAAAAGAGGTGGTGGGCCGTGAGGGACTCGAACCCCCGACATCCTGCTTGTAAGGCAGGCGCTCTAACCAACTGAGCTAACAGCCCACGCCGTGCACGGCGACTGCAGTCAGTGTAGGGGACAGAGCAACAGAGCGCAATGCTGTGCCGAGCGTGCAGACGCACTCCGGGAGATCTGCGCATACCCTTAAGGCAGCACGGAAAAGCCGGTTTCGGACCGCGCTTGATTAGGCGCACCAGGGTTGACCAGGAGGTGGACGTGCGAAAAGCCGTCTTGCGCATCGGCGGGGATTTTGTACTGACCGGCGGCACATCGTCTTGCGCCGCTGCTGCGCCAGCTGGAGAGATTGACCCGGGTTGAGGGCTGCCCTGTGAGCTCGACCTGAACGTCCAGTCTGGGCATGGCCGAGCTGACGGCGAGCAGGTTGACGGTTTCGCCGCGGTGAAAAGCGGTCTTCGCTGCACAGCCGCATCGGCCTACGAGATTGGCACAGGTCGACAAGGTAACCGGCGGGGAAGCAGTGGCAGGCTCTGCCGCTGTGAGTGCGCGGGCCGCCGTGCTTGCGATTGTGTTGCGGAACAGCGAAGAGACTCCGGAGCCGAGTGCGGCTAAGGGCGCGAGCATCGTCGCGGTGACCAGAATGGCGGCAACGCGGCCCGTTTGTCCGACCAGTCGAAAGTGATCCATGCGGAGCCGGAGCAGCTGCAGCAGAGAACGCGAGGCAGAGAAAGACAGGATCGCTTCGGCGAGCGATCTGGAGATAGTTCCATACTGTGCGCTCGCGCCGAAGAGGTTCGCAAAGAGGTAGAACACGCCCAGCCAGACAACGAGGGAGAAGAGTGCTCCGGCGTACTGGCGCAGCTGGATGCGCCGTGCCACCCCAAGCCCAACGGCAAGCAGCCAGGTATTGCGCAAGAGCAGCAACGCCGTGATGTTTGATGCGGGGACGATCAGCAAGCCCAGGACAGCCGCGAGAAACGGGATGACAAAGACCAGCAGACCAAAGAAGGTGCGGTTCGCGAGCGCTGCGGTGGATGTGGCCGGGCGACGGGTGGCCTGGAAACGCTGCGGCGAAGGGGTGCTCGGGACCGGCCCGGTTTTGCGGACAGTGGGTTGGGGAGCAGGAGCAGCCTTGGCCTGAAAGGGCCGGCTCGGCAGCGCCTTCTGCGCCGAAGGGGAAGGAAACGGATCAAAGCCTTGCAGCAGTACGGTACGATCGCACCACGGACAGCGGCTGAGGTGGTTGGCGTACTGGTGCTGC
>CAXUEE010000144.1:6415-9592 GCA_964249905.1 uncultured Acidobacteriaceae bacterium
TTAGGGGGGGGGGGGGTGGGTCTTGCTGTGGGAGCGCGCCGAGCCGCGCGCATGGAGGGCCTGCGGCCACTCCCAAGCGACCGGCCGCCGGGCGGGGTCGCGATTGCCTTGATAGAAGGCGCGTACGAAGAACTCGCGAATGGGGGTAGGGAGAATGTCAAACGGTGGTGCGCCGGGGCTGGGCGAAATGCGCGAGGAGCTTCCATACGGGGAGTCTCCGCGTGAGATCCGTTCCTCAATCGAGGGCGCCTCGCCCGCTTTGTTCCACCTGCCGGAGTACGGGTGAAAGCCCTCCATGAGCAGGTGGAAGAGCAGCACGGCGAGAGCGAAGTTGTCCTGCGCCTGGGTGCGGATCTCCTTGGACAGGTTTGCGCCTTGCAGCTCAGGCGCCATGTACTCCGGCTTGGCGACGGTGCAGCGGAAGACGCCGGAGCTCGTCGTGACCTGCATCGAATCGCAGTCGACAATGGTAGCGAGGGCCTGGCTCGAGATAAAGAAGTTGCTCTCATTCATGTCTCCGACGATGTAGCCTTTGGCGTGGATGGAATCGATGACGCTGGCGATGTTCTCGCCGGCCGTAACGAGATAGGCCCAGGTAAAGTCGGGCGCTTCGCTCTGCCGGCTGCGGGCGTTGTAGATCTTGAACAGTTCGCGGTGTTTGGAGAGGTCGATTCGCGGCATGAGGAAGCCCAGATTCTTCCGGGAGGAGGGGTCGAAGAGCAGCGCCTGCGGCCAGCAGATGGAGACATGGCCCTGGCCTCGGGTGGGATCGAGAGGCGGCTGGGCGGTCATGGCGCGCAGCTTGCTCTCATGCTCTGCCGAGGGCACGTGATAGATCTTGGCGACGGAAGCAGGATGAGTGGAAACGGCCCAGACCTCTGCCTCGCCGCCCTTGCCGAGAACTTTGCTTAGCTCAATGAGCTTCCCGTGCTCGTCACGGAGTCGCATGGCGCACCGCGAGCACAAGCGTTTTGTCGTCGTCCGTTCGGTCGTTGATGCGCGCGGAGTTAAGCAGCGCTTCGAGCTCGGAGGCATCGCCTTCAGCCTGCCCGGCGAAGGCAAAGAGCGGCCGGAAGAATGGCTCATGCGCAACGTTCTGCGGGTAGGAGATGGCGACATATTGCAGGCCATCGGTAAAGACGGCGAGCGCGTCGATCTCCGCGGCGGGCAGAACGGTGCAGAGGGCGTCCTGCTGAAACGTGGATCCGGTGATAAAGCTGGTGACGTTGATGTATTCCGAGTCGGTCACCGGCGTGAGCACGCGCAGCGCGCCCTCGTTGTGCCGGCAGACCAGGGCGCCGTCCCCGACCTGCAGCGTCGCGAGGGTTTGTTCCGTGACGACGGCCAGCAGGAGCGTCGTGGCAAACTCGCGCAAAGACTCGGAGCCGGCGTGTGCTTCCAGAGTTCGCCGAGCTTGATCGAGCGTCTGGCGCAGCAGGTCGTCCCACTCCCAATCCTGTTCCGGAATCTTCTCGGCCAGGTGAACGGTAAGGAAGTCCAGGGAGCTTTGGACAGCGAGTGTGGAGCCTTCCGTGGAGCGGCTGGCCGAACCAGCACCATCCGCGACGGCGATGAGGAGCGTACCGTCGGGAAGCAGGGCGCAGCGGTGGGCGTCCTGGCAGGGCAAGGCGATCCGGAGGTGGCTGGTGCCGACAACGGAGCTTCCGACGGTCTTCCATTCTCCCCAACCGGGCGGCATGTGGAGGCCTAAACGGGAGAGCCGAAGCTGGTGGGCGGAAGTGCGGTCTGCTCGCCCGGCTTGCTTCCTGAGACGCGCTTCTGGCTGGAGGAGAGCCACAGGAAGAGTTCGCGAAAGTTGATCCCGTCCAGCTTGATGACGCGGTCGGTGATGGCCTTCAGGGTTTCGATGTTGGCCTGGTGAACGGCAACAGCGAAGAAGGTCAGGCTCCTGGCGGCGGACTCTCTTCGGACCGCTTCCGCAGCTTGTTTCCACTCGTCCGTAGGGGCGCCGTCGGTAATCAGGAAAACCCACGGCTGATAGTAGGGAACCCCATTGTCCTTGTAGGTCTGCTTGCGGGTTCTTACCTTCTGGATGCCGTCGAGGATGGCTTCTCCCATGGGCGTTCCCCCGTTGGCGGAGAGAAAAGGCGCGGCGAAGTCGCGGGCGGAGATGAACTCCTGCACGGTGGTCACGACACCGCCAAAGGTAACGATCGCGATCTCCACGCGCTGCCTGGCGAGCCCGTCATCCTGGAGGTCGTTTTGGAAGGTCCGCAGGCCGGCGTTGAGGGCGTCGAGCGGAGCACCTGCCATGGAGCCTGACGTGTCAAGCAGGAGAAGGCAGGCGCAGCGTGGGTCAGGGTTGGTTGCGAGCTCCAGATCGATTGCCATGGGTTTCCTTTGTAGCCGAGAAAATAGGCCGCTCTACCAGCCACCTTACAACACGTCCGGGAGTGTCTCAAGGCATGGCAGGGCTAGCGGCGACGGTCTCCGGAGAGCTTGGCAAGCCCGAGCAGCAAGGTGAGCAGGCCGGTAGGCAGGCAGCCCATGGCGAGCATGAGGCAGAGCCAGCCGCCGTTGGTGTGAGGACCCTGCCGGCCGATGCCGCCGAACAGGGTGGACGCAAGCAGGACGCCCAGCATGCCGGAGCCGAAGATGAGAGAGCCGGTGACCAGGAGCTTGCGTGTGTCTGGCCGCATCCGGGCAGGTGTCTGAGGAGGCATCAATGGAAGCTGGCCAGCATGGCGTACACGATGACGCCGGTCACCGAAACATACAGCCACACGGGAAAGGTGTAGCGGGCGATGCGGCGATGCAGCGGAAAGCGTCCTGTGAGCGAGAAGAAAAAGGTGATCAGGATCATCGGGAGCGCGATGACCGAGAGCAGGATGTGCGAGATCAGGAGGGCAAAGTAAACCGGGCGAATGAGACCCTGGCCCTGAAAGTGCGCGTCGCCGTGCAGGGCGTGGTTCGTAATGTAGGAGACCAGAAAAAGGGTGGAGAAAAAGAAAGCGGTGAACATCGCATTGCGGTGCTGTGTGATTTGCTCGCGCCAGATGTAACGGAAGCCGAAGAGCAGGGCGACGGTGCAGAGGAAGTTGAGCAGAGCGTTGAGGGCGGGCAGGAAGACGAGGTGAGCGCCCTGAGCGTCGGCGGGTGCGTGGAAGTAGACGAGCCAGACGAGAAAGGCGGAGGCTGCGGCGCTAACGGCGATGA
>CAXUEE010000145.1:0-325 GCA_964249905.1 uncultured Acidobacteriaceae bacterium
CGACTGACGCAGACGGCGGCTTACTTCGACAACGGAACACCTCCCGCGGCCACCATCTCCGCACTGCTGGACATCGCGCGCAACCCCGGGCATAACGCCTCGGCGATCTTCAAGGTAGTCACAGCCAGCCCGCCCTACCAGCCGACCTTGGCAACCGCTCCGTCCGACTGGACAATCGCCATCAACTATCTTGCGCCTGCGTTCGCGACGCCGTCCGACCTGGCCATCAACTCCGCCGGAGCGGTATGGATCCTGAGTACACCCGGAACCGCGACCCCCGGTTCCAGCACCGTGACCGCGCTGACCCTCAGCGGCATCGCCGCGC
>CAXUEE010000145.1:335-9386 GCA_964249905.1 uncultured Acidobacteriaceae bacterium
CGTTCCCGCAGACCCTGGCGAATCTCGGCGGCATGGCGGTCGACCAATTCGACAATCTTTGGCTCACCGACACAAACCTATCGAACGTGGTCGAGTTGACCAGCGCCGGCACGCGCGCCTCCGCCAATGCGTTTACAGGTGGTGGAATCCAGGGTCCGGGTCCGATCGCGTTCGACTCCGCGGGGAACGCCTGGGTGGTCGACAACACCGCAGCCGTCTCCGAGTTAAACGCAAGTGGCGTCTCCCTGTCGCCTGCCAGTGGATTCACCACCGGGGGCGCACATGGCCCGGTCGCTCTGGCGATTGACGCGGCCGGCAACATCTGGACCGCCGACGGCGCGGGCAACACCGTCTCCAAGCTGACCAACGCCGGTCAGCAAGCAGTGGGGTCGCCCTTCGGCGGCAACGGCCTCAGTGGCCCGTTCGCCCTTGCGCTCGACGCCAGGGGAGAGGCCATCGTTGCTAACCAGACGGCGTCGACGCTCACCCGCTTCCTGCTTCCCGGAAGTTCACCCACGTCGCTCACCTACACCGGCTCAGGCCTCAATGCGCCCATCGCCCTCGCAGTCGACGGCAGCGGAACGGTGTGGGTCGCAAACGCAGGCGCCAACACCATCTCCGAGATCCCACTCGCGGCGGCAGGTGGAGTCGGGCAGTCCGGCACCATCGGCTATGGCCTAGCCGCCCTGACCAATCCGTATAAGCTCGCCATCGACGGGTCTGGCAATCTCTGGGTGATCAACCTGGGGACCAAAGTAGCTGGTTCGGGAACGATCACGCAGTTTGTCGGAATCGCCGCACCGGTGGTCACCCCGATGGCCATTGCGGTCAAGACGAACTCCATCGCGCAAAGGCCGTAGGGTGCGCCGCTCTATGCGACCATAGAGCCATGGCACAGAGGGTCGATCTCGAGCCGTTTCGAGTCGGTCCCGTGCATCCCGAGGGGCCCGCGGCGGTCATTACCCGGAGAGCGGCGGAGCGGCTGCGTTCCGGCTCGGTGTGGGTCTATCGCTCTGAGGTAGAACAGCTCCGGCCGGAGTCTGAAGCCGCCCAAATCGCGCCGGGAAGTGTGCTCTCCGTCCTCGATGGACGCGGCGCAGCCCTGGGCAGCGCCATTTTCAGTTCCGCCTCGCAGATCACCCTGCGTATGGTTTCTGAGGCACCAAGGCTTCGCCGTGCACAGTACCTTGCCGAAATCGAGCAGCGCATACACGCCGCACTCGACCTTCGCCAGGAACTCGCCCCCGCCTCCGAACGCGAGAACGCCGGCCGGCTTGTCTTCTCTGAGGCCGACCGCCTGCCGGGCGTGATTGCCGACCGCTACAACGACCTCATCGTCCTGCAGCTGGTTACGCAAGCCACCGCCCAGGACGACGTGCGTGCCGCCGTGACCCGCGTTCTGCAGGAGCGACTTACTCCGGCTACCATCGCCGAGCGTCCCGACCCGCGAACCCGCGTTGCTGAAGCCCTGCCCATGACCGCGGGTGAATCGCTCTACGCGGACCGTCCGGAGCCCAAGCTGACTACGGTCTTCACCATCAATGGCCTTCAGTTCGCCTATGACGCCCAGTCCGGGCAGAAGACGGGCGCTTTTCTGGATCAGCGGCTCAACTACGCGGCCGCCGCCCGCTACGCACGCGGAGCCGCGCTCGATGTCTGCACCTATCAGGGCGGCTTTGCCCTGCACCTGGCGCAAATGTGCGAGCGAGTCACGGGAGTCGACGCTAGCCGCGCAGCGCTCGAGGTGGCCGACAGCAATCTCGAAGGGAACCCGCACCTCTCCGCCACGGTCGACTGGATCGAAGCAGATGCCTTTGACCTGCTGCGGGACTTCGAAGCAGCTGGGCAGCGGTACGGAACGATCGTGCTTGACCCGCCTGCCTTCGCCAAGTCCAAGCGAGCCCTGGAAGGCGCTCTGCGCGGGTACAAGGAGCTGAATCTGCGCGCGCTCAAGATGCTCGAGCCCGGCGGAACCCTGGTCACCTGCTCCTGCTCCCACCACGTCACAGAGCAGGACTTCACGTCCGTCGTGGCGGCCGCGGCTGCGGACGCCCATCGCCGGGTCCAGGTCATCGAAGCACGCGGAGCGGCACCGGACCATCCCGTCATTCTCGGACTGCCGGAGACGAGCTACCTGAAGTTCCTGATCTGCCGGGTCGACTGAAGCCGCCCGAACGCCTGCAAGAACGGCCACAAAGCGCTCCGCTTCGCTCCTCACGCACACGTTTGGCGCACCCATTGGGGGCGGAGTATCATCTGAATAACAGTTTTAGGAGAGCCCCCATGGCATACAGCGACAAGGTCGTCGATCACTACAGCAATCCCCGCAACGTTGGTCAGCTCGACAAGTCCTCCGACGAGGTTGGAACCGGTCTTGTCGGTGCGCCCGAGTGCGGCGACGTGATGCGTCTGCAGATCCGGGTCAACCCCGAGACCCAGGTCATCGAGGATGCAAAGTTCAAGACCTTCGGCTGCGGTTCGGCCATCGCGTCCAGCTCGCTTGCCACCGAATGGGTCAAAGGCAAAACGGTCGCCGAGGCGCTCACGATCTCAAACACCGATATCGTCAAGGAACTCGCGTTGCCGCCCGTAAAGATTCACTGCTCCGTTCTGGCTGAGGACGCCATCCGCGCCGCCATCGGCGACTGGAAGAAGAAAAACCAGGTTGCAGAAACCGAGTCCTCCGCGGTCGCTGTCGCAGCTCACTGATAGCAAGGCCAGCGGCATCCAGCCAGTCCGTTCCCACGCAAGCGAACGGACTGCCTCCGCACGGTACCAGTTTCTCCTATGAGTATGGTCACCCTACAAACCGCAGCAGAGCGGGACGCTCCACGACCCAGCGCAGGCAAAGACCCTCTGGCCGGCATGACGCTGTTGACCGCAGAGGGTCAGCAGCCGCGCGCCAAGCAGGCCATCGAGATCACCCGAAGCGCCCTGAAGCGTATCCGCATCGCAATGGCCAAGGAAGGTGTCTCTCCCGAGGACGGCGGCCTGCGCGTCGGGATCACTGGAGGCGGATGTTCCGGACTCTCCTACAGCATCCGCTTCGACACCAGGCCCCGTGAGCGCGACCGCACCTTCATCTTCGGCGCCGGGCTCGAGACGCCAAACGATCCGTCCGGCGCAAAGCCGGTCCGGCTCTTCGTCGACCCCAAGTCCTTCCTCTACCTGGCCGGCATGGTGCTGGACTTCGAAGAGACCTTGATGCGGCAGGGATTCAACTTCATCAATCCCAACTCGACCAAAAGCTGCGGGTGCGGATCGAGCTTCTCCGCCTAAACTAGATCGTCTTCAACACACTGATCCGAAGGTCTTCCCGCAAGAGAGCCTTGACGGCATTGAGGCCTTCCTTGTTGACCCGAAGATGCTCTTCCAGGGCTTCTTCCGCCTCCCACTCCTCATAGGTGAAGAAGCTTCCCGGGTAGTGCTTGTCCTCGAACACCTGATAGGTCAGGCACCCAGCTTCCTTCTGCGAGGGGCCGACCAGCTTGGCCAGCATGCCCCGCACTTCATCCTCATGTCCGCTCTTGGCGCGTAGCTGGGCAACGACGCTGATGCGGTCGCCTGTCGTCTTTCCTCCGAATAAGCTCATGGATGGCCCTCCTCCTCAATTTCAACGAATAAGATGCATGCGAAGCCTGAGTACATCCGGCGATGCACAGCTGGAAAAATTTGCTCGATTTTGATGATAGATAATAGGGGCGGAGCAAACGAATAGCCCTGTAGCTGGTGCATGGAGCACACACCCAGCGACGGCCGGCTCGCTCCCTAGTTGCCCCAGGTCGAGAAAACCGGATCGGATGCTCTGTGAAGCTTTGGAACGACTACGAAGGAAAGACGATTGCGGAAACTTACCCGCTGAAAAAACTGCTCTGGCCGGAAGGAAGAAGCGCCTTCTTTGCTACGTCCGCGCAGGATGGTGCGGTGGACGTGATTCGGATTACCGAGTCCCTGAACGACGAGCACGAGATGCTGGAGCGCTGGCGGCAGGTCTCCGAGGTGCACCAGGCCAATCTGGTCGAGATCAAGACCTACGGCGCCACCACCTTTGACGGAGTTCCGCTCACGTATGCGCTCATGGAGTCGACCGACGGCAGCCTGGCGGAGATCCTCAAAGAGCGTCCGCTGACCGCCGCGGAGACCATGCAGGTCGCCACCAGTGTGCTCGCAGCGCTGTCAGCCTTGCACAGCATCGGCCTGGTGCATGAGCACATCGAGCCGGCTAGCGTGGTGGCCACAGGCGAGATCGTGAAGCTGCGCAGCGACTGCGTGCGCGAGTGCCTGGTCGACCCCGAATTTCACCCGCAAAGCATGTGCGATGAGCTTCGCCAGCGCGATGTGCAGGACCTCGCGGTCCTTTTGCTGCAGTGTCTTACCCTGGAGCGGCAGTGGACCTCGGCTGTTGCTCTGCCGGCGCCGTTTGACCGCATCGTTCGGCACGGGCTGGAGGGTACATGGACTCTGGAGGATATGAGGCGCGCGCTCCACGGGCCCGCGGAGTCGCCCTTGGCGCCGGCAGAGATGTTGGCAGGAGCTGAACCGCATCCCGTCGCGCCGGCAGACCCTGATCCCGGAACCCCGTCGCCGGTCCCCGCGGGCCTCGCCGGCCCGGAGCCGCCACCGCCCACCACGACTCCCGATCGGACCCTGGACTTTGCAGAGGCGCCCGAAGCGGTCCTGAAGATGCGCGTGGACCCAGACGTGAGTCTCACAACGCGGCGGCTTCACCTGCGCCGTCTTGTGGCGAGCACGGTGTCCCGGGAAGGGGTGCCGGGGGGATGGTTTCTGGCCGGTGGATTGGTGCTGCTTGTGCTGCTCGTGATGTTTTTTTGGACGCGTACGCCGGCCTCCGCCGGACCGTCCCCCGCTCCTGCTGCTTTGGTGGCCGCTCCATCGCCGGCAAGCAACGCACCTGCTGCCGAACGGGTCGCCAGTCCTGCGAAGGAGACGCACACTCCTCTGCCCGCTGGCGTGCCGCAGCCCGGCTGGCACGTCATCGCCTACACCTACCTGCATGAAACTCAGGCCGCGGCCAAAGCCGCCACCGTCGCCCGGCAGCACCCCGGCCTCAATCCCAGGGTCTTTGCGCCCGCGGGCCGCTCGCCCTACTTCGTGGCGCTCGGAGGCGGCATGAGTGAGAGCGAGGCCGCGGCTGTGCTGCGGATCGCGCGGCGCGATGGCTTGCCGCGGGACACCTTTATCCGGCTCTACCGCACCCGGTAGCCCGGCTTCAGGTTCGCTCGGCTCCCCATCCGCTCCCTGCCGGGCGAAGGTAAGCTGAGAAGCATGGCCACTGCGGATTATTTCGAGGTCTTCTCGCTTCCACGTCACCTGCGGATCGACACGGCAGCGCTGGAAAAGGCGTTCTATGCGCAATCACGCAAACTGCATCCGGACCGCTTTGCGTCCAGGCCGGCCGCCGAGCAGGAGGCCGCGCTGGCCCAGGCGTCGGACCTGAACGACGCCTACCGGACGCTCAAGGACCCAATCCTGCGGACGCAGTACCTCCTGTCGCTCGAAGGGGTGGAGCTCGAGGAGCAGTCCAAGGCGGCGACCGAAGCCGCCCGCGCCAGCGGCTCGGAAAAAAAGCAGCTCATCCCTCCGGAACTGCTTGAAGAAGTCTTCGAACTGAACATGCAGCTAATGGAGATGAAGGCAGCCAAAGAATTTGGTGACGACGCCGATCCTGCGCTGCGCCGGGATCTCCAGGCCGCCGCCGCCGGCTTTGACCGCAAGATGGCAGAGACGCAGACAGAGCTTGAAGCGCTATGGGGACGGTGGGATGCGGCAGTGGACACAGGCAACGCCGGCGCGCGCACCGAAACCCGTGACCAGCTGGTGACGCTTCTCAACAAGCGGAGCTACCTGCGCAACCTCATCCGGGACGTAACAGCCGCCCTCGAATAGCTAACGTGAACAGGTCGTCATTCTGGCTACGCCAGAATCCCCGTATTTTTTGTTATCTCTTTTTAGTTGTCATTCCCGAAGGGAATCTGCGTTTGCTGCTGCCGGTGGCCGCACCGGAGCATGTCCACGCGAGATCTAAGCCTCCGCCACTCGCTCAATCTGTGCCAGGTGGTTCAGGTCATGTCCGGCCATGGTCTCGAGCACCACCTCGAAGCTCATCGTGCCGCGTTCCGGGTGGGTCATCTCGCGGAGAAAATCGGCTTCGCTGCAGCTGCCGATCAGCTTCAGGTTCCACTCCCGGGAGGCGCGATAGAGTTCCAGCGCCGCGGGTACGGCATAGGCGGCGTAGCGTGCGGCCCAGGCGTCCTGGTCAAAGGGCTGGATCACGGGGTTCACCTCCGCGAGCGTCTGGCGCAGGCGGAAGCTATGCACCAGCTCGCAGTCCGCCAGGTGAGCCACGATCTGGCACGGACTCCACTTGCCCGGGGCAACAGGTGCCGCAATCTGCTCCGGAGTCAGCCGGCAAACAGCCTGGTGGACGAGCCCCGGCGTTGCCGCCAGCACAGCGCGGGCATCCTGCTCGCCAAGAAAATGGGCGTACGGATTGAGAGCCATGACAGAGACACTACCATGGCCTCCAGCCGTCCCGCGCCCAAGCACAGTCAGGCGCATCGAACAGCGCAGAGGGAACTCATGGCAGAACAGCGCAACATCGTCGTCGGCATCGACCTGGGCACCACCAACTCGCTTGTGGCCTACATGGAGGGCGATGCGCCGGTCGTGATTCCGGGCGAGGATGGGGAGCGGCTCCTGCCCTCCGTCGTAGCGTGGACCGAGGAGGGCGTCGCCGTCGGCAATGCGGCGCGCGCGACGCTGCTTTCGGATTCCAGCTCGGCGGTCTATTCGGCGAAGCGCCTCATGGGCCGCGACCTCGAAGATGTAGAAGACGAGCTCAAGTTTTTCCCTTTCCGCCTGGCCGAGGGAGCGAAGGCGGGCGAGGTCTTGCGCCTGAACGTCGGCGGCCTGACCCTGACGCCGCCCGAAATCTCAGCCTATGTACTTTTGCAGCTGAAAAAAAATGCAGAGCGCTTC
Organism: uncultured Acidobacteriaceae bacterium; assembly: GCA_964249905.1. Taxonomy (GTDB): domain Bacteria; phylum Acidobacteriota; class Terriglobia; order Terriglobales; family Acidobacteriaceae; genus Edaphobacter. The sequence goes on from CAXUEE010000145.1 coordinate 7,335, forward strand.
CTGGGCACGCCGGTCACCCGCGCCGTCATCACCGTGCCCGCCTACTTCAACGATGCGCAGCGCCAGGCGACCAAGGATGCGGGGCGGATCGCCGGTCTCGAAGTCCTGCGGTTGGTCAATGAACCGACCGCGGCCGCGCTGGCCTACGGCCTCGACAAGCAGACTGCCGAGAGCCCAAACGGGGTAGACCGGATCATCGCCGTTTACGACCTCGGCGGCGGCACCTTCGACATCTCCATCCTGAAGCTGCATGAAGGCATCTTCGAGGTCATCTCGACCGGCGGAGACACGCACCTCGGCGGAGACGATATCGACAACCTGCTCATCGCGATCGCGCTCGACGACATCCGGGGCGACTACGCAATCGACGTGCGCGGGCAGGCAGAGGTGGTGCAAGCCGTGCGCAAAGCCGTCATCGAGGCCAAGATTGCGCTTTCCAGCCAGGACACGGCGCGCTTGACCGTCGCCCTACCGCAGGGCGAGCCTTATGCCCGCGAGATCACGCGCGCACAGTTTGAGCAGCTGATTGCGCCCGTGATCGCGCGGACCACAGCCCCAGTCAAGCAGGCCCTCAAGGATGCGCACCTGACCCCGCAGGCTATCGACGAGGTCGTGATGGTGGGCGGCTCCACGCGCATCCCGGCCGTGCGCGCCATGGTCACCGATCTCTTCCAGCTCGAGGCACGCGGCAAGACGCTGCACACCGAGCTCAACCCGGACGAGGTCGTCGCCCTAGGTGCGGCGGTCCAGGCGCAGATCCTTTCCGGTGAGTCCGCTGGCTCGGCGCTTGAAGACCTCTTGCTGCTGGACGTGACCCCGCTCTCCTTGGGCATCGAGGCACTCGGCGGCGTGGTCGCCAAGATCATCGAGCGCAACTCCACCATCCCGGCCAGCGCCACGGAGCACTTCACCACCGGAGTCGACGGGCAGACAAACGTGGCGATCCACGTCGTGCAGGGAGAGCGCGAACTGGCCAAAGATTGCCGGTCGCTCGCGCGCTTCGACCTCAAAGGCATTCCGCCCATGGTCGCCGGGCTGCCGCGGATCGAAGTGCGTTTTCTCATCGACGCCAACGGCATCCTAAAGGTCTCGGCACGCGAGCAGCGCAGCGGCAAGGAAGCCGAAGTGGACGTCAAACCAACTTACGGACTGACCGACGAACAAGTGGAGACGATGATCTTGGCATCTTTTGACAATGCGGAACAGGACATTCAGCAGCGGCAGGTCATTGAAGCCAAAAATGAAGCGCAGACCATCGAAGAGGCGATCGGCAAAGCTAAGCACAACCCGGCCTGGGATCAACTGAGCTTTGACGAGCACGAGAAGATCAAGGCTGGCCTCGATGAGCTCAAAGCCTCTGTGCAGGGAGGCGACTACAAGATCATCCGGCAGGCGATCGAGCGGCTGGACAAAGCCACGCGGCACCTAGCGGAGATGATGATGGACGCAACCGTCACCGGAGCCATGAAAGGCCAGACGATGGAGGGCGCTGGCGCGTCCATGGGCCAGGGCCTGGGAACAACGCCAAGTGCTCCGCATGGGTTCGCGCCGGCGGAAATCGAAGGCGGAAGCGCCATCGAGAAAGCAGAGCACGACGAAGAAACGCCAGGAGAATCAACGGAAGACTGATTCACGCCCAAAAAAGAACGACCCGGCCACATCGACCGGGTCCTGCCTCACAGTGTTCCGCCCGCCCAGAACCTACGGTCTTGTCATCCCGGAGGGATCTGCTTCTGTCCGGTCAAGTCCGCTTATCGCGGCCCGTATCCGCCCGGTCCGTAGATGTGCTGCACCGCCACCTGGTAGCCGCGCTGGAACCCGATCTTATAGCTGCGCCGGTCCGGCCCGGGAATGAAGTTCGGGTGCCGGTACTCATCGCGGTTGTTGACGTTCGGCGGGCGATGGTTGTCGAAGTCCTTTTTCGCCCCTTCGACGCCGTCGTGGTATCCACGCTGCTGCGCGGCAGCAAACTCAGGCGGCGGAGCCTCCCACCCACCCGGACCCTGCGCATACCCCGGTGCATACCCGGGAGGCGGTGGAGGAGGACCATAC
>CAXUEE010000146.1:0-3085 GCA_964249905.1 uncultured Acidobacteriaceae bacterium
CAGCGGCTGCTGACGGTTGTACCAAACTTCAACACCGTGCTGAGCGGGCGCGCGGCTCCGCTGGATACGGGACAAAAGACGGATCTTGCGGTGCACGCCACGTTTGACCCGTTCAACTTTGTGGCAGCGGTTCTGCTGGCCGGCGTGAGCGAGTACCAGGGGACGAATCGCGGGTATGGCTGGGGTCCTCCGGGGTACTTCAAGCGGGTGGGCGCGAATCTAGGAGATGTGTTCGATTCGACGATGCTGGCTGGGGCCGTGTACCCGATCCTCTTGCGGCAAGACCCGCGCTATTTCCGCAAGGCGAACGGGCCCGTCAAGGCACGGATACGGCATGCGCTGCTTGCTCCGTTTGTGTGTCTCGGCGATAACGGCGAGACCCAGCCGAATTACTCCAACATCCTGGGGAACTTTACGGCCGGCGCCATTTCAAACGTGTACTACCCGGCGCAGGATCGGGGAGTCTCGCTTTCGTTGATCAATTCGTCGGTGGTGATGGTGGAAGGCTCGCTGGGGAACATCGGCCTGGAGTTTGCGCCGGATGTGGAAGCCTACTGGAGGCGGAAGCATCCGAAGCGTGGCTCGCCACCGCCTGTTGCCGGGGGCTCGGCGGAAACCGGGGATCCCTCGCCGTAAGCTGGTGGATCACGCCTCGAATCGGAGCTGCCCACGCGCCAGGATCGAGTGTCTTGCTGTCTCGTTTCTTGTGGGGAACTGGTTTCGGACGTGGGCACCGCGGCTTTCCTCCCGGCCCAAGGCGCACTGGACGATCATCTCCGCAACCGTCAGCAGATTTCGGGCTTCCACGGTTCGGCGGGTGATGCCAGCCGGCAGAGTGATCTTTAGTTGCTTCAACTCAGCTTGGGCACGGTGGAGTCCTTCTGCATCCCGAAGCAGCCCCGCGTCCCGCCACATGAGGACGCGCAGGTGGGCGATCCAGGCTTCGGTATGCTCGTGCGAGAGCGTGTCATGGGGAGGAGTCTGGCTGGGGGAGACGGCGCTGGCTGCCGGGATCGTCCTTGCTTCGCGCGCCATCGTGGCCGCCGCGGCAACCCCGAAGACGAGCCCTTCTAGCAGCGAGTTGCTGGCCAGCCGGTTAGCCCCGTGCACGCCCGTACAGGCGGCTTCCCCCGCGGCGTATAGGCCGGGCAAGGTGGTGCGGCCCGCGACGTCGGTGCGGATGCCGCCCATCAGGTAATGCGCGGCCGGCCGGACCGGCACCAGGTCCCGGGCGAGGTCCAGCCCATACTCTGACAGGAATCCGGAGATTCCGGGAAATCTCTCGCGAAACTCCACACCTTTGACCCCGCGCATGTCCAGGTAGACCGGCCCGGAGAGGGCTTCGCGGGTGATGGCGCGGGCGACGACGTCGCGAGGCGCGAGTTCCGCCTGCGGATGCAGCGGCACCATGAAGCGCTCGCCGCGCGCGTTGACGAGCAGAGCGCCTTCGCCGCGCAGAGCCTCGCTCAGCAGAAAGCGGGGCGCACCCTCGCCTAAGAATGCGGTTGGATGGAACTGGTAGAACTCCATGTCTTCGACGGCCGCTCCGGCGCGGTAGGCCATCGCGATTCCGTCGCCGGTGGCTACCGCCGGGTTGGTTGTGTCGCTGTAGACCTGGCCGGCGCCTCCGCTGGCGATCAGGACAGCCCCGGCTCGTACCGTCGTCAAGTGGTCATTGCTGTCGAGCAGCGTTGCTCCCACAACGCGCTGTTCTTCTATCTCGAGGTCGACCGTGGTCGTCCACTCCCGCAGCTCTACCGTCGGCAGGGTGCGCACATGCTCGAGCAGCGCCCGGGCGATCTCCCGTCCGGTTGCATCTCCGTGCGCGTGGAGGATGCGTGAAAGACTGTGCGCGCCCTCGCGGGTCCTCAGCAACTCGCCCGCCGCACCCCGGTCAAACTCCGTTCCCCAGGCTAAAAGCTCTTCGACCCGGCGAGGCCCGTCGCTCACCAGAGTTTCCGCAGCCGTGTGATCGACCAGTCCATCTCCGGCCGTGATTGTGTCGCTCAGGTGCAGTGCTACGTCTGCCTCGCCGCCCATGGCGACCGCAATGCCGCCCTGCGCGTAGCTGGTGTTCGACTCCGCCAACGACTCCTTGGTCACGCAGAGGACCCTGCCCTGCTCCGCCAATCGAATGACTGCACTCAGTCCGGCAATGCCTCCACCTACAACCAGGAAGTCGTATGAATCCATGTTCCGATGCTACTCCGCCGGTTCGGTCTGAGAGGATTGGGACAGGAACTCCTTTCATCGACTCCACAGACGCCCTGTCCTCTGCGATAGCATGATGATTGGTGCCGACCCCCGTCCAAGTCATCGCTCTTGCTACCCCGTCCGCCAGCTATGACATAGCGATCGGCCGAGGGCTGATCGAAACGTTGTACCCCCGCCTGTTGGCGCTCGCCGAGGGCCGTTCGTTCCGGCCGATTGTGGTCACTTCTCCCAAAATTTGGAAGCTGTGGTCGAAGCAGGTATGCCGCTCTTTTCCCGAGGCGAAAAGTCCTACGGTTCTCTTTCTCCTGCCGGGCGAGCAGCACAAACGGCTCTCTTCGGTCGAATCCTTGCTGGAACAACTCGCCGAAGCTGGAGCCGATCGCGATACGCTCCTGGTTGCCTTCGGCGGAGGAGTTATTGGCGATGTGACCGGGTTCCTCGCGGCCATCTATATGCGCGGCATCCCGTATGTTCAGGTGCCGACCACGCTGCTGGCCCAGGTGGACTCTTCCGTTGGAGGCAAGACGGGGGTCAACCTCCTGGCCGGAAAAAACCTTGTCGGGAGTTTTCACCACCCGCGCGCCGTCTTTGCCGATGTGGATCTGCTGTCGACCTTGCCTCCGCGAGAGCTTCGTGCGGGTTTGCAGGAGTCAGTCAAAGCAGCCATCATCCAGGACAGCAAGCTTTTCCGCTATATGGAGCTAAACAATAAACTTGCGTGTTCAGCGGAGCGCCGCGTTCTCGCTCGAATCATCGCAGCTTCCGTTCGCGTCAAGGCTGCCGTCGTTACCGAGGACGAGCGGGAATCCGGTCTGCGCATGATTCTCAACTTTGGGCACACGCTTGGGCATACCATTGAAGCCGCTACCAG
>CAXUEE010000146.1:3095-4174 GCA_964249905.1 uncultured Acidobacteriaceae bacterium
CCAGGATGGCGAATCTGATTCTGGCGTATGGTCCGCTTCCCCGCTTTCGTGCAGCCGCCGCACAGCTTGTTGAACTAACTGCCTCGGATAAGAAGAAGCGCAGCGGCCGGCGGGCATTCGTTTTGCCGACTGGGATCGGGTCGGTTGAGATCGTCCACGATGTCACGGACGCGGAGCTGGTCGCCGCAGCGGAAGCTATGCTGCGCGACGTGCGCCGGCTCGGCAGGTCGAACGCATGAGCCCGTCCCGGAATCCGCGGCCGAGCCTTCCAGCAACCGGAGCGATCCAGCCGGCTGCCGACGTGCAGCAGATGTTCGACCAGATTGCGTCTCGTTACGATTGGATGAACCACCTGCTCTCGGCGGGGATCGATCGGTGGTGGTGGTGGCGGACCGCGCGAGCTCTCGCACCTGTCCTTGCCAAGCCAGATGCCGCTATCCTCGATCTTTGCTGCGGCACGGGAGACATGACGCTTGCCCTGCTGAAGCGGCGTCCTTCCACATCGTCCACAGCACCCCTGCTTGCTGTGGATTTCTCCCACAACATGCTTGTGCGTGGTGCAACTAAACTTACCAGGAAGAATAGTTTAGTGGTGGAAGCAGATGCATTACATCTACCCCTACCCTCTATGTCGCTAGACCTGATATCCTCCGCATTCGGCTTTCGGAATCTGGCCAGTTACGAGGACGGTCTTACAGAACTCTATCGTGTTCTCAAACCCGGAGGACAGATTGCCATCCTTGATTGCAATCAGCCGTCAGGGGTAGTCGGCGTTCTCTACAGTCTTTACTTTCAGAAGATCCTTCCTCGCGTCGGGGCTCTCCTGTCCAATGCCAACGCATACCGCTATTTGCCCTCTTCCGTGGAACGCTTTCCCCGGCCGCCGCGGATGCTTGAAATGATCGGACGCGCCGGTTTTCGCGACGCTTCCTGGACCAGCTATACCTTCGGCGTGGCCGGACTTTATCGCGCGACTAAGCCCTGAGATCGAAGCCCCGAACGTGGTACCTTCCATTCATCCACCGCCAGGAACGAGGTTCCCGCTTGCCTATCCCTGTGCCGCAGACGCAGCTCTCGGT
>CAXUEE010000146.1:4184-9266 GCA_964249905.1 uncultured Acidobacteriaceae bacterium
CTGGGTTATTGCGTCGCGTACATGGATCGCGTCAACATCAGCTTCGCCGCCCTGCAGATGAACCGCGACCTCCACTTTAGCGAGACCACCTACGGTCTTGGCGCGGGCCTCTTCTTCCTGAGCTATGCCCTGGTCGAGATCCCGTCCAATCTGCTGCTCTATCGCTTTGGGGCGCGGCGCTGGCTTTCGCGGATCATGATCAGCTGGGGGGTACTGGCGATGGGCATGCTTTTCATCCGCATCCCGCTGCACTTCTACGTGATGCGCCTGCTGCTGGGAGCCGCGGAGGCAGGTTTTTTCCCTGGCGTGGTTTTTTACCTGATGCAGTGGTTTCCGCCGGAGTGGCGCGCCCGGACAGTGACCCGTTTCTACATCGCTCTACCGCTCAGCTCCACCATCATGGGTGCGCTTGCCGGAGCGCTGCTGCATCTTCAGGGCCGATGGGGACTTGCGGGATGGCAGTGGCTGTTCCTGGTGGAGGGATTGCCGGCAGTCCTGCTCGGTGTGGTCTTCTTCCTCGTTTTGCCGGACAGCCCGGCGCAGGCGTCCTGGCTGGACCCCGACGAGCGGCAAGCTCTGATGGGCCGCCTCGCAACGTCTTCGCGCCTGAACGCAGAAGGCTCCCTGGCGGACGCGCTGCGGGACCGCCGCGTCTGGCTCTTCGCCGCGTTCTCCTTCCTAAACCTGGTTAGCCTGTACGCGTATACCTTTTCCGCGCCGGCTATTCTTCAGGCTGCAACCCACCTGGGAGCTTCGCGGGTGGGATTTCTGATCGCCGGCACTGGTTTGCTTGGGGCGGCGGCCATGCTGCTGGGCGGCATCTACTCTGACCGCACCCTGAACCGCCACGGAGTTGTGATCCCTGCCGCACTGCTGATGTCCGCCGGTTTCCTTCTCTGCGGGTGGACCAATTCCCCTTCGCTCGTAGTGCTCTCCTTTGCACTTATTGTGATTGGCTTCAACGGCATGCAGGGGCCGCTCTGGTCTTTACCCGCGAGCTATGTCCAGGGCCGCGCTGCTGCTGCCGGGTTTGCCCTAATTGGAGCGATCGGCGTGACGGGAGGCTTCATCGGCCCGTACTGGATGGGATGGATGCGCGACTTGACGGGCAGCTACCAACGCGGCCTGATAACCATGGCTCTGCCCATGCTTCTGGGTGCGGCGATCATGCTTTATCTCCGCCGCCTGCTGCCGGAGGAGCTTGTCCCGCCTGTGAGTCTCCGTGCAGCGGCTCAGGGGAACGAGTAGCATCGGTGCTATGAGCCAGGCGGCCGCAGAACCGAAGGTCACCTCTCCGGCCGCTGTGCCGGCGGCGCCATTCCTCTCTCGCCAACCCGGAGCGAAACATTCGGCTGCTTTGCTCTCCGTGCTTGCGGCCTTCACGATCACGTCGCTCAAGCTCGTTACGGGACTGCTGACCGGCTCTCTGGGCATGCTGTCGGAAGCGGCTCACTCCGGCATCGACCTGGTCGCCGCCGCGATTACCTTGTTCTCCGTCCACGCCGCGGACCGCCCCGCGGACGACGAACACAACTATGGTCACGGCAAGATCGAGTCTCTCTCGGCTTTCCTCGAGACCGGCCTGATGCTGGGTTCTTCCCTGTGGATCACCTTTGAGGCGACTTCGCGGATCCTGCACCGCCGTCACCTGGCGCTTCCGCTGTCGGTGTGGCCGTTTCTGGTTTTGCTGCTCTCGATCGCGGTGGACTACACCCGCTCGCGCAGCTTGCAGAAGATCGCGCGGGAGCAGCGCTCAGATGCTTTGGCCGCCGACGCTGTCCACTTCGGCACCGACCTTTGGGCGTCGCTGGCGGTCCTGGCCGGGCTGGCGGCGACCAAATGCGGCGAGTGGCTGCATGTGCCTGCGCTGGAGCTTGCGGATCCGATCGCGGCTCTGCTTGTAGCGGTCGTCATCCTGCGGGTTTCCTGGTCGCTGGCGCGCCGCACCGCCGATGCGCTTTTGGACGCGACGCCGGCCCGTGAAGGCGCCACCGCTGCGCAGACCCGCCGCAAGCTGATCCAGGATCTCGGCAGGATTGACGGCGTCTTGTCCGTGGACCGGCTTCGTACACGGCGCTCCGGCCCAAAATTCTTTGCCGATGTCACGCTCGCCATGCCGCGCACACTGACGTTTCAGCGTTCCGAGCAGATCACTTCTGCCGCTACTTCTGCGATCCAGCGCGTGCTGCCGGAGGCCGATGTGGTGGTGCACTCCGTTCCCACGGCTACGGTGGCAGAAAGCGTTCACGATCGGGTGCGGGCCGTGGCTGCCCGCGCCAACCTCTCGATCCACGATGTCTCGTTGCAGCACTACGACAACGCGCTTCATCTGGAACTGCACCTGGAGGTAAACGAACGGCTTCCGCTTCGGGAGGCGCACGAGCTGGTGACCAGGCTCGAAGCCGACATCCGGAAAGAGGTGCCGAACATTGCCTCCATCCTCACTCATATCGAAAGCGAGCCGGCCACCATCGAGAGCCCTGAGTCCCTCGAACAGGACCGGGAGGCGCAGGCTTTGCGGCAGACGTTGCGGCAGGTCGCTCTGAGCTTCCCGGAGGTGCTGGATATTCACGACATCCTGGTCTCGCGGCATCACGATCGCGTCCAGGTGAACTGCCATTGCACGCTCTCCGATGAGCTCCCCATGGCGGAGGTCCACCAGGTGATCACTCGCTTGGAGAACGCCTTCAAGCTGAAAGCACCTGAGGTTTCGCGGCTTCTGATTCATCCGGAGCCCGCGACTGATAACCGGCGCTAGAAAGCGTGGTAAAAGCCGTCCCGTTCGGCAAGCTGGACCGGCGTCGCGAAGAGCTCGCTGAGCCGCTCTGCGGTGAGCAGATGTTCACGGCTCCCATCGGCGGCGATAGCGCCTTGCCGCATCAGCAGGACTCGATCCATGGCGGGGATGATGTCCGCGACGTGATGCGTGATCAGGAGCATGGTTGTACCCGCCTCGGCAAGCTGCATCATAAGATCCCGCAGGGTTCGCTGCGCGTACAGGTCCAGCGCGTTTGAGGGCTCATCGAGCAGCAGGCATCCCGACGAGGCGACGAGAGAGCGCCCGATCAGGATGCGGCGCTGCTGGCCCGCCGACATCTCCCCGAAGAGTTTGTCTGCTAACGCCTCCGCGCCGACGACCTTGAGCATGGCTTCCGAGCGATCCCGCATCTCGCCGGTGATCCCGAGGTTCGGCCACAAGGTCGAGCTGGAAAAGAAGCCAGTCAGGATCGCCTCACGTCCAGTGATTCTGAGAATCGGCTTGCCGGGAAGTTCGTTCTGTACAACGCCAAGCCGCTTCTTCAGCTCGGTGAGGTCCCAACGCTCGCGCCCGAACAGACGCACCCGCGTTTCCGGTTTGGCCAGCGGATAGAGCTCGCAAGAGATCGTTTTGAGCAGAGTCGATTTGCCGCAGCCGTTCGGGCCAAGCAGAGCCACCTGCTCGCCCGCCGAGATCGTGAGGTCGAGGTCGGCGAGCACCACTCGTCCGCCCCGAACCACCGTCACGCGCTGCAGCTCGACGAATGGTTCAGGCATAGGCGGAAGGCCACTCGATCGGCTGCTGCAGCCGTCGCTCTAGGATCTTCTGGGCGGGATCGAAGCCGGGGACCTCCCGGAGCCAGCGAGCCTCGGCATCGTAGGCGGCCTCCGGGATGAGCCCGATCAGCTCGCCATCGGCGATCGCGGCGCCATGTTCCCGCGCCAAGCGCTCGACCGTCGCGTGTACCTCCGGCATCGGCGTCCGCAGAAAGTTGGTGACGTTCATGGTCACCTGCGGCCGGCCGTTGGCGAGAACCCCAAGCGCCTTGACGCCCTGCACGCCGCCCGAAGAACCACGCAGATCGCGGGCGATGGCCCGAGCGTGAGAGATGTCGGCCGGAGGCGCGAGGTCGCCTTTGTAGGCGATCAGGAACTCGCGGGCCCCGACGGCACTTGCCCCCGCGGAAGCGTGCAGCTCGGGCCCGCCCACGTCCGGCCGCCGCGACGAATCTTTGAGCACGGCCTCGCGTAGGCCTTCAAACTGCCCGCGCCGCACATCTTCAAGCAGCACCCGGTCCGGCCGTCCTGCCGCCGCTCCGTAGAAGTACACCGGTACGCCGAAGCGCCGCCAGATCTGCAGCCCCGCCTGCCGGGCCAGAACCGCCGCATCCGCCAGCGAGATCCCGGAGACGGGCACGAACGGAATCACATCCGCCGCTCCGATGCGGGGGTGCACCCCGGTCTGTGCCGTCAGGTCGATCAGCTGCGCAGCTTTTCCTGCGGCGAGAGTAGCTGCTTCCACCACCGCCGCGGGGTTTCCGGCGATCGTCACCACCGACCGGTTGTGGTCGGCATCGAGTGAATAGTCGAGCAGGCGTACGCCTTCCACGTGCATCGAGGCAACAATCTGCCGCACGATGCGAGGGTGGGTACCTTCCGAAAAGTTCGGAACGCACTCGAGGATGGGCTCAGACGACATGAACGTTCTACTTCCACCAGCTGTAACCGACCGTAAACTGCAGGCTGGCATTGACGCCCGGGTTGCGATCGCCCAGCGAGGCCGATGAGATGTGCTCGCCGTTCGCACTGAAGTCGATGGAGCGGTCAGGCTTGAGGAAGTAGTGGAAGCCGACGCCTCCCTGTGGAGTGAAGTTCCAGACGCTGGTCTCGCCGTTCGGCCCGTTCTCCGTGTAGTTGGTGACGTCGGTGTTTCCGTAGGCGGGATACTTGTGGTTGGTCCAAAGCAGCCCGCCCGCAGCCTGAGCCCAGGGTGTGAACCGTCCATGCCGCGCAAAGTTCCAGCGCAGGATGATGGGCGTGACCGTGACGCCGTGGTAGGTGCCGCCAACGTTGTATGGCTGAGAGCAGGAAAGGACGGCGGTGCCGGCCACCTGCTTGCAGCTCACCCTCGAAAACACGGGCGTGAACGACTCCCAGTACGGAAACAGCTCCACCGCATACTCGAAGTTTCCACGCAGAAGGCCGCTGCCGAAGTTGTTGGTCAGCACCCGGCCGGCATGCAGACCGGCCTGCAAGAAGCGAAATCCATCGCGGTCATCGGTTATGCCGACGCCGCCCTGGAAGATCGCTCCAGCCTCCCACGGC
>CAXUEE010000147.1:0-9264 GCA_964249905.1 uncultured Acidobacteriaceae bacterium
GGCTTCTACACCATGCAGGACGACTACCCCGTCTTCCACGTCACCTGCATGGTGTAGAAGCCGGTGTGGTCGCCGAAGGGGCCTTCGGTCTTGAGTTCGGCGAGGTTGACGAAGCCTTCGAGGATGTACTCGGCATGGGCGGGGACTTCAAGCGAGACGGTCTCGCCGCGGACGAGTTCGACGGGCTTCTGGCGGAGGAAGCCGGCGATGAGGTACTCCTCGACCTCGGGGGGCGCGGGGACGATGGCGGAGAAGGTGGTGGCGGGATCGGTGCCGATGGCGACGGCGACTTCCATGCGGTTGCCCTGGATCCTGGTGCGGACTTCGTGCGAGATGGGGCCGGTGGTCGCGGCGGTGCCGCCGGCGGTGAGGGCCATGAGTTCGACGGCCTCCGCGGCGTCTGAGGTATTGGCGCGAGCGCGGTCGCGGAGCTGTTCGGCGGCGTTCTTCTGGCGCTGCCAGTGCATGCCGGTCGAGTTCTTGTCGTAGACCTGCATGCGGTACATGCCCCCGTTGCGCTTGCCGGGATTGCCGTCGGCGTCGTTCGGGCCCTTGGTGATGACGCAGGGGAGGGTGATGAAGGGACCGCCATCCTGCGGCCAGGTGGTGAGGACGGGAAGTCTGGTGAGGTCGACCTGGTCGCCCTTGAGGATGACTTCTTTGCAGGCGGCGTTGGCCTTATCGATGACCTTGGGAAAGAAGCTGCCGATTTCGGCGAGCATGGGGAGCATCTTGAGCTTCGAGATGAGGCCGGTTGGCATTTGCGGCTTGATGAGGGTGCGGATGCGATTGGCGATGTCGTCAAGCGAGTCGACGTCGAGCGCGAGCTTCATGCGGCGTTCGGAGCCGAACTGATTCATGAGGGTGCGGGCGCCGGGATAGCCGGTGATGTTTTCAAAGAGGAGGGCGGGGCCGCCGGGGCCTTTGGCCGGCCTGGAGTTTGGATCGCCTTTGAGCTTGGCGGCGCGGTCGGCGATCTCGGCCATCTCGAGATAGGGGCTGACGGGTGCGGTGATGCGGGTGAGTTCGTTGGCGCGGTCGAGCGCGGTAATCCATTCGCGTAAGTCTTTGTAGGCCAATTCCCTGCTCTCTTTCTTCTGCTGCTTCGATGGTACTAGGGAGAGGGTGGGACAAAGACGCACATGGACGGGAAGGACAAAAAGAACAAGGAGGGGATTGAAGAGGGGTGAAGTACAGGGTCGGACGGCAAAGGCATGATCTTTCAGTTGTCAGTCTTCAGTTGTCAGTTGTCAGTCTTCAGTTGTCAGTCTTCAGTGGGGCGGCTTAGATCTTGATGAAGATTTTGCGGCGGTGGAGCAGGAGATTGGGGAGGAAGCAGAGGGTGAGGCAGGTGGCGGCAAAGGCGAGGGAGCGCAACGGCGTGGAGTGTTTGCGGGCGAAGACGGTGCGATAGGCGTAGGTGCGGAGCGAGAGCTTGTGGCCGTCGTGCGGGACGAGGATGGCACGGGGGAGCTTGTGACCAATGACCGAGAGGGCGTAGGCGACGATGGCGTTCGCGCCCAGGATCTTTGCGGGCTGGGCGAGAGCTGTGAGGGTGCGGGTGGGTTTCCGCGTGCGCTGGCCTGAATCGAAGAGGGCGTGGAGGGCGGCGAGTGAGAGCAGCGACCAGCCGGCGGAGACGAGGGTGTACGAGCTGGTCCAAAGATTCTTGTTGGTAGGGAAAGTGCGGTCCCAGAGGTGGCCGGCTGCGAAGGAGGCGGCTCCGGCGAGGGTGAGGGTGCGTGTTTTGTGAGGTGTGGCGGGGTTGCGCAGGATCAACGCGGTGACGGCTCCTGCGAGGACCGTGGCGAGCGCGGGAACGGAGCTGAGCAGGCCTTCGGGATCATGCGTGACGTTGTAAAGAGCACCATTGTGGAGGTGGCCGTGGAAGAGGTGGGCGATCTGGCGATCGAGCCACGCGGCGAGGTTGTTGTCGGGATCGAGCAGCGGCGTATTGAGTTCGCCGAGGGGGAGACGAAGGGCGGCGTAGTAGACGAGGAGCAGCGCGGCAGAGAGGGTGAGCAGGGTGCGCGGGCGGCGCGTGCGCAGGAGGATGAGGCCGGCGATGAGATTGAGCAGGGCGGTGCGGAAGAGGACGCCAAAGACGCGGATGCGCCGACGCCGGAAGGTGGGAACCTGCGCGATGAAGAACTTGAGCAGCAGCAGGTTGAGGCTGCGGCGGCCGAGAGCGCGTGCAAGTTCGAACTTTGAGGGAGTTCCCCTCTCGAGTCGTGGGACGAGTGAGAAGGCGAGCGAGGCGCCGGAGAGGAAGAGGAAGTTAGGGAAGATCAGGTCGGCGAAGGTGGTGCCGTTCCAGTCGGCGTGGCGGAGCGGTGGATAGACCTGGTGAGGGTCGCCGGGTTCGTTGACGAGGATCATGGCGGCGACGGTGAGGCCGCGCGCGATGTCGATCGATTGAAGGCGGGGCTTGGGGACGGCTGGGATCACGGTGGTTGGATGCGGGAACGGATGCGAGGTGCATGGTGTCTATGGGGTTGGGTGCACTCCTGAATGGGCCGGGGATGCCGCGGAAGACGGTTATGGATGCGGTGCGGGATGCGAGGTATGGGCCGCGCCTGTTGAACGGACAGCCGGTGGAGGTGGTGACTACCTTTCCGGTCCACTCTGTGAGGTGTTGGGGGACGTCCCGTTGGCCAGCACGCGAAGCTTCTGGTGTACGCATGAGCTGGCCCGGCGCCACGGCGTAGTTTATGCGGCGGTCTGGCTTGCGCTGGTCAGGGGAGCGGTGAGGACTTGTGCAGCCTCGGGCTCGGTGTAGTCGACGAGCGGGTAGCCCATCTCGCGCCAGGCTTCGAAGCCGCCGCGGAGCGGACGGACGCGGGTGATGCCGAGCTTCTGCAACTGAAGGGCAACCTTGGCGCTGGTCTCCTCGGAGGGGCAGGTGCAGTAGAGGATGACGTCGCGATCACGCGGCAGAAGCTTCTGGTGGGCGGTGAGGTCTGCGGGTGAGACGCGGACGGCGCCGGGCAGGACGCGGGGGTCTGGGAGGTAGTCGAGCGGGTGGCGGAGATCGACGATGAATGGAGGGATGTTGCCCTGGCGCTCGGCGGTGTCAATTATGTCCAGAAGCTGGGCAGGTTCCAGGCGCATCTCGCGCACGCTGAGGAGGAAGCGACGCTGCTTCCAGACACGCTGGAAGATGAGACCAAAGACCATCAACACGAAGATGACAACGGCAAAGTGGCCGAGCATGCCGAAGAAGCGCTGGCTGCGCTGGGCGATGTCGCCGAAGAAGTAGCCTGCAAGCAGGTAGGCGAGGGTCCAGAGGAGTGAACCGCCCATGTCGAAGGCGACAAAGCGGCTGTAGGGCATACCGGTCTGGCCGGCGATGGGGGCAGCGACGGTGCCGAGGCCGGGAACGAATTTGGCGAAGAGGAGGGTGATGGCTCCGCGTTTGTGGAAGTAGCCCTCGGTCTTGACGACACAGGTTTCGGCTTCCATGGAGAGCCGGCAGAGTAGCCGTAGGACGGCGTTGCCGTAGCGGCGTCCGAGCGCATACCAGGTGGAATCCGCGACGAGGCAGGCTCCAAGGACAGAGACGATCGAGAGCGGGAAGGACACGCGATGGGTTGCGGCCAGCGTGCCGGCGGTGAGCATCACCGGGAGCGACGGAATGGGAACACCGAGTTGTTCGACCAGCACCCACAAAAACAGGATGGAGTAGGCGTAATGGACGAAGAAAGCAAGTGCGATCGGCATGGAGGAGACCTATCTCAGTAGATGATAGGGCCTGGCGAATGGGTTCGGTAGAAAAAGAAGCCACACCGCAGCTGCCATAGAAGAGGGCTGACGCAGAAAACCCCATGGAGGCGATGGTGCTCGCAGCCATGGGGTCCAGGTGTTCGATGAAACAGGGAGTGGAGTTACTTGTCGAGGATCAGGGGCATCTCGACCAGGTGCTGGTTGATGAACCAAGACTGCAGCTCGTTCGGGCGCAGGATATCCGAGACAGCCATATCGTTGGTGCCGTCGTCGCCGCACTTGTCGGCGGCTTCGGCGATGTCGTGGCATTCCTGCATGATGATCTTGTGAGCCTCGAGCAGGCGCGAGATCTGCACGGGAACCTCTTCACGGCCGCGCGGTGGCGACTGGATTTTCGCCATCTGGGCTACATCGCCGCCCATCGCGATCGAGACGCCGCCGAGGAGCTGGATGCGCTCTGCGATGGTGTCGACGAGTTCAACCTGCTCTTCGAAGTGCTTATCGAAGAGGAGATGAAGCTGGTAGAAGGTGGGGCCGGAGACCTGCCAATGATGCTTCTTGTACATGTCGCGGAGCTGGATGGAATCGGCGAGCAGCTGGTTGAGCATGCCGACCATCTTGGCGCGAGTGGGTTCGTCGAGACGATGCGGCATGTCGGCGATGACGGTGCCGAACTTCTGAATCTCTTTTGCCTGCGCGTGCCAGTGGGGGGCGACCTGCGCCTGTCCCTTTTCAGATCTCTCCACACCGGTGGACTTTTCGAGCGTTGCAACTGCCATGTGATTTACCTCTCTTTTCGTATGAGATGCGGGAGGATGGGCCGGGGTGTGTCTGGTGGATTAAAAGAGAAGCCCCATGTTAGCGGAGAGCGAACATGGGGCCGGGGCTTGGGTGAGCTAGTTCTGGTGTTCGGGAAGTCCAGCTTCGCAGTTGGAGGTCGGTTTGTCGTCGCCCGTGCCCTTGATCGAGACGACCGGGGTGACGGAGAAACCGGGGCGCAGGGCGTAGTCACCGTTCTCCTGCTTGAGGTTGGTGAAGTCGATGCGAACGGGGATGCGCTGGACGACCTTCACGTAGTTTCCGGTGGCGTTCTCCGGCGGGAAGAGCGAGAGGCGCGAGCCGGTTGCACCGCCGATCTGAGTGACTTTACCGGAGAAGTGACGGCCGCCGAGCGCGTCGACCTTGATATCGACCTCCTGGCACTGGTGCATGTGGGCGAGCTGCGTCTCTTTGAAGTTGGCCGTGACCCAGAGGTCGGTGAGCGGGACGATGGTGAGCAGATCCTGACCGGAGGAGAGGTTGCCGCCTACTTCCACGTTCTTCTTGTTCACGACGCCAGCGGTCGGCGCGACGATCCGGGTATACGAGAGGTTGAGCAGAGCCTGGTCGACGCGGGCCTGGGCCTGCTTGATCTGGGCGAGAGCGGCCTGGGCGCGGGCCTGTTCGGCCTTCACTTGCTGGGGACCGTTCTTGACAGCCTGAGCCGCCTGTTGCTTGGCGCTGTCGAGACGCTGCTGCGACTGGGTGATGGCGGATTCCTGGGCGACAAGGTCTTTTTCGGCTTCGATCACCTGGGCGTTCTGGGCGGTGGCGGCGGCGACGGCTCCATCGTATTGCTGGCGGCTGATGACATCTTTTTCGACCAGCGGGGTGTAGCGTTCGACGTCCTTGGTGGCCTTGATGGCGTTGGCCTTAGCCTGTTCGACGCGGGCGGCGGCGGCGGCGGCCTGCTGCTGGGCCTGGGTGACGGCGGATTCAGCGGCAACGACGTCGGTTCCGGAGGTGCTGACCTGAGTGGTGGTGGTCACGTTGGTGATGGGGACGTTGACGTTGGCGCTTTGGTAGTCGGCCTGGGCTGAGGCGAGAGCGGCCTGTGCCTGTTCGAGGGCTACCTGATAGTCCTTGGGATCGAGTTCGACGAGCAGCTGGCCGGCCTTGACCTCGGAGTTCTCCTCGACGTGTACGGCGGTGACGGTGCCGGAGATACGCGCGCTGATCTGGTAGATGTTGCCATCCACCTGCGCGTCGTCGGTGTCTTCGGAGAAGGTGGAGCGCCAATACCAGAAGATCGCGGCGAGCACGAGCAGGAACACGACGCCGAAGATGATGACTTTGCGTCCGGTCTTCTTCGCCGGCGACTCGTCAGGAGTCTGGGCGGGGACGGGTTTCTGGTTGTTCTGGTCTGGTGTGTTGGAATCCTGGTCAGCCACGGTATTTACTTGCCTCCGAGATAATCTTTGTAGTTGGTCTGGGCGACTCCGAGTGCACGGGCGAGCGAGAGTTTCGCAACGTTGTGCTGGTAGAGCGCGCTGATGTACTGATCGTTGGCCTGCTCGAAGGTGGTCTGAGCCTGCGAAACGGGAAGGTTGTCGGCGACGCCGGCGTGGAAGCGCTGCTGGGCTTCCGAGAGCGCTTCGGTGGCGAGATCGACGTTGGACCTGGCGGCATCGACCAGCTTGGCTGCCGATTGAATATCGAGGATGGCCGAGCGGACGTCGGCATTGACCTGCTGGGTCGAGTCAGACAACCGCGCCCTGGTCTGGGCCAGGGTGGCGTTGGCGACCTGCTGCTCGCCCCGGTCTTTGACGATCTGCAGCACGGGGACGCTGATGGTGCCGGTTGCGGTGTAGGTGCCGTGCGAGTGGTTGACCGTCTCGCCGATGTCCCCGAAGTTGCCGGAGATCTGGGCGGTCGGCAGGCGGTCGTCGTAGGCGGCCTTGCGCGCAGATTCGGCTTCCTTGACCTGCTCGGCCGAGGCGGCAAGATCCTTGCGCGTCTTGAGTGCCTGCTCGAAGTCGAGGTTGGGATCGAGGTTGTCGAGATTCTGGTAGGGCGCGGTGTCGGTGAGGGCGAACTGCTGATCGAGCGGCAGGCCGATGGCGCGGGCGAGGGCGATCTTATCCTTGGCCAGCTGATTCTGGGAAGAGATCAGGTTCTGCTGCTCGGACTGATAGTCGACCTGGGCGCGGAGTACGTCGAGCCGGGGGCTGACGCCTGCATCGTGCGAGTCGACTGCCTGATCGTAGGTGAGCTTCGCGGTTTTGAGCGCGGCGTTGATGGCAACGATGCGGGCCTGGTCGGCGATGCAGAGCAGATAGGCGTTGCCAACGGTGAGGACGACCATGTCGCGTGCATCTTCCGCGGTGAGTTTGGAAGCCGCAAAGCCGTGCTTCGAAGCGATGTAGGTTTGCAGCGCGTTCAAGTTGACGACGTTCTGCGTGAGGTTGGCGCGGAAGTCGATGGTCTGGAAGGGGCCGATGATGGGGTTGAAGTTGGGGATCTTGAGGCCGAAGGCGGCGAGGTCAATCTGCTGCACCTGGATCTGGGCGTCGGCGGTAATGGTGGGCAGCAGCGCCTGCAGTTGTTCGAGGCGGCTGCCATTGGCGGATTGTACGGCCGAGGACTGAAGGATAATGCCCAGGTTCTGCTTGAGACCGCGCTGGATGGCTTCGTCGAGCGAAAGCGGAAGCACGGTGCCGGTGTTGGTTCCGGAGATGAGCGAGCCTTTGAAGGAGTTCTGATCGACCGTTGCGCCGTTTGAGCCGGACGCGTTATAAAGCTGATTCTGGCCTGCGGCTACGGCTCCTGCGCCGGCACTCGCGGCCCCGGTTGCCGTGGAGGTGGCGCCGGGTGCGCTGGTAGCCTGTGCAGCGGCAGTCGACGCGGAGACGAGGAGAGCGGCCAGCGCGAGTGCGGAAAGAGCGGCCTCTGGCATTGCCGGAAGCCGGCGCGGAAAGGGCGCGCTGCTTCGGGACTGCGCAGCTTTGCTTTGAGTCATATCGCTTATGGTACCTAAACCTGCCTTTGGATTGTCAGCGTGCGGGCCTTTTGCCCTGCTTCGTCTATCAGATGCGCGGGGTTGCGACAAATCTGCAAAGAAATTAGCCGAAGGTACACTGCGAAGGGTAGGTTGATGTTTTGAAGCGTTTTAATGAAGAGGATAAGGAGCTTTTGCGATGTTTCTTGGAGTAGATGTCGGGACGGGCGGAACGCGGGCGGTGGTGGTCGACCGGAGTGGGCGCGTGGTGGCGTCCGAGGCGACGGAACATGCTTCCATTCACAGCGAACATGTGGGCTGGGCGGAGCAGGATCCGGAGGATTGGTGGCGGGCGGCGAAGTCGTCGATCTCGGCTGTGCTGAAGCAGGTGGGGAGTGTTGAGGCGGTTGGCTTGACCGGGCAGATGCATGGGTGCGTGATGCTCGACGAACACGGCGAGGTGCTGCGGCCGGCGCTGATATGGTGCGATCAACGGACACAGCCGGAGTGCGACTGGCTGGAGGCGAAGGTCGGCCGGGCCAAGCTGATCGAGCTGGTTTCGAACCCGGCGCTGCCCAACTTCACGCTGACCAAGCTGCTTTGGGTGAAGGAACATCAGCCGGAGATCTTTGCGCGGATCAAGCATGTGCTCTGTCCCAAGGATTTCGTCCGGCTGCGGATGACGGGCGAGTACGCGATCGACATGCAGGAGGCCAGCGGCACGCTGCTGCTCGATGTAACCCATCGGCGCTGGAGCGCGGAGGTGGCGGAGGCTGCGGGCATTCCGTTGGAGTGGCTGCCGAAGCTTTATGAAGGGCCGGAGGTGTGCGGGAAGGTGACGGCTGAGGGCGCGGCGGCAACGGGTGTGGCGGCCGGCACTCCGGTGGTTGCGGGCGCAGGCGACCAGGGTGCGGGCGCGGTGGGCATGGGCGTGCTGAAGCCGGGGATGGTCTCGGCGACGATCGGTACGAGTGGGGTGGTGTTCGCCGCGACTGCCGAGCCGACCCTCGATAAACTCGGGCGTCTGCATACCTTTTGCCATGCCGCGCCAGGCATCTGGCATGTGATGGGAGTGACGAACGGCGCGGGACTTTCGCTGCGTTGGCTGCGCGATACGTTGATGCCGGATCTGAGCTACGACCAGATGACCGCGGAGGCCGCGAAGGTGAAGCCAGGATGCGATGGCGTGATCTGGACGCCTTACCTGTTTGGCGAGAGAACGCCCCACCTGGATGCGCAGGCGCGTGCAGCGTTTGTGGGGATCTCGGCTTCTACCACACGCGGCCACTTTGTGCGGGCGGTGATGGAGGGCGTCGCCTTCTCGCTGCGCGACACGTTTACCTTGTTCGAGGAGCTGGGGATTCCGGTGACGGAGATACGGCTGGGTGGCGGAGGGGCACGCGGTCCGCTCTGGCGTCAGATTCAGGCCGATGTGTACGGCCGGCCGGTGGAGCGGTTGGAGGCGGAAGAAGGCGGCGCGTTCGGCGCGGCGCTGCTGGCCGGGACGGGCGTGGGGGCTTGGCCGGATGTGGCGACCGCCTGCGCTGATACCATCCGGGTGGCCGAGGTGATCGAGCCGCAGCACGCGGCCGAGATGGACGCGGCGTACCGTGAGTATCGGAAGGTGTATCCGGCTTTGAGAGAGATAGGAAAGAAGTAAAGGCGTCCTTATCGCGGGCGCCGACCACTTCGTGGGGTGTTGGGCTTTTGCTGGCTCCTCCCGTTGGTCGGACACATGGATTGGTGCCGAGCGGCGGGAGGGCCATCAGGGGGAAGGTAGGGAG
>CAXUEE010000148.1:0-4216 GCA_964249905.1 uncultured Acidobacteriaceae bacterium
CAACCGGAGCCCTCACCCCGATCACGCGCGTACGCCGCGCAAACACGCACGGCGGAAAACCGCCGGCAAACGGCTGCGATGCAGCTCACGTCCAGACCCAAGTGCGGGTCCCCTACACGGCTTCCTACCTGTTCTACCAATAGACCAGCACGCTGGCCGGCCGAGAGCGCGCTCCCTCCGGGCAGCTGCTGCCTTGCCAGCTCCTGCGGCACCGTTCGAGCAACTCCGTTTCTCGAGGATATCTGCGTCGCATTTCCCCGTAGAAATAGTTTCCTAATCGACCCTCAAACCATGTATAAACAAGCGCCTACACTTTCGTCCGGAGTTCGCTCGCATGATTCGTGCATGTACCCGACCAGCCATCGCGTTTCTCTGCTGCACCTTCTTCGCCTATCTTCCAGGCCAAGGCCCCGCCGCCTCCCTGCGCCTGGAACCCCCCAAAACCTGGGTCGACAAAGATACCGGGCACCGGATCTACCGGCTCACTGACGAGCCCGGATCTTCCGGCTTTTACTTCAACTTCAACGCCTACACGCCGGACCTGAAGACCATGATCTACACGGCGCCTGACGGCATACACGGCATGGACTTGGCCACGCGCAAAACCCGCCTCATCGTTCCCAATCCACCCCGTCCCACAGGCGACAACTCACAGCAACTCCGCTTCGGAGGCGTTCACGCCATCATCGCGGGGCGCATCACCAACTCGGTCTTCTATACGGAGGCCGACCCAGCTACTCACGTCGTCTCTATGTACAAGGCAGACGTGTATACCAGGGAGATCACCAAACTCACAGCCCTGCCCAAGGGTATGAGCGTCGTCACCGTCAACGCTGACGAAACACTCGGCGCCGGCACCATCAACGACTCCGATTCAGCCGTCGAGTACGGAGCCAACCGCGTTAATCCTCCCGGCCTCGCAGGCCCTCTCGTCCAGCCCGCCAATAAGGGCGAGATGATGGAGCAGCGTCTCGCCTCGCGTACGCCGCTCACGCTCAACACCATCGACCTGAAGACGGGTAAGCTCACCGTCCTGCTGCACTCGACCGACTGGGTCAATCACCTGCTCTTCTCGCCCAAGGATCCGCAGCTGCTCATGTACTGCCATGAAGGCCCCTGGCAAAAGGTGGACCGCATCTGGATGATCCACACCGACGGCACCCAAAACACGCTGATCCACAAGCGCACCATCGCGATGGAGATCGCCGGGCACGAGTTCTGGGGGCTCGACGGAGAAACCATCTGGTATGACTGGCAGCCCATCAAGGGCCAGGACTTTTACCTCGCCGGCCTCAATCTGGCTACAGGCAAGAAGACCGCCTTCCACATGGACCGCAACGAGTGGTCGATTCACTTCAATCTGACCAAGGATCTGGACGTCTTCACCGGTGATGGCGGCGATCCCGGCCAGGTCGCGAAGGCGCCCGACGGGGAGTGGATCGAGCTCTTTCATCCGCAGATGGTCAAGGTCGACGGCATCAATGAACCCGGCTTCTATCAGCCCGGCGTCTTTCACTCCGAGCACCTGGTCAACATGGCCCAGCACAACTACAAGCTGGAGCCGAACGTCCGCTTCTCCCCCGACAAGTCGCTTGTCATCTTCACCAGCAACATGTTCGGGCAAAGCTATGTCTTCGGCGTCGAGACCGCCAAAGCCGTCAACCCCGATCCCGCGGAGATGGTGTCCACTCCTGAGATCGCCGCGAAATTCAACGCCGGCAAGCCGCCCTCCACGCCGCCGAACAAGTAACGCGTAAGCGCGCGACCTTGTGCGTTCCCCTACAGCATAAGCCGCATCACCGGGTCCTCAAAGGGCACCGCCCCGAGGTGAAAGCGTCGTGTTCCGATCTGCACGAAGCCGTGTTTACGATAGAACGCCATCGCCCGATGGTTTTCCGGATGCAACCCAAGCAGCAGCTGCGGCGCGCCCTGTCCACGAGCGGCAGCAATGGCCGCTTCCATCAGCTGCCGCCCCGCGCCGTCGCCGTGGAAGCGGGTGAGCACGTAGATTCGCCGCAACTCCAGATCGCCCGGCCCGACCAGCTCCGCCGGCAGGTCCGGCGCGGTCAGCATGGCGTACCCGACCGGCGCCGCCGCGGGTTCGACCTCCGCCAGCCACGCCCTGGACTGCGGCCGCGCTAGCTCAGCTTCGTACGCCGCAGCGCGGTGATGCCTCGCCGCGTGCTCGACCAGCGCATCCCCGGGAAGAAATCCTGCGTAGGCATCGAGCAGCGTGGCCGCCCCAACAAACGCAAGCCGCGGTGCATCCGCAAGAGTGCACATCCGCACAGCTACACGCGGCGGCATTTCGGTTCTGTTCTGCATCTCCAACCTCTTCAAGCATCTTACGGTTCCGGGTCAGCAGCCTATCTGCGAAAATAAAGCCCGAGATGCCGCCTACCTTGCCGCCCGCCTTCCGCATGCCCGCCGAATGGGAGCCGCACGCCGCCACCTGGCTTGCCTGGCCCCACAACCGCGACGACTGGCCCGGCAAATTCCAGACGATTCCCTGGGTCTATGCCGAGATCGTGCGCCACCTCTCGGGCGTCGAAGACGTCCACATCCTCGTCAATGACGAAGCCGCCCAGCGCCGCGCCACTCTGATCCTTAAGCGCAGTGGCGCAAACCTCGCCCGCACCCACTTCCACCTTTGGCCCACGGACCGCGTCTGGCTGAGGGACTCCGGGCCGATCTTCACCAGGGATCGCGCTGGCGAGATGTCCCTCACCAACTGGCGCTTCAACGCATGGGCCAAGTACACCAATTGGCGGCAGGACGATCAGATCCCGCAGCGGGTAGCCGAACTCTACGCCATGCCTGAACGCCGGCCATGCATTCTCACCCCTGCGGGCGAGCAACGCCTTGTGCTCGAAGGCGGCAGCATCGACGTCAACGGAGCTGGCGTCCTCATCACTACCGAGGAATGCCTTCTCTCAGATATTCAGCAGCGCAATCCGGGGGTCTCCCGGCAAGAACTGGAACAGGCATTCCGCGACCATCTCGGGATCGAACAAACCCTCTGGTTGCATCGCGGGTGCGCCGGAGACGACACCCATGGACACGTTGACGACATCACCCGCTTCGTCGGCGCCAAGACAATCCTCACCGCCGTCGAAGCAAACACCGCCGACGAGAACCACCTGCCGCTCGCCGAGAACCTCGAACGTCTCCACGCCGCGCGAAACCTCGACGGCGAGCCGTTCGGAATCGTCACCTTACCAATGCCCGCACCAGTTACCTTCGCCGGCCAGCGGCTGCCCGCCAGCTACGCCAACTTCTACATCGCCAACGGCCTCGTCTTGGTCCCTACCTTCAACGACCCCAACGACCGCCACGCGCTCAACACAATTGCCGCCTGCTTTCCCGACCGAACTGTGGTTAGCATTCACGCCGTGGACCTGGTCTGGGGCTTGGGCACATTGCATTGCATGACCCAACAGGAACCCGCATAACTTCCGTGATAACGTCTCGTATCTTCACCAGGTTTTGGTGCCTAGCGGATCCGCGCAATTTGCCTCGGATATAACGTATTTTTCGGAAACTCCTGCGAAAGCTTCGTCAATAAATCCCGAGCTTCCCCGGGGTGCTTATCCTTCAGCTCCGCCACGGCAAGCATCAGCCGCGCAAAAGGAGCAAGAAAATGGCCTTTCTCGGCCGTCAACCGCATCTCCCGGATCCCGTCTTCCTTGCTCATATGGTCGCCCCGCAGCAGCAGGAAAAACCGCATCGCCGCCGGCTTTAGCGACAGCATGTAATTCTCAACACCCATCGCAATCCGTGCGTCATATAGATTCGGATCCGCGGCAATCGTGCGTTGCGCCAGCGCGCTTCCCTGCTCGGTGTACTTCAACGCCGCGTAGTCTTTTTTGTCGATCATGGCAGCATAGTCTGCATGCAGACCGGCAAGCAGCGTCTGCGTATAGAGTGCGCGCGCATCGGACGGCTGTTTCACCAGCGCCTGACTGGCAAGCCTGTCGGCCTGAGACACCCGCTGGTCAAAGGTCTGTCGCACCTTTGGATCAGCTTCCGCCTTCCCTCGGCCGGTAAAGCGGTCCTCATCGGCAAACAACTCGACATCGAGCACACCCAGCCGGTCGAACTCAGAGAACAGATACGCTGCCGCATCGGAAGCCGGCCCCAGCGGATCATCCGGATGCGCCGCCGACCAGCTCTCGAAGACATGGTGCGCCCCGGCAAAGTCCAGGTTGTACATGTC